>CAZSUT010000010.1:0-8441 GCA_964610095.1 uncultured Nitrospirales bacterium | reverse complement strand
GGAGGAGCCGGCGCCGGCGGTGCAGCCATAACAGTGCAGCCCCGTGACGACCTGGCGACGGGCCAACAAGGCAAGATCGAACTCATGGATGGTCTGCGGCAATGCGCCGTCCACCGGCAGGTCCAGCATCTGATTGAAGTCGCAGTCGTAGAGCCGGCCGTCCCAACTCACGCTGATCAGGTTCCGGCACATGAGACCGTCCACCGCGGCCGTATTGAAGCTCGTCACCAGTAGCTCCATGTACCGCTCGTACTGGCCGGAGGACTGCAAGTCGCCCAGGAACCGGCTTATGGGCATGTTGGTGATCGTGTAGAGCCGGTTGAAGGTGATGCTGAACCGCTTGGCCAGCTCGTCCCTGTAATCCGCTTCCAGTTCGGCCTGCGGAGGAGGGAGCTTGGGTCCGAGCGGGTTATACACCAGATTTAGGACCAGTCCGGTCCCTTCCCTGCCATAGCCCAGCGTGTTGAGTGCCTGCAGCGCGGCGATGCTACGATCGTAGACCCCCTTGCCGCGCTGCTGATCCACGTTCTCCTTGAGATAGCACGGGAGCGAGGCAATGACCTCGACCTGGTGCTCAGCCAGAAACTGCGGGAGATGTTCCTTGCCGCGCACGAAGAAAACGGTCAGGTTGCACCGATCCATCACGTGCCGACCCATCGCCCAGCACTGCTCCACCAGGTATTCGAAGTATGGGTTCAGCTCCGGCGCGCCGCCGGTGATGTCCACCGTGTGCAGCTCCGGATAGCGCCGCACGACGTCGAGCACCGCCTCCGCCGTCTCCCGCGTCATGATCTCGGTCCGGGTGGGCCCCGCATCGACGTGGCAATGCGTGCAGGTCTGGTTGCACAGCTTGCCGACGTTGACTTGCAACGTGTCGATGCGCAGCGCCCGGAGCGCGTCGTGCCCATGCGCGGCGAGGGTCTGGTCGAAGGGGGTCAGCGTGAGATGCAGCATGTCAGCAGCAGCTTCCGCCCGGTTCGCAGGAGACGGCCTCGCCCGCGACTGCCTCGGTCGCGCGGTTGATGATCGTGAAGTTCCGGCTGTACGGGACGGACTCCAGCACGTCAAGCGTCTTCGAGCAGATTTCCAACGGGACGCCCCGCCGATAGATGTGATGGTCGTCATCCTCCACTTCCGTAAAGGGCCCGGTGAAGAGCGCGAAATGGCCTTTCCAGACGCAGGGTGTCTGGGCGGGCAGGATCGAGACGAGGCGCTCATCGGTCGCCGCAAGCGAGACCGGCTGGTCCGACAGGAGAAAGAGCCGTTCGAACGGTGGTGTCTTAAGCAACTGGGCGGTGCGGGCCGACACCGGCTCGGGCTTGCCCCGATGATAGGTCTGCCCCAGTTCATCCGCCGCCCGGCTGAATGGGCCCACCAGCGTCACATATCCGACTTCATTGGGCTCCACCGCGTTCGGCAGTTTGTAGCCGGTCAGCGTGAGCGAGACGAAATGGATGCCGTCGATGACGCTCCATGGCGAGTACTTCATCTGATGCACGCCCAGGAACCCCGCCTGCACCAGGCCGCGCAGGTATTCCCACACAGGCAGCGCTCCCGACAGGCAGTCCCCCCATTTTTCCGTATCGTGGATGAGATAGTTCGGCACCGGTTGATCCGCGACGATGTCCGAGATCGTAAACCGCCCGCCGGGACGGATGACCCGGTACATCTCGCGGAACACCTTGGCCTTGTCCGGCGCGAGGTTAATCACGCAATTGGAAATGATGAGATCAATGCTGCCATCCTCGACAGGGAGATTCTCTGCATGGCCCTTGCGGAACTCAACGTTCGGTGCGGGATAGCCGAGGTTCGCCATCACGATCGGCGCGTTGCGCCAGGCCATCGCGAGCATCTCGTCGGTCATGTCCACACCGATCACCCGGCCGGTCTGGCCGACGCGCCTGCTAGCCTCAAAGCAATCGATTCCCCCGCCCGAGCCGATGTCCAGCACCGTCTCGCCAGGCCGCACCGTCGCCAGGCCAGCCGGCGTGCCGCACCCGTAGGAGACGCGCAACACTTCCTCCGGGACGAAGGATCGGAGGTCGTCGAAGTTGTAGCCCGTCGGGCAGCACATCTGCTCGCCGCTGGTCACGGCCCTGGCGTACCGCTCGCTGACTTGCTGCGTGATCATCTCGTCCGACATATGCACCTCGCGGAGGATAAAGTTATAACGATGCCTCCATATATCAGTGTGTGGTGAGCACGTCAACACCCGCCTGACAATTAGTCTCGTTCCGGACCAGACTGTTACACAAGGATAAAATTTGCCATAATGAGGACGCCCGAGGGGGAAGCTGCATGTCGGAGCGGTTCGATCGCGTCGTGGAAATCATGGTGAGGCTGCGTGGAGAAGGCGGCTGCCCCTGGGACCGCAAGCAGACCCGCGAGTCGCTCAAGCCGTACCTGGTCGAAGAGGCCTACGAAGTCCTCGAAACGATCGAGAAGCAGGACGAGGCAAAGCTCAAAGAGGAGCTCGGCGACGTGCTGCTTCAAGTACTCTTTCACGCCCAGATCGGGCGCGAGCGGAAGACCTTCACCATCGAGGACGTGCTGGAGACCCTATCTGAGAAGCTCATCCGCCGCCACCCCCACGTGTTTGGGGAAACTACTATCAACCCTCCCGTCGTAAAGACCGCCGAGGAGGTCGTCCACCGCTGGGAAGAGATCAAGCGGCAGGAGAAGGCCAGGCAGTCCGACGACGGCGAGTCAGGCTCGGCGCTCGATGGCGTCCCGAAAGCCCTGCCGGCGCTCCTGCGCGCCTACCAACTGCAAGTGCGGGCAGCCCGCGTCGGCTTCGACTGGCCGCACGACGAGACGGGGTACGAGCAGGTCGTCGACAAGATCCACGAGGAGTTCCGCGAAGTCGCCGACGCGCGAGCCAAGGCGGCGCGAAACCCCACGGATGAGACCCGGCGCCGACTCGAGGAGGAAGTCGGCGATCTCCTGTTCGCGCTGGTGAACCTTGCCCGGCTCGTGAAAGTGAATCCGGAGGAGGCGCTGCGCGGCGCCGCCAACCGCTTCGCCGAGCGGTTTGTCTACATGGAGGAGGCCGCCAAGCGCAGCGGCCGCGCCCTCGGCGAAATGACGCTGGCCGAGATGGACCTGCTGTGGGACGAGGCCAAGGCGTCCGAACAGAAGAGCAAGCCACCATGACCGAGAACGCGCAACAGGACGAGCAGCCCTCTCGGAACCCGAGCGCCCCCGAACCTGACAAACCAACCGGCGGGCACCCCATCGCCGCCGTGGTGGGCGGAATCCTCGCCCTGTGGCTGCTCCTCTGGATCGTCATCCCGAACCCCAAGGACCAGCCGACCGATCCGAAGACGGGCCTAACCACAATCACGCCTGGCATGACCACGGGCACGCCCAGCGCCCCGCACGTGACCTCCCGCACCGTGGCAGTCTTGCCGGACTACAATGCGGTCGCGGTGCTCGTGCCACCCGACACGACCGACGAGCAGGTCGCGCAACTCCTCCAGCGATTTAAGAAAGCCCGTCACGACGAGACGCTGGAGCAGTACATCCCGCCGACCACCAAGGGGAACAAGCTGGGCCCGCATGCCATTGCCGACATCTACGTGTTCTCAGAACGAGAATGGGCAACCTCCGGCACGCTCAGGGTTGTGGCCCTTGGCCCGCACAGTCCCCAGGATTCCAAGAAAAATGGCGGGCCGACGTTTGCCGAGGCCATCAGCCACGTCCGCGGCCGCTACGCCATCAACTTGCACGAGGCCGAGCACCGGGAGCACGGGTCGATCGGCTATGCCGACGAAGACGGCGGCACGCACACCCCTAACTATAAAGAACTCTTCTGACCAGGATTTCGACTAAAGTCTATCTTGACCGGATTCCTTCTTTAGTTTACGACCCCTTTATGTTATGTAAGGGGTCCTGGGGTAAGGCATATTTAAGCAGACGGTAGGAGGAGGCGATGATGCGACGTGAAGCCAGATTCTTCTTGTATCTCCTTGTGCTCGGGCTCGGGATCGGACTGCTCAGCCCGTACAATGCGCACGCAGCCGATGCGAAAACTGGGACGTTGTCAGGAGGCGGAGCTATTGGCTTCCTAGCGAACACCCCGGATGGGACCGCCTTTGCCCTTAACTTGAACGCTGATTATTTCTTTAACTCAAACGTGTCGGTCGGTCCATTGTTTCAACTGGCCGCGACTGGAGATCTGTCACAGATTGGGTTTTCGGGCCAGGGGAAATTCTGGATCGATCTTCCGGGGACTGAGCACAAGGCAAAGCTGACCCTTCAAGCGGGTCTGGGATTCGTTCATTCCGACTTGGTCGAGTCCGATACCTCATGGCTGATCCCGATCGGGGTCGGACTGGACTATGCGATTAGTCCGAAGATCAATGTGATGGCGACCTTCCTGCTCAACTTCACCGACCTCAATACCGGTGGCGGCACGGGGGCGCATGTGATGCCAGGCCTGACGTTCGGGGTCCGCTTCTGATATCACGCCCGGTTCGCGTGCTGATCAAGGGGACTGGAAGAAAAGTAGCCTGTCCCCTTACAGCTGGAACTGGGCCTCATAGAGAGTGCGGTAGAGACCGCTGCGGGCGAGGAGCGCCTCGTGCGTGCCCTCTTCGACGAGACGCCCGCCGTCCACGACGAAGATCCGATCCACGTGGCTCAGCGTTGAGAGCCGGTGGGCGATGATGAAGGTCGTCCGGTTGCGGGTAAGCTCCACCAGGGCTTCCCGAATCTTCACCTCCGTCTCCGTGTCGATGTTTGACGTCGCCTCGTCGAAGATGATGATCGGCGGGTCTTTCAGCAGCGCCCGCGCGATCGCGATCCGTTGCTTCTGCCCGACCGAGAGCTTCACCCCTCGCTCCCCGATCCACGTGTCGTACTTCTCCGGCAGCTCGATGATGAACTCGTGCGCGCGAGCCGCCGTGGCGACCTCCTCGATCCGCGCCTGGCTCGCCGCGAGATCCCCATAGGCAATGTTCTCCCGCACCGTGCCGTTGAAGAGGAACGGCTCCTGCTGCACCAGTCCGATCTGGCCCCGCAGGTAGGCCAGCGGCAGGTCGCGCAGATCGTAGCCGTCTATCCGGATTTCCCCATCCGTCACGTCGTAGAAGCGCATCAGCAGCTTGATCAACGTGCTCTTGCCGGCCCCGGAGGGCCCCACGAGCGCGATCCGCTCGCCGGCACTCACTTCGAAGCTCACGTGCTTGAGCACCGGGATCTCAGGCCGGTAGTGGAAGAAGACGTTCCGCGCGACGACCTCACCGCGTAGCCGGCCCGCCGGCGCAAGGGCTCCGGGCCGATCCGCCACCTCAGGCTGGGTGTCCATGATCTCGAACACCCGCTCGCCCGCCGCCAGCGCGTGCTGGAGCATGTGGTTCACCGAGTGGATCTGGTTGACCGGCACGTAGAACAGCGCGAGGTAGGAGAGGAACGCAACCAGCTCCCCGACCGTGAGCGTCCCGGCCATCACCTCGCCGGTCCCGTACCAGAGGATGATCACGCTGCCCAGGCTGCCCACGAAGATCATGCTGGGGGAGTATACCGACCACAGCGTCATGACTTTGAGATTGCTGTTGCAGTAGTCCCGGCTGCGCGCGTTGAATCGATTCCGCTCGTAGGCCTGGCGGTTGAACCCCATCGTTTCCCGGATACCGGAGATGGCATCTTGAAGATAGGAATTCAGCTCGGCCGAGCTTCGGCGGACTAGGTGGTAGAAGTGGTGGACCTTGTTGGTGAAGTACGAGGCCGAGTACACCAACACCGGGATCGGGAGCAATGACAAGAACGCCAGTTTCCAGTTGAGGGAGAACAGGATGACCGAGATCCCGATGAGCGTCAGCGAGGACATCAGCAGCGATTCGATGCCGTCGATGAAGATGCGCTCCACGTGCTCGACGTCGTTGTTGACCCGGTTCATGATCTCGCCGGTGGAGCGGTCCTCGTAGTAGCTGATGGAGAGGCGCTGGAGGGCCGCGAACACCTGGTCACGCAGGTCGAAGATGACGCTCTGCTCCAGGGTGTTGTTGAAGCGGATCCGGAGCGAGGAAGCGACGTTCTTGCCGGCGTACGCGAGCAGCAGGGCGGCGATCGTCCAGGGCAGCAGCGAATGATTCTGCCCGACGATGACGTCGTCGATGATGAACTTCCCGACGAGCCAGGGGGGTAGAAGCTCGATGGCGGCCGCGGCGGCGGCGCACATGAAGGTCAGAACGGCCAGCCGCCGGTATGGCTTGATGAAACGAAGTACGCGAAGGAGGGACTTCACGGCGGGCGTGCCTCTGCCTTAGATGACTTCGGCGTGTTCCGTCCGCCAGTACTTCTCGAACTCTTCCAGTTGGGTGAGCGTGGTGAAATCGGTCATTCGATCGAGGAAGAGCTTGCCCTGCAGGTGATCCATCTCGTGCTGAATGCAGACGGCATAGAGGCCCGAGGCGTCCAGTTCAACGGTCTTGCCGTCACGATCGAGATATTTCAACCGTACCCCGACCGGACGTCTTACCTTGCCGCGGAGCCCGTCGACGCTGAGACATCCCTCCCAGCCCTCGGCGGTCACCGGCGAGTAACCCAGGATCTCCGGGTTGATCAGGATGGTCCGCGGGAAGCCGTGCTCCCCCTGGCACTCCATGACCACGACCTGCTCCGAACGGAACACCTGCGGCGCCGCCAGGCCGATACCCTCGACCTTGACCATCGTCTCGAGCAGGTCGTCAATGAACTCTTGGAAAGCGCGCTTACCGATCTTCTCCAGAAGAACCGGATCGGCGACCTGCCGCAACACCGGCGCGCCGAGCTTCGCAATCTTGAGGACCGCCATCGTTCAACTCCTTGATGTTGTCCGAAAATAAGACACTCGCAGCACTTATGCTAGCACAGTCCGCGCGAATGGAACAACGGAGGCAAAAGAGCTAATAACCAAATTTCTCGGGAGGGGGCTGGATCGGTTTATCAGTGGGTGGCATCGGAAAACCGCCCGGCGGGATCATGATCGGAGGAGGGCCTACGGGCCGGTCCGGCACAAACTGGAACTTGTCGCGGTTGTCCGCCCACCACCGCGCCCAGTCTTTGGCCCACGCCACCCGTTCTTCTTTCGTGGACTGAATGAAGTCCTGACCGTCGACCATCCGGCCGGTGAAGTTCCAGAGCGTGCGGAACGCACCGTCGGCCACGCTATTGGAGTCGTCGGCCAGCAGGTTGATGAGCAGATCAATCACGGCCCTGTCCTTCACGAACCGGCTCTCGGAGACCACGGCATTTCTGATCGTCTCGCTCTGGTCCTTGGCCATAGCCTCCAGCGCGGGCACCGCGTGCGCCGGATCCAACCGGACGGCGACCCGCAGGGCCTTCTCGCGCACCGCCGGTATTTCCTCTTCATTGGCCGCCACCGCGTTGAGGATCGGCACCGCCGCCTTGTCCTTGATCATGGACATCGTTTCGATCGCATTGATCCGAACGCGCCGGCTCGGATGCCGAACTCCTTTGGCGAGGACCGGAATGGCCGGTGGCCCGATGTGGACGAGCTCTCCGATGGCCCAGAGCTCCTGCTCGCTATCCAGCAGCGGGATGAGGGCTTCAGCCCGCTTTGTCTCCTCCTCGGTCAGGGCGAGCGCGGCCGGCACCGGCCCAAGCGACAGGACCAACGCGAGCGCGACTATTAAGAAGGGGACAGGCAACTTTTCGCTTGAAATGACGCCGCGTCTCATGGATACCTCAGAATGACCTCGAAAAGTTGCCTGTCCCCTTCTTCGTCATTTGATGATCGTGGTTTCCGTGCCACCTAAGGGCGTGCTGCCCGTTCCGCCATCCATCGCCGTGAACCGCACGTTGTCGAAATAGACGATGCCCGCCCCGCGGCTCCAGAGGCCCACCTTGCCCTTCTTGTACCGTCCGAACTCCCAGGCCTCTTCGCGGGCCGAGAGGAACTTCTTGTTAAGGAACGCTTCGAGGATCGGCCCTCGGATGGACAACCGCAAGCTCTGCCACGTGCCGGGCTTGGTTTCAACCTGGAGCTCCTGGAGCGTCTTCGTCTCGCCGTTGACCACTTTGTCCATGCGGATCAGATTCTCCTTTGTGCTCAGCCAAATCACATAGTAATTGCGGTCATCCTGCGCCCGGAAGACCACGCCACTTCCCTGGCTCTCACCGTCCTGGGCCGTCTTGATCCGCACTGACAGTTCCAGGTTCGCCGCCTCCACTTTCTCCAGAAACAGCATCTGCGGGGATAGGCCTGCCTGGTCCGAGGAGATGTGAGCCAGCACGTTCGGCGGGGACGACGATAGCGGGTCCGCCTTGACTTCCCATCGCCCAGAGCTCACGTTGGATGAGCCGGGAGCGAACCCGGAGGGAAGCTGACCGGGTTGGTCGCGATCAAACCACCAGTCCTGGAACTGGAAGTCGGCGTGCGTGAGGTCGCCCGCCACCAGCACCGCGAGCAAGGCACCGATCATTCGCATCATCACAGA
>CAZSUT010000009.1:32938-41550 GCA_964610095.1 uncultured Nitrospirales bacterium | reverse complement strand
AGTCGTTCTTGCAGCTGGTCGCGCTCTTGGCGGAGCCTCTCGAGCTGCTCCCTGTCCCCCTGGTGTTCTCCGCGTTCCTGAGTCAACTGTCCTGTAACCTGGTGGAGTTTTTCCTCCAGCTGCGTGTGCACTTGGCGGAGCTTCTCGAGCTGTTCCCTGAGAATCGGAGTTTCGCTCCGCTCTTGGCGGAGCCCCTCGAGCTGCTCGCGGACTCCCCCCCATTGGTTCTTCTCCTTTGTCTGCGCTGGCTCCACCTGCGTCTGTGCCACCTGCTCCTCCAGCTGCCGGACCCGCTTTTTCGCGGCATGCAACTGCGAATTAAGATCTTGATTCTTCAACAATGTTCGCAGCACAAATGGCAATTCAGTCAAAAATGCAGGAGATTTTTTCGAAATGTAAAAATCTACACCAAAGCGCAGGACGTCCTTGGCAAGAGCCTTATCGTTTCCATCGGCTTGAACAATAAGGATTGCCGTGGGTGCTTTTCGTTTGAGCTCGGTCAGCGTGGTCAGCCCACACTGACGAAATACGTCCGCATCAGCCAGGATGGTATCCCACTCATACTTGGCTGCCCATTGAACCACTTCGTCGGCTGAATACACCACCTTAATCCGGCTGTGAGGAAAGAAGGCACGCAGACTCAAAGACACTTCACTGGCTTCATGCGCCTGCTTGTTTGCGATGAGGATATTGATCGGAAGTATTTCTAACATGACCATCCGCCCGGACAAATGCTATGGGTAAACTCTGTACTGCCACACTTAATTTCTGGGCAACAATATAATTGACTCACAAGTGTCCTAAGTTGAACGTTTCCTTTTCCGTAACCTTTCACGCCATCGTCCCAAGGCATCACGAAGCTTGCCCATCGCAGAAGCAATTCTAGCTTCCTCCAGCCTCGTAAATGCGAAATCTGCCGTAAGCATGGCGGTGATGCTATCTACAGCCGAATCCAGATCCTTGACCTTCTGATTCAAAGGAGCAGCTTTCGAATCCGGGTATGTGGCCTTCTGATTCACGATCGTAACCTTCACATCCAGGTCCTCGACCTTCTGATCCAAGGGAGCAGCCTTGTCTGACTTGGTCGTTGTTTTCCCTTCCCATGCTTTAACTTTCGACCGATCTTGTCCGCACGTTTTGCAAACGTCCATGTCCGTGTCAGTCCCACGCACGGTCTTTTTCACCCACCATGGATGCTCGCACGGTTTATCACCCCATGCTTTTCTTAGGGTTTCTGCTTCTTTTGATTCCATCTCACCTCCATCGCGTAACCTGCCATCTTATCATAGCCTCAAGAGGAGCTAAGGCCAAGGTTTCTGTGAGGCCCATAGCTGGGTGACACGTGGCTGGTGATGGTCGGGAAGGTAAAGCCAAGGCCTCACGTTGCCGTTAGCCAGTCTAGCGGCTGAAACGGAAGGGCCCAGTAGTTCCCTGGCGTGTCAAATTGCACCCCGACTTTCCACTGCTTAACTTGCGCTTCCGGCCCAACTGGAGTCGACCAGATAACATGGGCCCTGATGTGACGATTAGTGGAGGGCATGGTAAGGTCCAGCAAGGTCTCGTGCTTGATGGGGCGTGGTGCGATGAACTGGCAGCCGTGATAGCTCACATTAGTCACATAGCAGGGACCCCTGAATGGGAGAGAGGGATCCATGCTTAAAACCGTAAGTAGCGTTTCCAGTTGAATCCGTTGGCTGCGTCGACGATCCCTGTCTGCGGAAGGAGGGGTTGCCATATCGGTTCCCATGTGGCAGCGACGAGCCGCGGTGGGAATGCTAACTTTAGTGTGATTGACTTGGCACCTGAGGAAGCACCTTGAGACACTTGAGGCGGACAGGTCAAGATAAAAACCTTGAGAAAAATGATGAAGTCATGAGTTTTCACGAGAAGTCACCTTGAGTCATAGCACATCCCATCCACGCGAAATTTGAAGATAGCCGCCTACGGCGTGGTTCAAAATCCTGGTTCCAATCCTAATTGTAAGTGGGCAGGACAGGCTCATGACTTGCCAGGCTTCAGTTTCGCGCTGAAGCTCTCCGCCCATTGTAGCTGAAACTGTTCATAGGAGAGGGACAGCTTATCCTGCATGGCCGCGCTGAGAGGCTGTCCGGTTTTGAGCGAGTTCATCACCTGCCGGACCTTAAATATGCTGTACTGCTCCACTAGATTCTGCACAGCCAAGTCGGCTTCCAGATAGGCCACCGATCGAGAGTCATTCGGGAGATTGCTCCATCGTCCTTGCAGCGACGTCAGCGGAATCAACTTGAGGTCTGTCTTTTTGGCATCAAAAAGGTCAGGCCATGGGTCCTCGGCCAACTGGATTGCGAGACCCTCAATCAACCAAGTGGGGAGCGCAGTGAGGCGAGCTTCCATCTTGTCGCGTAGCAGCGCGTGAACGAATTCATGGCGCAACACGCGACTCAACAACGCTAAGTCGTCGAGCGCACCTTGCACAGGAATGTGAATGGACCCTGACACCTCGTCAAACAACGAATCGGCCCATTCGGGGCTCATTGCAGTGTTCGTAAACTGCTCTTTCGTGTGCAACACCACCGTGATGGGTGCTGACGGCACATGACCAAACTTCTGGGAGATCTCTTGATAGGCATACTCGAGAATGGCGCGCATGTGTTCCCAAGCAGCCTGATCTTCGTCACCCCTGAAACGAACCGTGAAGTGGGTTGGCTCGCGCGGGGCGGGTTGTCGAGTCGGTCCTTCTGACGGTGTCAGCCCCACAGGCACGCTGGGTGTTACGGGCTGCGTGGCCGGAGCACGTGCGGTGCCGATGTCGGCTCTTGGGGGAGGAGATGTCGCGGGACCCGGAGCGTCTGTGCGTAGCGCCTGCTCGGCGATGGTCAGTGAACGTTGGTTCGACGAAGCTGCCAGCTCGATTCTCGCCGTTAACCGTCGAACATACGACTGCAAATTAGGATCGATTGCGGCTCGCGGGGCCACCTCTTTGAGATGGCGTGAAGCCAATGTCACGTCGCCTTGATCGATAAGGAGGTCAGCTAAGGCCAGATGAGGCAACAGGTCCTTCGGAGCAAGAAGGATTACCTTTTGGAGGAACTCTGGCGTCAGTGCAGGATCACGGAGTCCCCAATATGCCCGCGTCAAATTGAGATGGGCGATAGGGTTGCTTGGGTCGAGCTCGACCGCTTTCTTGAACACCATGACCGAGAGCGCGATCCCACCAAATTTTTCTTGTTGAACCCCAAGATTGTTCCAGAGGGCAGCCACATACTGTCGCACGCGTTCCTTGGCCATCATTTTATTTGGTAACATCCGCAGGCTGGACTCGGCCTGCAGGATGTATCCTCTCTCTAATTCGTCATGAATGAGGTTTAGCTGAGAGGTGGGAGCGTGGCCGAGATTCACGAGACGAGCCGGCGGGACTTCAGCAGACGCAAACTCCTGTCCCATGGATGGGTTGGAGTTTGGGGAAACCAGTGATGCCGCAGTGTCTGTGTGTCGGGACGGCGGTAGAGCGAGATACGTTGGTTTTAGCCAGGCTTGATAAACGACAAACAGTATCAACAAGATGGCTAAGCGGCGAAGAATATGGGAAATGTCCCCTCCGTACATCGTTTCACCTCATCTGTACTCGGCAAACACCACCGCCAGCCACCCCTCTGTAGGTTATCGGAAATATCGTTCGAGCATCTGCGATTCCAATTGGAAGCGCTTTTTCTCGAGCGTCGATTGTTGAGCACGCAGTTCGTCTACACTCTTGATGAACTCCTTCTCATGAGCGGTCCATTGCCCCCACAACCGTGGTTTTTCAGGAGCGTTAGTCTGTGCACGGCGAATCTGCTCAGCAGCAAAGACGAGATGCTCTCGCTGGAGCAGCCATTGCTGCTGGTGAAGCTGCCACCCCGCAAGGTTAAGAGCATGGAGAGCTTGTAAGGCAGGATCAGCGCTTGGGGGCACCTGTTGCAGGTAGCGAATATGCTCGCTGAGCTCATCAATGTCGTGATTCAGCAGCTCAAGGCCCACGTGCAACATTCGGGCGACTGGATCACCGGCCTCCATTTTGTTCTCCGGCAGGGTCGGACCCGCACATGCGGCGGCAGTCAGGGCCACCACCGCTAAGAGAGTTCTTTTGGCAAATATCCCCATTGTCCCCTCCCTCCACGAGAGATTACGTATCTGTTTACGAGCCTGAGTATCGGATCGCAATCCCTTTCAATGTATGGACCGCGACAGTGTAGGGAACCAACACATACTGGCGGTATCCTCCCGGACCAAGGCCGAACAGCCAGTACGGATCTGGGCTGTATCCATAGTAAAAGGGCGAGTAGTAGCCCCAGGGGCTGTAGTAATAGATTGGCTGGTACATGAATCTTCGCTCCATTTCGGTCATAGACGGGAAGAACACGACGGCCTGCGCTCCAAGTTCTGCCGCCCTGTTCAGGATCTGCTGTTGGAGGTCTTCCAGATTGCCAGTAGATGTTACGCTCAGCTCTGCGATCCGGATGTGCTCCGCAGCCGGCGCTTGCTCCAGAATGACGACATCGCTTGCCGACGGCTGAGAGGGAAACGTCTCGGAGGTCAGACGAAGCACGTTCACGTATGTGCTTGCGCAAGCCAGCAATACTGCGACGATCAGCGAGCCGCTGACGAATAGGAAGAGATGACGTAGCGGCATTCTGCTGGAACTTTCGGCCCGCATCCTTGCCTCGGTGGCTGTGAAATTTGGCTTGGTGTCGCGACCTTCCGTTATCAGAAAAACAAGTTTCCGGTTCCCGGCTTGATGGTTTTCCACGATGAGGCCTCATGACAGCGCTCGCATTGCGGACCGTAACTTCCTTCGTGCTTATCGTCTTTCTTGTGGCAACTGACACAGACCTCTGAGGCTTTCACTTTCTTTCCCATCGGAGCCTTATGACAGTCGTAACAGTCGAGATCTTTGTGCCCCCCGTCCAACTTGAACCGGGTGCGTCTGTCGTGATCGAAATCCCAAACCTTCCAGTCGCGGGCGTTGTGGCAGTCTCCGCACTCTGTACCGAGTCGCCGTTTATGCACGTCTTCCTTCACATGGCAGGCCACGCAGTCTGATTGGGCATCTTTGAAGGCGGCCGTCAGATGGCATTTCTTGCACTCCGCTTTCGCATGCTTCCCGAACAGCGGAAACCGCGTGAGACTGTGGTCGAACTTCGTTTCCTTCCAGGAGTGTTCATTGTGACATTCTTCGCACTCTGTACCCTCCTGCCCTTTGTGCTTGTCGTCTTTTTCATGGCAGGCATAGCACGTCGTTTTTAATTTGTCCTTATAGAGATGTCCCTTGTGGCAACTGTCACACTTGAGTGGTTTGTGCTTGCCGAGCAATCGATACTTGGTATCGCGATCGTGATCGAAGGTGATAGTCTTCCAGTCCTTCTCGATGTGACAGGACTCACACTGTTCACCATACGTGCCTTTGTGTTTGTCATCTTTTTTGTGACAAGCGTAGCAGGCTGTAGGAGTCTTGACTTTATAGAGCTGAGCCTTATGACAGCTTTCGCAAGTGGTTGTCTTGTGCTTGCCCCGCAACGGGTATTTCGTATCCCGATCGTGGTCGAACGGAATGGTCTTCCAGTCCTTCTCGACGTGACAAGCTTCGCACTTTTCCCCGAAGTTCCCTTTGTGTTTGTCGTCTTTCTTGTGACAGGCGTAACAGGCCGTAGGAGTCTTCTCTTTGTAGAGGTGGCCTTTGTGACAGCTCTCACACTTGGTGGTCGTATGTTTGCCCTTGAGTAGGTACTTGGTGTCGCGATCGTGATCGAAAGTGATCGTCTTCCAAACTGTTTCAACGTGACAGGTCTGGCACTTCGGCCCAAAGTTCCCCTTGTGTTTGTCGTCCTTTTGGTGACACGCAATACAGGCTGTCGGGGTTTTCTCACTGGCGACGGGCTTCTTATGGCAGCTTTCGCACTTAACCTTGGCGTGCTTACCTTTGAGTGGATATTTCGTGTCCTTGTCATGGTTAAACGTGGAGGTCTTCCAATCCTTCTCACCGTGACAGGTCTCGCACTTGGGACTGAACACGCCCTTATGGTAGTCATCCTTCTTGTGACAGGAATAACAATCCATCGGCGTGTTCTTGTACCGTTCGTTGGCATGACAGTCTTCGCATTTCACCTCCGCATGTTTGCCACGCAACAGGAAGCGGGTCTTGCTGTGGTCAAATTTATTCGTTGTTTCCTTCCAGCTCCCTTCGGTGTGACAATCCGCGCAAGCCGGGCCTAGTTTGCCCTTGTGCTTATCGTCCTTCTTGTGACAGGCGTAACACTCTGATGGCGCGTCCCGATATTTGATCTTTGGCTTGTGGCAGGCTTTGCATTCGACTTTCTTGGTGTCGGCATGGGCTCCCTTCAGCGGGAAATCAGTCTCTGAGTGATTAAAGGTTTGTTCATTGATTGGAGCAATATTCTCCGTCCGCCCCTTGTGGTCGGTGTGGCAGTCACGGCATTCACGCTGCACTTTAAAGCGCCCATGGAACCCCTGTTTCTGTTCGATGTCCTTACGTACTTCCTTGTGGCAGTCCTGGCAGAGATGGGTTTGTGCCGCCTTGTTGAATCGTTTGTGGCACTTGGCACAATCTTCTTCCCATTTGGCGTGTCCCTCAATGACCCGCCCAGGCATGACGGCGGTTTCGACAGTGTCTGCCCAGGCCGTCGACACCAGTACCATCAATGCGCCTAGCAGGGTGATGGGGAATGTAAAGGTGTGCGACAAGCACCAAACCAATGCGACTCAGTACATGTAGACGGCGATGATATGAAAGACTGTGCTGGCGGCTAAGATGTAAATGAGTGGAATGTGGAGCACGTGCCACACAGAGAAGAGGCGTTCATAGGTGCTGAAGTGGGCGACTCGCTCCACCTCTTTCAGATACAGTGAGACTAGGTGAATCGCCTCCGGCGCTCCCTCCCGAAACTCCGGATGCCTTTCTGCCCGCAGGATCCCTCGTAACTCCCACGCACAACGGAATTGCAAGAGTCTCCGCTTCACTCTCAGGATCAGAAGCTGCCATAGATTCGCTGTGAAGGATCGGTCGGTTCGCGTCGTGATCTGTTCGAATGCTTGGAGCCATTGTTCGACACGGGGGGCAAAGTGAAGCCGCGATTTTGTATCCTGCGAACGGCCTGCAAATTCCTCGTGCACCTTCTCCAGTGTCGCTCGACTACCATACAGTCCATAGTGAATCTTGGTGTAGACGAAGCGACCGACGAAGCCGCTGATGACAACCACTAGCATACTCGAGAGTGCCACGGCGGCGTTGGGAGAGCGGATATGAAAAGTCGAATGAAATAATACGAGGGTTGGTCCGACTATGCCGAAAATCATGTGGGCCCGAAACCAGTGTTTGAGCGCTCCCCACCGTTGCATCCATCGCACGTGCTTCCGAAGCGGGTACGCAAGCAACGCCAGCATCATGAGTGTACCGGTTAACCCCAGGTAGAACCCCAACCCTGAGCGCGGAGTGTAATACTTCCCAAAGGCCACCATATAAGCCGCATACCCCAACAAGCCCACCGTCACTACCACCAGGAACCGGAAAAGCGACGACTGGCTGGATGGAGATTTCTCACCGTCCTTCACCGCAGGGTGTGATGATCCAGTGTTCGTTGCGTGTTTCTGTTGCTGGATAGTGCCAGCGGAAGCCAATTTATTCTCTCCTTCGAAAGGTTACGTCAGCCTAAACGGCGATGGTCTTTCCAAGACCGCTAAAAATAGAATGCAATTCTCGCGCCTGCCAGGAATGTGGTGGCCCCACGTCTTTCTAGATATTTGTCGTTTAGGATTGTATTCCCATCCGTAGGAAGTGACTGCATTCGCCTACATTTCTGTCCCGGGATATCAAATTTGTACGCGAGTTCTATTTACCTGTTCTTAACCAGCCTCTTACGTGCTTCTTACGCACATCCATTAGTCTTGTGAGACAAGCAGTGGGTGTATGGAGGCATATGAGTTCCCGCTGGGTTTCTTCATAGAGCGCGCAATGAGCTCGATTTCAAAGCGCTGGGTGTATGGGCGACGGTTCGCTGGAGCGATTCTGGCTGCGCTTGTTGTGTGTGCAAGCCTCGGACTCCCCAATGAGGCAGCGGGCCAAAGAAGCGGCGGCCGCAGCCCCCTCGATTTCAATCACGGGAAGACAGGGTTCCTTCTCACCGGTGGCCACGCCCAAGTGCCATGCGAGCGCTGTCACGTGCAGGGTGTGTTCAAAGGGACGCCCACGCAATGTAATCAATGTCACTCGCCGGGCGGACGTGTGTCATCGACATTCAAGCCTTCCACCCACATTCCTACCGCGCTCAACTGTGACAGTTGCCACCGCACCACTGGTTGGATCCCAGCCTTTTTCAGTCATACGATGATGCAGGCTGGTAAGTGCGCGACCTGTCACAACGGCACGATGGCAACCGGGAAGCCTGCCAACCATGTTGTGACTACCGCCGGCTGCGACTCGTGCCACCGCACGATCGCTTGGAAACCAGCGACCTTCACTCACGCTGGGGTGATGCCCGGTACCTGCGCGACATGTCACAATGGCACCAAAGCAACCGGGAAGCCTGCCAACCACATCGTAACCACAGCCGCGTGTGATACGTGTCACAAGTCCACGACCA
>CAZSUT010000009.1:0-32838 GCA_964610095.1 uncultured Nitrospirales bacterium | reverse complement strand
CGTGTCACAACGGCACGACGGCGCTGGGCAAACCGGCCAACCATATCCCGACCACCCAGCCGTGTGATCTGTGCCATAAGTCCTACACCGCCTTTGGGCCAGGGACACCGATGAATCACACGGGGGTGGCGGCGGGCACCTGTGCCACGTGTCACAACGGCACGCTGGCAACGGGCAAATCGGCCAACCACATCGTAACCACAGCCGCGTGTGATACGTGTCACAAGTCCACGACCACTTGGACTGGCGCCACGTTCGATCACACGGGAGTGGCGCCGGGGAGCTGCGCCACGTGTCACAACGGCACGACGGCGCTGGGCAAACCGGCCAACCATATCCCGACCACTCAGCCGTGTGATCTATGCCATAAGTCTTACACCGCCTTTGGGCCCGGGACGCCGATGAATCACACGGGGATCACGACCAACTGCGCGCTTTGTCATGGCGGCGGCTATGCCGGGGTCGTGAGCAAACCGGCGAATCACTTCCCGACCACAGCCCCATGCGAGACGTGCCATATGTCCACGACGTCCTTTGCGGGCACCACGTATAACCACGCTGGGATCGTGAGCGGCTGCACGACCTGTCATAACGGGGCGTACGCTGGGGTCGTGAGCAAGGCAGCGACTCACATACCAACCGCGCAGTCCTGTGAGACGTGCCATAAGTCGACGACGACCTTTATCGGGTTGTCCAAGTCGGTCATGAATCACATCGGGATCGTGAGCGGCTGCGCGACCTGTCACATGTTTGGTTCACCCTATCCTGATGTGACAGTGAGGGCCGGGAGCAATCACAACCCAGGAAAAGCTTGCGAGAACTGCCATCATTCCTTCAACAGTTTTTAGTAGTTAAGGGGGCTGGTGACGGTGTCAAGGGTCAAATGGGATGCTGGGCCGAGTAGGTCAGGGTCGAGGCGTCCGGGCACAGAGAGCGTGTGAAGGATGCGTAGGCAAGGGTAGGTGATGACTCGCTGGTGCGATAGGTAGTCGCATCATTGCCAATTCGACCATTCCGAGAAAATCACTCGAAACCGCTACGGTTTGCACCGATATTCCTCCAGATTCAATTCCGTTCGACTCTCACCAACCTTTTCGAGGTATGTGGTGAGAACGTGTGGTCGAAGTACATTGTGCCATGTAGTGAGGAGTGTGCTCCTATGCGGAGCTCTTACGCTCGGTGGTCTGCTGTCGCCTGACACAACGACTGCTCAAGTCCTCGACCGCGTCGAGATCGTTGAAACCCCAACCGCGGCCGAGATTCACATCGTCTTCAATACCCGCGCCATCTATTTGCGACATACCCCTGCTGATAAAGGTGATTTGATTCGAGTGCTCCTCAACTTTCCTGACCTCGACCGGTCGATCAACTTCGCACGGGAACTTGCTGCGTCACCACCCAGCGATTTGGTCCCGAAGTTCACCGTCATCTTTCCCGATCAGGCCAGGAATGGTCTCGCAATCAAATTCAGCCAGCCTGTTCGATTCAGGCTTAGTCAACGGGACATGAGCAGCAGCAGCAGCAGGATCGTCATTTCGGTGCCGTTAGAAAAGCCAGCGGTTCCTCCCCCCCTCGCGCCCGAGGTGAAGGTTTCACCACCGCCAACTCCGGCCCCCAAGGATAAAACGCAGCCATTCGATGTGCCTCCGTTCCGACCGGACATGAATGTCGAAGCATATGCCGCGGATCTAATGAGGCTGGCCCAGAAGGCGCTGCTGGCTGGAGAGAATGAAAAGGCGCTGCAGATCCTCAACGCAATCCTCAACCTCCCATCCAACAAGCAATCACAAGGAGCCCAGGAGTGGGTCGGAGTGGCCAGAGAGCGGAACGGCGAATACTCCAAAGCCAAAGCCGAATTCGAGCAGTACCTGAAACTCTACCCGCAGGGAGAAGGAGCGGCAAGGGTACGACAACGGTTGGTAGCATTGCAGGAGGCGATGACTCAGGTTGCGCAACGCCAGGCTGGAAGAGTGCCCAAGAAGATTGACGAAACCAGGGTCTATGGGAGCATTTACTCGTACTATTATGGAGGATACTCCCAGCAGAAGACCACCGTGAAGGATACGAATTCAACAACCCAACTTAATTTACATGACCAATCCCTCCTCGTGTCAGCGTTCGATGTCACCGGGCGTTACCGCAAGGACGAGTATGACAACAAGCTCGTGGTCCGTGGGACGCAGTCTTATGATATGTTGGCCACCAGTGACCTGCAAAGAAATATTAGCCGCCTCAGAGCATTGTACGCTGAGCACTCGAGCCAGGATTCGTACTTCTTCCGGGTCGGCCGACAACCTGGCAATACCGGAGGGGTGCTCGACTACCGCTTCGACGGGGCCTGGTTCCGCTACGCCGTCTCCCCGCAGCTCCTGAATCTGAACCTCGTGGCAGGCCAGCCCCGACAATTTAGCTTGACCTCTAACTTCGTGCCTGATGACCCTCGAAATTTCAGGGCAGACTTGAAACATTACTTTTACGGGGCCAACGTTGACATTGGCCCCTTCGCGGCTGTGTGGAACAGCAACGTCTATTATTTCAATCAAATGGTCAATGGGGTCGTTGACCGCCGCGCGGTGGGCACAGAATTGCGGTATGCGTCCAGCGGCCGAAGTGTCTTTTCACTGGTAGACTATGATATCTCGTATGGCGTGCTGAATGTGGCGATGCTCAATGGGAGTTGGGTGACGGAGGGGACGACCTACACCTTGATTGCGGACCATCGTAGGACGCCATTCTTACAGACGACGAATGGCCTCTTGGGAACGGGGGCCACATCGATCGATGTCATCAATTCTGGGAATGCCAGTCTTGTGCGGACTGCAGCAAAGGACGTGACGCCGACGAGCGATTTATTCCTTGCAGGCGTGCTCCATGCAGCGACCAAAACATGGCAACTCGGCGGTGACGCACGGTTGAACCGGATCGGCGGCACATCTGCTACGAACTGTCTGGTCATCCTGCCTGGGACGAGCACGCTGTTTCTGAACCCAAACGCTACCACGGATGCGCCCTGTACCTTGCAAGCAGCTCCAGGCTCCGGCAATATCTGGACATACGGCGTCCAAGCAATCGGGACAGACGTCCCGTTCAAGCGGCATACATTCGTGATCAATGCCAACTACATCACCAGCCCGGTCTACCATGGGGAGAGTGTCACCCTGAACTCGCTGGGTCGGTATGGCGAAAAGTGGCAGTTAGATTTATTTCTTATTCTGTACCACCAAAAGGACAGCAGCAACGTGACGTTGTACCGTGGCACCCCCTCCTTCCGAGTAAACTACAGAGTTCGCGACAATTGGATGTTCGAGACATCAGCCGGGGTTGAAAAAACAATCACGGACAGCCCGATTCAGCACGATTCGACGCTGCGGGAATTCTTTTTCTCTGGTATTCGGTGGGATTTCTAATACCATGCTAGAGGTAGTCGGGCTGAGCTGTAGACGTGGAGAGCGGCAGCTATTTGGAGGCTTAAGCTTTACGGTGCCATCAGGCGGCCTATTGTCTGTCATGGGTGAGAACGGCTGTGGGAAGACCACCTTGCTGCGGCTGTTGTGCGGGCTGACATCGCCAGAGCAAGGCAGGACCTACTGGCAAGGTCGCGATATCAGTCAGTTGAAAGAACTCTATTTCGCTCAGCTCACGTATATTGGACATCGAAACGCGCTCAAGGACGATCTCACCCCCGTTGAAAATCTTCGAGCGAGCACTCATATAGCCGGGAGCGGGATCTCCTTCACTGCGGCACGCTCCGCACTGGGTGCTGTGGGTCTTGGGCGGAATTTTCATGTTCTTGCGACAAGACTGCTCTCTGAAGGACAGAAACGCAGGGCAGCACTCGCTCGGCTCTGGTGCTGTGAACGCCCCTTGTGGGTGCTGGACGAGCCGTTCACCGCGCTTGACGCGTTTGGTTCCCAGATCTTACACGAGCGCTTGCAAAGACATCTGAAGGATGGTGGTCTTGTCGTGCTTGCGACCCACCAGGAGGTTAACGTTGAAGCCAAGTCGATCGGTCAGTTGAGACTCGCTGGATGAACAGATCCGGGATGCTCGCCGCGCTGCGTGGCATTGTCTGGCGTGATCTCCTTCTTGCTCTGCGGCGGCGCTCGGATGTGGCGACGACGGTCTTTTTCTTCGCCATGGTGACGAGCCTCTTTCCTCTGGGAGTGGGGCCGGAACCAGCGGTCCTCCGGACAATCGCGCCGGGGGTGTTATGGGTGGCTGCACTCTTGTCCTGCATGTTGTCACTAGGTCGACTCTTTGCAGCGGATTACTTGGATGGAGTATTAGAACAGATGGTACTCACCCCTGAACCACTGGTCATGCTGGTGATCGGAAAGGCATTCGCACACTGGATCGTTGCCGGTCTGCCCGTGGTCTTGCTCTCTCCGTTACTCGGATTGCAGTTTGGCCTCAGCGGCGAATCTCTAGGGGTGATGGCGCTGTCATTGTTGCTGGGGACGCCGACACTGAGCTTGATTGGGTCGATCGGTGCAGCGCTCACATTGGGTGTGCGGGGGAGTAGCCTGTTGATCGCGCTGCTGGTGCTGCCGCTGTTTATCCCGGTTCTTATTTTCGGTGCGGGTGCGGTCACAAGTAGTACGTCAGGGATTGGAGCCGAGGCCCATCTGTCTCTCTTGGGCGCCTGTCTGGTGTTCGCACTGGCCTTCGCGCCATGGGCGACGGCCGCTGCCTTACGCATCGCCGTGGAGTAAACGAGGGTATATGGGGCTGGAACGAATCAACTGGTTTCGATTTTCTTCGCTGCAGGCGTTTTATCCGTTGGCGGGCACACTGATCCCGTGGTTTGCCGCTCTCACCCTGTTGTGTATTACTGCCGGCCTCTACATCGGTTTTTTTGTCTCACCAACTGATTTTCAGCAAGGCGAAGCATATCGCATTATCTTCGTCCATGTGCCAGCAGCCTGGATGTCTATGTTTCTTTATGTCGTGATGGCTGGTTGGGCCGGGCTCGGTCTGGGACTCAATGCACGACCGTCCTTGATGATGGCACAGGCGGTGGCACCCACCGGTGCGATGTTTACCTTTCTCGCGTTGCTGACTGGGGCCCTGTGGGGGAAGCCGACTTGGGGTACCTGGTGGGTCTGGGACGCGCGGCTGACCTCTGAACTGATTCTCTTGTTTCAGTATCTCGGTTTTATCCTCCTGCAGGCAGCGATCGACGACCGCCGGCGTGCTGACCGTGCCAGTGCGGTGCTTGCCCTGGTCGGAGTCGTCAATGTCCCGATCATCTATTTTTCAGTGCGCTGGTGGAATACGCTGCATCAAGGAGCCTCGGTGAGCATGACGGCGTCACCGAAGATGGCAGCGACTATGGTGACCGCCATGTTGCTGATGGCGTTAGGATTTTGGATGTACAGCATCGCGGTGACGCTGACTCGAGTACGCTGCGTGATTCTCGAGCGTGAACGTCAAACCGCCTGGGTCCAGGAAATGAAGGTGTCCTGATGGGATGGGGCAGTCTGTCCGGATTTCTCGCCATGGGCGGCTACGGTATGTACGTGTGGCCATCGTTTGGCGCCACGGCCTTGTGTATGGTGTGGGAAGTGCTGGCGTTACGACACAGGCGTGCAGTGGCTTTCAAGGAAATCGCCCAGTACCGTATAGCCGAGGGAGGACCACGATGAACCCGCGCCAGAAGCGGTTTGCCATGATCGGTGTTGGATTGATTGCGGTAGCACTCGCTTCGGCATTGGTGTTGAACGCATTCCGGAGCAATCTCGTGTTCTTCTTCACGCCGACCCAAATTGCAAACGGCGAAGTGCCGCAGGGCCGCAGCTTCCGCATCGGCGGGTTGGTGGAAGCCAGCAGTCTGAAGCGTGAGAACGACGGGTTGACCGTGCATTTCATGGTGACCGATTTGTCGAAACGCGTTCCGGTGGTCTATAAGGGGATCCTCCCCGACTTATTTAGGGAAGGTAAGGGTGCTGTCGCACAGGGGCAACTAGGTCCTGACGGTGTGTTTCGAGCAAGCGAAGTGCTGGCCAAACATGATGAGAACTATATGCCGCCAGAAGTGGCTGAAGCGCTGGCCAGGGCGAAGGCGTCTGGCGCGCAGAGCAGTAAGACATTGGTCATCACTCCGCGTTAGGAAACGAGCATGATCCCGGAAATTGGCCATTTCGCTTTGATACTGGCGCTTTGTGTCGCCATCGTGCAGGGGAGCCTGCCGATCCTTGGAGCCGCGACGGGCAACGCGAAGTGGATGTCTGTGGCGAAGCCGGCGGCACGCGGACAGTTCCTGCTCGTCCTCATCGCCTTCTGTTGCCTAGGCTACGCGTTCGCCTCCAAGGATTTTTCCGTGCTCTACGTCGCGGCCAACGCGAATTCGAAGCTTCCACTGCATTACCGTCTCGCCGCTATCTGGGGCGCTCACGAGGGATCGCTGCTGCTCTGGACATTCATCCTCACCCTTTGGATGGTGGCGGTGACGCTGTTTTCTCGACAACTGCCAGAGACGATGCGGGCTCGTATTCTCGGAATCATGGGGCTGGTTAGTGTGGGATTTCTCCTGTTCATGTTGACCGTCTCCAACCCGTTTGAGCGTCTGATTCCTGCGGCAGTCGACGGGCGTGACCTCAATCCCTTGCTGCAGGACCCCGGGATGGTCATCCACCCTCCGATGCTCTACATGGGGTATGTGGGGTTTTCCGTTGCCTTTTCATTTGCGATCGCAGCTCTGTTGGGGGGCAACCTTGACGCCACTTGGGCACGCTGGTCGCGCCCCTGGACGACCGTCGCGTGGTGCTTCTTGACCGTCGGCATCGCCTTGGGAAGCGGCTGGGCCTATTACGAACTGGGTTGGGGCGGGTGGTGGTTCTGGGATCCCGTGGAGAACGCCTCCTTCATGCCCTGGTTGGCCGGGACCGCGCTGATTCACTCGCTGGCGGTCACGGATAAGCGGGGCGGCTTCAAAGTCTGGACCGTCCTGCTGGCCATTCTCGCGTTTTCGCTCAGTCTTGTCGGTACGTTCCTAGTCCGGTCCGGTGTCTTGACCTCGGTCCATGCCTTTGCCACCGATCCCAAGCGTGGTTTGTTTATCCTGGCATTCCTCGCTCTGGTGATCGGCGGCTCGTTGGCTCTCTATGCGTGGCGAGCCCCGCGCGTGGGATTGGGCGGTGGGTTCGCCATCGTGTCACGCGAGGCGATGCTGCTCGGGAACAATGTTCTGCTGATTGCGGCCCTGGGGTCAGTGCTGTTGGGCACGTTGTATCCGTTGTTCCTGGACGCGCTGGGTCTCGGGAAGATTTCTGTCGGCCCACCTTATTTTGACACCGTCTTTGTGCCGCTCATCACACCCGCAATTTTCCTGATGGGGATCGGGCCGATTGCACAATGGAAGAAAGCTGACTTGCCGGCCTTGGCAACGCGGCTGCGCTGGGCATCCGGTGTGAGCCTCGCGACAGCCGCGCTGCTTCCATTTGTGTTGGGCAAGTGGACGCCGTTGATCAGTCTGGGTCTCCTGCTTGCGATCTGGATCGTGACGACAGCCGTGGTCAACATGCGTGAGCGGCTTACGCATGTCATAGGAAATAACGTGTTCAGCCGTCTGGCCAGTCTGCCCCGTTCCTATTGGGGCATGATGCTCGCCCATTGCGGGGTCGCGGTATTCATCGTTGGTGTGACCCTGGTCAAAGGCTATGAGCAAGAGAAAGACCTGCGCATGAACGTCGGAGAAACCGCGACGATTGGTGGCTACACGTTCCGGTTCGACGGAGTTCAGGAACTGAAAGGGCCCAATTACATTGCGGGACGCGGTACGTTCCGCGTAAGCAAGGACGGCAGTGACGTGACCGTGCTGTCCCCGGAAAAACGACTGTACACCGTTCAGAACCAGATGATGACCGAAGCCGCGATTGATAATGGATTGCTGCGCGACCTGTATGTATCGCTGGGCGAACCGCTCGAAGACGGCGCCTGGAGCGTGCGCTTGTACCACAAGCCATTCGTCGACTGGATCTGGGGTGGATGTCTGATCATGGCGCTGGGGGGAGTTCTGGCTATCAGTGATCGCCGCTACCGTCTTGGATGGCGGCAGGAAGAGGCGGCTGCGCCGGCGACACCGAGACCGGCTGCGGAAGAGGTCTCATGAAACGGTTTCTGCTTCCACTCGCTGTCTTTGTCGTGCTGGTGGGGTTTCTTGGTCTCGGGCTGAAGCTCAATCCACGCGAAGTGCCGTCGCCCCTTATTGGCAGGCCGACGCCGGATTTTTCGCTGCCGCAGCTGCATGATCCGCAGAAGGTATTTTCGCCGAAAGATATCACAGGCAAGGTCTGGTTGCTGAATGTCTGGGCCTCCTGGTGCGGCGGCTGTAAAGAGGAGCATCCCGCGCTGATGCAGTTGGCAAAAAGCGCTGAGGTTCCCATATACGGGTTGGATTACAAAGACCGCCGGGAAGAAGCCTTGGCCTGGCTGCGACGCATGGGCAACCCCTACCCAATTACGGCGGTGGACGAATCCGGCCGCGTAGGGATCGATTACGGTGTCTATGGGGTGCCGGAAACCTACGTGATCGATAAGTCGGGAGTCATCCGTTACAAGCAAATCGGTCCACTGGATGCGGAAACCATTCGTGGGAAGATCCTGCCCCTCGTCCGGGAGTTGCAGAACAAATGAAGCGGCTGCTGTTGGTGCTCATTTTGGTTCCGTGTGTTGCGACGGCGGAAGATGCTAGGCCACTCGCTGACAATCCTCAGGTGGAGGTGCGCTTGAAAGCACTGGCCATCGAACTGCGTTGCCTGGTCTGTCAGAACCAGACGTTGGCTGATTCCAACGCCCCACTGGCTGAGGACTTGCGTCGAGAAGTTCGCGAGATGATCGCCAAGAACATGAGCGACCAAGAAATCATCGACTTCTTGGTCGCGCGGTATGGGGATTTCGTGCGGTACCGACCTCCGCTGAAGGCCACCACCACACTGCTCTGGCTGGGACCGTTTCTCTTACTGATCGTGGGTGCTACGACCCTGGTGCTTGCGCTGAGACGGAGACAGAAGAAGCTTGCTGACGTCTCATTGTCAGAAGAGGAACACAAACGAGTCGCGCAACTGCTCTCCGAAGGAACCAAGCGTCCATGACCATGACATACTGGCTCATCGTTTCGGTCATGATCGGTGGGGCGCTCTTCCTTCTGCTGCCGCCCCTGCTCAAGCGGTCGCCATCGGCCCCAATAGGTGAGCGCGAAAAAGTGTTACCCCTCTATCGACAGCAATTCGCTGAATTGGAGCAGGACCGTAAGAACGGCGTTCTCACCGACGACCAGTACCAGCAGGCACGCCGTGAGTTAGAGCGTCGCTTGCTGGAAGAGTCCGGCAGGACAGAGACAACATCGACGACACGTCTACGATTGAGCCCCCGTCTGGTGGCCGGGGCCCTTGCTGTCCTCATTCCTCTCGCCAGCGTGCTGCTGTACTTTCAACTAGGCAATCCGCTCGCCATCACGCATCCTACCGTGCCGGCGATGCCAGCGCAGGCGGGTTCGGAATATGACCATCAATCGTCTAGCGGACTGGATGCCTTGGCCGAACGTCTGAAGCTAAAACTCGATCAGAATCCGAATGATGGCGCGGGTTGGGCATTGCTCGCACGTTCGTATGTGGAGCTGGGTCGTCATACCGAAGCAGTGCGGATATATGAAAAGGCAATGAGCCTGATGCCGGATGATGCCCAGTTGCTCACTGATTATGCTGATGCCTTGGGTGTCCTCCATGGTCGGAAGCTTGCAGGTAAGCCGGAAGTGTTGATTCAGCAGGCGCTGAAGCTTGATCCCCGCAACGTCAAGGCCCTCATGTTGGCGGGCACCGTGGCGTTCGACCGAAAGGATTATGCGCGTGCGGCCAGGTACTGGGAACAGGCGCGCACCAACTTGCCCCCGGATGCAGAGCAGGAGGTCACGCAAGAGCTGATGGCTGGCATCGCGGAAGCCAAGGACCTGCTGGCTGGAGGGCAAAAGACGATGACCGCATATGCGGACTCAGAAGCCCCGGTTAAGCCAGGCCGTCAAGTGCTCGCGATCAGCGGCAAGGTGAGTGTGGCGCCGAGCCTGGCCAGCAAAGGGTCTCCTACGGACACATTGTTTGTGTTTGCGCGCGAAGTGAATGGTCCACCAATGCCGGTAGCCATCGTGCGCGCGACGAAGAAAGATTTGCCCTTCACGTTCCGGCTCGATGACTCGACCAGCCCCATGCCGTCCAGAAAACTCTCCGACGTGAGGACCGTCGTGATTGTCGCCCGTCTCTCGAAATCCGGCAATGCCATGCCCCAGAGTGGAGATCTGCAAGGTAAGAGTGGACCGGTCAAGCCAGGGGTACATGGCGTCAACGTGGTCATTGATACCGAATTGCCGTAACGTCAAGAATCTCTTATGTCGATGCCCTTTCTCGATACGTTGCTCTACATCCTCCCTCTGATCCTCGTCTTGATCCTGTACCATCGCCGCCACCGCAAAAAGGAGACCCTCCATCGTGCCCGTCTGGAAAAAACTCTCGAGTCGGGGATAGCTGAGCCCCTCACGCTACACCCCGTCATTGACCCAGGCCTCTGTATCGGCTCGGGTGCCTGCGTCAAAGCCTGTCCGGAACAAGCGCTCGGGATCGTAAAGGGCCAGGCGGTTCTGGTCGAACCGGATCATTGCATAGGCCATGGCGCCTGTGAGGCGGTCTGTCCCGTGGACGCGATCAAACTCGTGTACGGTACGGAAAAGCGTGGCATCGACATTCCCCATGTCAAACCCACCTTCGAAACCAATGTCCCCGGCATCTTCATCGCCGGCGAGTTGGGCGGGATGGGCCTCATTCGCAAGGGTGTCGAGCAGGGAGCACGGGCGATGGAGTCGATCCAAAAGAACAAAGGCGGGGCTAATGAAATGGACGTTGTGATCGTCGGCGCAGGACCGGCGGGTATCGGCGCATCGCTGGCAGCTAAACAGCGCGGGTTGCGTTTCGTGACCATCGAACAAGAAGACTCATTCGGCGGCTCGGTGTATCACTTTCCCCGCCACAAAGTTGCCATGACCGCACCGATGCGGTTGCCGATCGTGGGCAAGGTCAATATGTTCGAGATCAGCAAAGAAGAGCTGTTGAAGTTCTGGAACGGGGTGCTCCGCCAAACCGGCATCAAGATCCATTTCATGGAACGCATGGAAACGATCACGAGGACGAGTGGCGGATTCGTCGTGAAGACCTCAAAGAACAGCTACAAGACCAAGAACGTTCTCCTCGCCATCGGCCGACGCGGCACGCCGCGCAAACTCGGCGTACCCGGCGAGGAGCAGCCCAAGGTGGTCTACCGCCTGATCGAAGCGGAGCAGTACCGCGGGCAGCACGTGTTGGTGGTGGGTGGCGGTGACAGTGCCGCAGAAGCAGCGCTGGCCGTGGCTGCCGAGCCTGGCACAACGGTCACCTTATCCTGTCGCGGAGATGAAATCTTCACACGACCCAAGGAGAAAAACCGCCAGCAGCTCAAGCAGTTTGCCGCTCAAGGCAAGGTGAACGTGCTCTTGAAAGCAACCGTTAAAGAAATCGGCAAAGACACGGTGACCATTGTGCAGGAGGGGAGGACCTTTGAACTGAAGAACGAGGCTGAAGCAACCGTCAAAGAGACCGGCAAAGACACGGTGACCATTGAACAGGAGGGGAAGACCTTGGAATTGAAGAACGAGGCTGTGATTGTCTGCGCAGGAGGCTCTCTGCCGACGCCCTTTCTCAAAGAGATTGGTGTTATGGTGGATACCTACTACGGCACGCCCGCGCCCCGCTGAGCCCTTCATTCTTTCGTTAGTCTTCGAATCCAGTGAGTCCCTATTCCGACTGACAGCGCCGCTCACCTGCAAGGTGCCCTCGACTTTCACCACGGCGCAGGGTGCGAGGTGACCTATTCCCAGTTGTTGGACCACACCAAATGTTAGTCATGGCTGCCGAGGCATTGACGTTCATCCACCAAACCGGACCAGCGAGCATCTAAACGTTCTCGTGGCTCAGTTCGGTGGGAGAACGTCACTTCTGTGCGACTTGATTTGTGCGATCTGGTTCCTTTAGAGTGCCAAAAGCGGCTGGATCATTCCCTGTTAATTCCCTGTTTTCTGGAAGGCGTGTCTGCAAGCTTACCTGAGAAGCCGCGTGGGATGTGGCTTTCCGAGGGGAGGGCGTATTCACGCCAGCACGGCGAAGGCGATTTCCCCTGTATTTTTCGCTGAAAGCAGGGATTTGCCAACTGAGGCAGGTTGGCTGGAGACTGGCTACACCGACATTGGATATGACAAGGGGCCGGGCCCTGTGCAAAAGGAACCTTTGAACCCCGCCAGGTCCGGAAGGAAGCAACGGTAAGGAGGCCATCCTTTGTGCCGCAGGATCACCTGGCCCCGGTAATCTAGCCCATGGAATACCAAGTCTCAGCCCGCAAGCACCGCCCGATGACCTTCGCCGAGGTCACCGGGCAGACGCACGTCGTCCGGACCCTCACGAACGCCCTCTCCTCGGGGCGCACCGCCCACGCCTACCTGTTCTCCGGCATGCGCGGCGTCGGCAAGACCACCATGGCCCGCATCCTGGCAAAGGCCCTCAATTGCGAGAAGGGGCCGACCCCGACGCCCTGTCTCACCTGCGCGAGCTGCCGGGAGATCGGCGCCGGGACGTCGTTCGATGTGATGGAGATCGACGGCGCGTCCAGCAACAGCGTGGACGATGTCCGCGAGATGCGCGAGACCGTCAGGACCGCGCCGGCGCGCGGCCGGTACCGCGTGTACGTCATCGATGAGGTCCACATGCTGTCGACGGCGGCGTTCAACGCCCTGCTCAAAACGCTGGAGGAGCCGCCCGCCCACGTGGTCTTCGTCTTCGCGACGACGGAAGCGCACAAGATTCCCCGGACGATCCTCTCCCGCTGCCAGCACTTCACGTTCCGGCGGATCCCGCGACGCGAGGTGGTAGACACCCTCAAGCGCGTGACAGCCGCGGAAGGAATCACGATCGATGACCGCAGCTTGAGCGCCCTGGCCCGCGCCTCCGAAGGTAGCCTGCGGGATGCCCTGAGCCTCTTGGATCAGGCCGTGGCGTTCGGCGGCAAGCGCGTCGAGGCCGATCAGCTCATGATCCTGCTGGGCGCGGTCCCGCACCAATTGCTCCGCGGCGTGCTCGAAGCGGTCCTGGCGCGCGACGCCGCGGGCGCGCTGAAGGCGCTGGCTGCCGTGCAGGATCACGGATGCGATGTTCGTCAATTCTGCGGCGAGCTCATGGAGCACGTCCGCAACCTGTTGGTGGCCAAGATCGTGCCCGACGCCGGCGATCTCATCGAGCTGGGGCCCGACGAGCAGGCCGAAATCAAGGCCGACGCCGCGCGGCTGACTGTGGACAATATCCAGGAGCTGTTCCGGATCTTCCTGCAGGCGGAGGACGGCATTCGCGCCAGCCAGTATCCATGGTTCGTGGTCGAGATGGCCGCCGTGCGCGCGTGCCGGATCGGGCAGGAGCAGGCCACGCCCTCGCCCGCGCGGCCAGAGACGAAGCTCGCGCCCGCTCCGTCCAAGGTGGCTCCGCAGGTTGCACCAGTGTCCAAGGCGACCGAGTCAGGACCCGCCTCGGCGCCACGTACCGAACGACCGGAGCCGCTCCACGAGGCGCCGCCACCGTCCGCGCGTCAGGAACCGGTGAATCTGGATTGGGAAGCGGTGGTCGCGCGGGTTCTTGCCGAGCGGCCCAACATCGGCGCGTTCCTCGAGGAGTCGGGGCTGGTGGGCGTGGCGGGCGATCTGGTGACGGTCGGGTTTCCCGCTGCGGCCGGGACCTCCATGAAGATGATGCAGCAGGAAAGCTACCAGCAGGCGGTCGCGGAGGCGTGCTCGGCGCTGGCCGGCTGGCGTCTGCGCGTGCGCGTTGTGTCTCTAGAGAGTGGAACGGCCGTGCCGACGGCCGCGCAGCTTCGGCGGGAGCGGGAAGCGACGAGGGAGCGCCATCTTCGCGATGAAGCGCTCGCCAATCCGCTCGTTCATGAGGCCCTCTCGGTCTTCGGGGGCGAGGTGAAGGAAGTGCGGCGCAGCCGTGCCCCGCTGAAGCCGGAAGGCGAGGGCGGGCGATGATCGCAGGACACGGAAAGGAGAGCGGATGTCTAACAAAGGCATGTTCGGCGATCTCGGCAACCTCATGAAACAGGCGCAGGCCATGCAGGAGCGCCTCGCCAAGGTCCAGGCGGAAGTCGCGACGAAGACCGTCCAGGCGTCGGCGGGCGGCGGCATGGTGACGGTCGTCGCAAACGGCGCAATGGAGATCGTCTCGGTCAAGATCGATCCGGAAGTCCTCAAGGCCAGCGACGGCGAGATGCTGCAGGATCTGGTGGTGGCCGCTGCCAATGAGGCGCTCCGCAAGGCGCGCGAGATGGTGGCGGAACAAATGAAGGGAATCACCGGTGGGCTGCAAATCCCCGGGCTCTTCTAACGTCCTCTAGCGATGGACCGCAAAGGCATTCTCGAAGATCTCGTACGGGAGCTCACCAGCCTGCCCGGGATCGGCCGGAAGACCGCCCAACGCCTGGCCTTTCACATCCTCAAGCAGCCGCTTGAGGACGCGGAACGGCTGGCCCGAGCCGTCCTGGCGGTCAAGGAACGGTTGGGGCTCTGCCGCCAATGCCGCAACCTCGCCGAGGAGGACCTCTGCGACATCTGCCGCGACCCCGGGCGGGATGCGACCCGCGTGGTGGTCGTGGAGGACGTTACCACGCTGCACGCCTTCGAGCGGACCGGCGGGTACAAGGGGCTCTATCACGTGCTGGCCGGGGCGCTCTCGCCGTTGGACGGCGTGGGCCCTGCCGACATCAAAACGCAGGACCTCGTGGATCGGCTTGCGGGGGGCAAGGTCGAAGAGGTCATCATCGCCACATCCCCCACCATTGAAGGCGAGGCGACGGCCATCTATCTGTCGCGGCTGATCAAGCCGATGGGCATCCGGATCAGCCGCATCGCCTGCGGCGTGCCGGTGGGAATGGACCTCGAGTATGCCGATGAGGTGACCTTGCTGAAGTCGCTCGACGGCCGCCGCGAAATCTAGCTACTTCACCGTTTTCTTCAGCGCCTCGATTCGCTTCTCGGCCTTCTCAATGCGCTCTTTTTCCCCGGGAGTGTTTTCCACATACGCCAGGTAGTTCTCATAGGCCGTGAGGGCGCGGCGCGGCTGCGTGTCCTCGATGGCCTCCGCCAGGTTGAAATGGGCGTCCGCATAATTCGGGCGCAGCCCGATGGCGGTGTGAAAGGCCTCCGTTGCCCGTTCCTTATCCCCCATGAGCGCGTAGACCTTGCCCAGATGGTTTACCACCTCCGGAATCGACGGCCGGATCTTCAACGACGTCTCGATGGCGGCGGCGGCCTGAGGCAGCAGTCCCTTGTCGCGGTACGCCAGACCCAGGCGGTGATGGGCCTCGGCCTGGTAGAGAGGCTCGCTCAAGCCAATCTCGAGCGCGCGTTGGTAGGCCTCGATGGCCGCATCGCTCTCCTTCTGTCCGCACAGGCCGAAGTGGGCCACCTCGCCCTTCGCGAAGTGCTGCCTGGCGATGTAGTCCCGGCTCTCGCTGTCGGCCGGGCCGTAGGTGGCCCGCGGCTGCGCTCCCGCGTGGAGGTGAATCTTCGACAGGAATTCCGGCTTGTACGGTGAGAGCAGCGGGAGGTACGGCGTGAGCATGCTGGAATCGAGATAGAGGCTCTGTCGCTCTCCCTTCGGGATGGTGATGGCCCGTGTGCTCACGCGCTCGCCCTGGTCGCCGTACAGACGACCGGAGCGAAGGCCGACGGCGCGCCCGGAGACTTCGGCGGGGAGGAGAAAGTCGGTCGGGACCTGCTTGGCGAGCCAAGCCGTATAGTCGCGCTGGGAAGCGAGGTCGAGCCCTTCGTAGAGAATCCCGATGTAGCCGATCAGAAGGCCGCGGTCGTCGAAGAACAGATGGTACTCGCTTTCGCGGCCGGCGGTGGGGCGGTCGACCGTGATCTCCTCGCCCACCCCCCACGGAGCCCGTTCGGTCCGGCGACCGGCTTCGTGCATCAGGACGGTTTCACGGCGGTCACAGAGATTCCACGCGGACACCGGGAGAAGGCGAGGGTTGGCGGGGGCCTGCTTCGTGGCGACCGGTGGTCCCCCTCCGCAGGCGATCAAAAAGAAAAGGCTTCCCGCACTCAGCAGGGCCAGGGCTGCCTGGTGAATGCGGGAAGCCAGAGAACGCCGCGGAAACGACTGCGGCCGGATCAGGTCAATACGAGGAGGACGACCATTCCGCGCCGAAGGATGGCCAGCTGTAGCGGTACCGCGTGAAGTTCTTACGATACAGCTCATCCTGATTAGTGTAGCCGAAGAGCTCCGGATCCAGCGAGAACAACATATACGCAGGTTGTTTTAGGAACAGATCGGCCACGACCCCGATAGGGTTGAGGAGGGACGCGACCAAGCGCAACGGGTACCCGCCGTCCCAGTCCCTGTAAATCAGCCCTTCATCCAGACCTACTGGCAGGTCTATGGGGCGGGGCGTGGGGTAGACATCTATGCCGGCGCAGGCAGACAGGCCCAATGCAATGACCAGCAGGACCGCCATCAAGCTGCGTGCGAGAAACATGTCCAGCCTCCCTTCCATGAAACAATCATTACTGGCAAGGAGTGTAGCAAAAGACAAACTGACTGTCCAGGAGAAAATCTAGGGGTCTATCCTGGATAGCTACACAAGATACTGGAGGTATTGGATATCCCGGCCCCCTCGCTGGGCTGTGGTGGGCGATACAGGTTTTGAACCTGTGGCCTCTTGCGTGTGAAGCAAGCGCTCTCCCACTGAGCTAATCGCCCACTCCGACGCCGCAGTAGGGGGTGCACGGTAGCATAACGACCATGCGCAGTCAATCGCGGGTGCCCCTATAGGATCTGCAACACGCAACACTTGAGGTACTCGCTTTCTGCTAGCCCGAGCAGGACCGGGTGGTCGCGGCCCTGTGCCCCCTGCGCCACCAGCCTGGTCGTCCGTCGGACATCCCGCGCGGCGTCCCAGAGCATGCGGCGAAACTGTTCGGTGGATAGGTGATACGAACAGGAGCAGGTGACCAGGAACCCGCCGGGGCGGAGAAGCCGCATCGCCCGGAGGTTGATCTCCTTGTAGCCGGCCAGGGCTTCCTGTATTCGGTTGCGCGCCTTGACGAACGCGGGAGGATCGAGGATGACCAGGTCGAAGGCTTCGCGCCGGCGGTCGTGCTCTCTCAGCTCGTCGAAGACGTTGCCGACGCGGAAGGCACAGCGATCCGCCAAGCTGTTCCGTTCGGCCAGGGCGGTCGCCTGCTTGATCGCAGCCGGCGACTGATCGATCCCGATGACGCGCGTGGCCCCATACCGGGCGGCATGGAGGCCCCACAGCCCCACGTAGCAAAAGCAGTCCAGCACGTCCGCCCCGCCAGCCATCCGTTCGATCAGGGGGTAGTTGTCGATCTGGTCGAGAAAGAGGCCCGTTTTTTGCCCCTCCAGGAGATCAACTACCACGTCCAGACCGTTGATCGTTACGGCGGGTTCGGGCGGGATCTGCCCGCTGATGACGGCACGTTCCCGGTGGAGGCCTTCCCGCTCGCGCATCGTCGAATCGTTGCGTGCCACGATCGTCCGCGGTCGCAGGACCTCTTCGACGGCCGTGCGGATGAGATCGCGTCGGCGGTCCATGCCGGCGGTCAGGAACTGGATCGCTACCGCGTCGCCGTAGCGGTCCACGACCAGCCCGGGCAGGCCGTCGGCTTCTCCGTGGATGACCCGGTACGCTGAGCGCATACGCATTAACCTTTCCCGCAAGGCCGCAGCCTGACGGATGCGGGCAAGGAAAAATTCCTGGTCAACGGGCACGCGGTCCCGTGCTAGCACGCGGACGGCTATGGTGGTGCGCGGGTTGAGATAGCCGCGGCCCAGGAAGTGGCCTTGGCTGTCGTGGAGATCAATGAGGTCGCCTGGGGCCGCGTCCGGCGGCCAGCCCTCCAGTTCGTTCTGGTAGATCCAGGGGTGGCCGGCCAGCAGCCGGTCCTGCTCCCCGGGCTTCAGCCGGATCGTATGGATAGGCTCCAAGCTAGAACTCGAAGTCCATGATACTCTTGAAAACCGTGGTATCGCTGCGGTCGGTCCAGCCGAACTGCAGGCCCACATCCCAGCTCACGGGGCCGAATTTGAACATGATGGCCGGGCCGAAGGAATGCTGCTGGTTGTTCGCAGTCGGAAAGCCTCCGAGCGGCCCCAGATTGCCGAACGCCTCGAGACCCAGCCGGACCGACGGACTGGTGAACCAGTAGAGGCCGTGCTCATAGCCGAGCCGCACGCGCGAGGCGTCGTTGAACACCCGTTCCCAGACCGGATTCAGCCGGATCATGAAGTCCTCGATGCGGCTCTCCAACAGGAGCTTCCATTCGACCTCGTCGTTGTGCTCCAGACGCCGCTGGGGGATCACGTACTCGACATACAGCGCCGCGGCCGGCCAGAAGCCCTGTCGATCCAGGAACCGGTAGACGGTTTCGTATCGCTGACTGACGAATGTCAGTTGTTCGCTCACACCCTGCGTGGGCTGCTCGAAGTCCGCGTAGGCCTCGACCCACCAGCGATCCGTGATGCCGTAGGCAAGTTCAGCGGTGTGACGCAGCAGGCGCTCTCGGGGGAAGGGACCGGTGGAGGTGGCGATCGGCGTGTCCAGGAAGGCATCGAACCAGTAGGCCGCCTCCCATTCTCCCTTCTCCATGGCATAAGGAGTGCGGACCTTAAGGTGATTAGCCTCGGCCGTGGAAGATCCCAGGGTCAGTCCCAGGAGACAGAGTAGGAATACTGCCGTCGCGATGCGTACCATTGGTCGAACTCCTATGAAAATAAAAAATATGTTTTGTGCTGCCCAAGAGAAGACTTCAGGGATTCAGCTTCACGCGGTTGCGAAGGCGAGAGGAGACAGTGACGCCTCCCCCGGCGTCCACGATCACTGCGCCCAGGCCAAGCCGTTCGACGAGTGCCAACCCGCGTACCGGCCCCATGACGAAGACGCCGGTATCCAGGCCGTCGGCAGTCGCCCCGTCTGGGGCGACGATGGTGACGCTCTGGCAGAGGCGCGCAGGTTGGAGCGTCCGAGGGTCCAGGATATGATGGTAGCGGACGTCATCCTTGATGAAGAACCGCGCGTAATCGCCTGCGGTGGAGATCGCCTCGTCGGTAGCGTCTAGCGTAGCCAGCACTTTTCCGGGCTGGCGGGGGTGCTGGATGCCGATCGGCCAGGCGGTGCCGTCGGCCTGTTTGCCGAAAACCCGGAAATCGCCGGCGACTGCCACAAGGCCTCCGCTCGCGCCGACCTCCCGCATGACCGCGGCGGCCTTCTCCGCCGCGAAGCCCTTGCCAATCCCGCCGACGTCAATCTGCATGCCTGGCTTCTCCAGAAACACGGACCGGCGGGCCGGGTCCAGGTTGATGCGGTGGTAGTCTACGTATTGCGCGGCGCTCTCCAGCTCAATCTCGGAAGGGATGCGCGGGGCCTCAGGAATGTTCCAGAGCTTGACGGCTGGGCCGATCGCGATGTTGAACCCGCCGTCCGTGTAGTCCGCAATCTCCACCGCCCGCGTCAGGAGGGAAAAAGTATCGTCGCTGACGCTCACGGCCTCCTGCCCTGCGGCCTGGTTGACACGCGAGAGCTCGCTGGTCTCGATCCAGGTGGACAGGAGATTTTCAAGCCGGCGGATTTCGTGGAACCCGGCGGTCAGGGCTGCCTGGGCCAGGGTCTCGCTGGGCGCGACGGAGGTGATCTCGACCATGGTGCCCATCAAGAACTGCGCGCGCTTGAGCGTGACTGCGCCCGATGGTTTCGAGACTGGCTTCGAGACGCGGACGGAGAAGATCGCGCAGGCTGTCAGTAACAAGCAGAAAAGGCAAAGGTGAGCGTGGACCAGAAGCGGAACAGCGGCGCGTCGCATCTGTTATTCCTCCGACCGCTCTTCCGCCATCAGCCGCTTCTTGAGCCACCACATTTCATAGAGCGGCACGCCCGCCATCACCAGGAATGCGCCCACCATCAGCACGTCGCCCAGCAGCATGGACAGCGCGAAGTGGGGACTCACGTAGAGGATGAGCCACGGCGAGGCGAGATCCAAGGCGACGCCCCCAAAGGCCAGGGCGGTCATGATTACTTTCAATCCCTGGCTGGCCGTCGTGAGGTAGAAGACGTGGCAGAGGATCAGGAAGACGACCGGCAGCGTGAAGAAATGGAAGTGGGTCGTCTCGGCCAACTCCTGGAAGGACTTGGGCTGGCCAAAGGTCCGATCCGAGCCGAGGTAATGCTGCGCAATGCCGGAGTACGAGAGGCCGGTCATGCTATGCGTCCAGTAGATCGTGAACAGGAACCCGGCGAAGATCGTCAGAATGAACAGCGTGTAGAGCAGGCGGATGTTGTGGTCGGTGTCGAGGAGGCGAAACCGGGTGTTGAAGTGGCGCACGGCGGCGTCAGCGGGGCCTGAGGTAGAACTCTTCGATCAGGACGAGGGCGCGCTTCACGCCGGCGCTGACCGACCGGACCGACATCGTGGCGCCCGTGATGTTGATGATGTCTTTGTTGATCCGGATCGGGTCCAGCATGGTCTTGCCCTCGTACTGCGAATTGAACCGCTTCATCCGCACCTCGCTCCCCTTGCTCTCCCGGTACACCAGGACCTCGACGTCGGAGACGCTGCCCTCGGGAGTCACGCCGACGAGGTAGGTGATCGGCCGGTGCTTGCCGATGGTCTCCTGAATGACGGCATAGCCGTCAACCTTGCCGTTGCTTTCCGCCTTGAAGGCGTGGAAGCTCTCTTCGGGGAACTTCCAGCCGATCCGCTCCTGGATCCGTGCTTTCTGCTCGGGCATAAGCCGGAGCTCCTCGGCCTTGATGTTTTGGGACTTGGGGAACAGCAGTTTCAGAGCCTGCTCCTCGGTCAGGTACACTTCGACCTTGCCGATCTCTTTCTCGGTCAGGTATCGCTTCAGGTCGGGGTCCCAGATGCGGCCGCCTGACTCGGCGGCATCAACGACCGGAGTGAGCGCAACCCAGATGGGCAAGGTAGCCGTCAACACAAGCCTCAACACCCCTTTTCCTTGAGGCGCCGGGCGATCTCGGCGGCCACCGCCGCTTCCTCCGTCGGGTTGCCGGGCACGGCGCGCCATTGGTTCATCTTCACGCCCATGGGCGACCAAGCTTCGCGGAGCTGTAGCACCGTGGCCGCGGCCCCGGGCCCTTCGCGATTCACTTCCACCACGTATCTCACTCGTTCTTTGTTGACGTCGCGTCGCATGGCGCCTGCGTGCGTCGTACTTTCGACCGCCACCCAGTTCGTCTCCAGCACGCCGGCGTCCTTGTCGGCTTTCAGAAGGCGGACCCCTTCGAGCGCAGCGATGGAGGTGTCCCACACCTGCTCGAAGGCGCACGGCGATGTCGCGGTCGGCTTCCCTTCCAGCGTCGCGCACCCGGACAGCAGGAGGACCGTCAGCAGCGGGACCTGCTTGTCGATCATGGCCGTGCCTTTCGATGAGAAAGCGCGGCATCTTAGCTTTGCCCTCCACTGAAAAGCAAGGCGCCCGCGCCGCTAGAAGTAGGTGGCCACAGACAGGACCAGCCCGTCGTTTCTGATGCGGTTGTTCTTACCATCCTCGAAATTGAATTGGTAATCCACCTTGAAGACCGTGTCCTCGACCGGACGGAAATTCAGCCCCAACGTCAGGCGTTCCCGCTTCGTATCTGAGAACTCGCTGTTGGTGTTGATATCGTCCCATCGGACCACGGCCGTAAAGGTGGACGCCTCCGTGAAATAGGACGGGGCCCAGCGCCGCAGCACCTCGGGCATGAAGTGATAGTTGCCTTGCACGTAATAGCCGTCCATGCGGCGCGGCAATGGCCTGCCATTGGCGTCGAGCGCGAACCCTCCGGTCAGCGTGCGATTGTTGTCGCGGGCATAGACCCAGGCGGCCTCGCCGATGAGTTCGAATGGCCCGCGCTGGAAGGTCCAGTCCGCCGCCCAGATGCTGAGCGGCCGCTTGCTCGCCGGATCGTACGAGCCATAGTATCCCGAGCCGCCGATCTCTACGCCCAGGATCGGGCTGAAGGCCACCCGGCCGACCACAGCTTTGCCGTTGTTATTGTCCAGCCCGTCGTCCACCGTCGATACACGTTGACGCGCGTCCCTGAGGCCCGCATCCGCCGTGATTACGGGAGTCCCATTGGCGAGGTACCCATTAAAGCCTTGCGTCACGTACAGTTCGTAATCCAGCTTCGACAAGCGGGTCGGATAAAAAGTACCGTAAAACCCGGCGCCGGCTTCCGACAAAGTGGACGGGATGATGGCGGTGGCGACCAGCGGACGGTCCGAGAGATCGTTGAGTGGGGAGTCGTGCAAGAGGTTGAACTTGCCTACCGGTAACAGAATGATGCCCGCCCGGAAGTTGATCGGCTCTTTCATCAAGTAGTCGATCGTCGCAAACTCAAGACTCACCTCGATGCCCGATCCGTCCTTGGACTTGGACCGGATGCCGTGCTCGATCTCAAGCTCGGCGGCAACCTTGAGACGGTCTGTGATGTCGGAGTAGAAGAACGGCACAAAGCGCTGTTGGTCGAAGCTGCTACTGCCTGCTCCAGTACTGGGTTGTCCGATGCCGGTGGAGTTGCTGCTGTTGAACAAACGGTACTGCAGGTCCATGTACCCGCCGACCGTCGCCTTCGGCGAGGAGACGAACGGCTTGGCATAGATGGACTTACCACCGCCAGTACTTCCGAAAGTATAAGCAGGGGGCTGCTCGCTTTCCTTCGTCTCCTTGCCTGCCTCCTTGGCTTCTTTGGCCTCGCGCTTGGTGAGTTCCTCCACCAATTTCTCCAGCCGCCTGATCCGCTCCTCGAGCGCCTTCTCGGTCTGCTCGTCGGCTATGGCTTCAAACGGGGCGCTGCTTAGGAGGCAGGTCGAGAGGGCCCCGATGATGGCTAATCGTCGCATGACGTTCCTCCATTGAAAATGTAATTGCGATTCATTCTCAATTACATGCACAAAAAAAGACTAGCTCTTCAGAAACGTGACGATATGAGTACCCACGATCTTGAGGTCCACCGACCCGGCAATTCTGAAATTACAATTGACGCCTAATCTCAATTGGTCGCTCATAAAAAACCCTTCAATTTTTGCACTTGCTGCAGAGGCCGTAGAGCTCCAGCTTGTGCGTGGTAATGGTGAACCCGTGCCGCCGGGCGACCTCCTCCTGCAAATGCTCGATGTCGCAGTTCTCGAACTCGATGATCGCCCCGCAGTGGGTGCAGATCATGTGATCGTGGTGGCGCTTGTGGACGACATTGTCGTAATGAGTCTGTGAGCCGAAGTGGCGCTCCTGGGCGATACCGGATTCGCACAGCAGATTCAAGGTCCTGTAGATGGTCGCCAGGCCGATGTGCGGCTTGTGACGGCCCAGCATCCGGTAGAGCTGCTCGGCCGTGATGTGCTCATTGCGGAGGAAGGCGTCCAGGATGACCTCCCGCTGCTTAGTGACCTTGAGCCCGTGCTTGGAGAGGTGCTCCTGCAGTATCCCCAGTTCCTTTGCGTGCCGCATAGACAACTCCGACTAATTGAGAACGATTATTAATACCGTATTCTACTGGCGGTCGTCAAGTAGGGGCGCACCTATGTGTGCGTCCGCCTTGTGGGTGGCCACGCGGGACATGGGCGGATACACAGGTCCACCCCTACGCCGTTGACAAGGATTGCGGGGGTGTGGCCATAATCCGGCGTGCGTTCACCCGCCGAGACCATCGTGGACCGCCTCCTTTTGTTGTTCCTCCTCAAGGCCGCCGCGCCGTACGGCATCGACGGTGACGTCAAGTTCCAGCAACTCGTCTTCCTCTCCGAGTTGCAGATGATGTATGGCCGGCAGATCAAGGGCTTCCATTACCGATTCTTCCGATACGCCTATGGAGGCTACAGCAAGGACCTGCAGGACGACTTCGGGGCGCTCGGAGCCAAGAAGTTCCTGGACCCGGCGGTCTGGAAGCTCACGCCGGCGGGGGAGACCGTGGTGAAGGTGATGCCGAACGCGGTGAAGGGCCACTCGCACAACGAGGACATCGTGGCGATCATCCAGGACATCGTCAAGGCGTACGGCAAGTTTGACAGCTCGAGCATCGTGCCGGAGGTCGAGAAGATCGAGCTGATCCTCCCGGAGAAGGCGGACGCCGACGTCGAGGGCGTGGTCCACCAGCAGGAGTCCCTGCCCATCGGGCATGTGTCCTTCCATGCGCACCTGCTGGTGCCGGAGCGGATCGAGACGTCCAAGGAGTTCAAGCTGAAGGACGACCTGCTGGCGGTGCTCCAGGACATCCTGAAATGAGCGCGCCAATCGCGGTGATCGGCGCGGGCGCCTGGGGGACCGCCCTGGCCTGGCTGCTGGCCGGGAAGGGCGAGCAAGTCCGGCTCTGGGCGTTCGAGTCCGAAGTGGCTGCCGGGATCGTGACCAATCGGGAGAACAAGTTGTATCTACCCGGCGTCTCGTTGCCGGCCGCGTTGGAGCCCACCACATCGCTCGAGGAAGCGGTTGATGGCGTCACGCTGGTCGTCTTCGTAGTGCCGTCCCATGCGGCCGCAAAGGTCGCGGCTTCACTGGCGCCCCACCTTCCGGCCGGCGTGCCGCTTGTCACCGCGACTAAAGGCATCGAACCGGAGAAGCTCCGGCTCATCTCGGAGCTGCTCGAAGAGACGCTCCCGGCGCGCCGCGGGCCGGTGTTCGCGCTCTCCGGCCCGAGTTTCGCCGTGGAGGTGTGCCGGCAACTCCCCACGGCGGTTGCGCTGGCAGGGCCGCCGGGTACGCAGGCGGAAGCCCTGCAGCGCTTGTTGATGACACCCACGTTCCGCGTCTACCTGAGCGAGGACCGGATCGGCGTCCAACTCGGCGGCGCGTTGAAGAACGTGATCGCGGTGGCGGCTGGCGTGGTGGACGGACTCGGGCTCGGGCACAATACCCGCGCCGCGCTCATCACGCGCGGCCTTGCCGAGATGGTCCGCCTCGGCTCGGCGATGGGCGCCGTTGCGCCCACCTTCGCGGGTCTCTCGGGGATCGGTGACCTCGTCCTCACCTGCACCGGAGGGCTCAGCCGGAACCGGTCGGTGGGGGTCCAGCTCGGACAGGGGAAAAAGCTCGCCGATATTCTTGCCGGGACGCGCACCGTGGCGGAAGGGGTCAGCACTGCCAAGGCGGCGAAGGCCCTCGCCGAACGCCACCATGTGGAGATGCCCATCGTCCGGGAGGTGTGCGCGGTGCTCTTCGATGGCAAGGATACTCGGCGCGCCGTGACGAACCTGATGGAGCGCGCCGCGCGCCCCGAATTCGATCGACCATGACGGCGGATCGCATCCGGCGGTTGCTGGCGCAGGTGCAGGCCGGCCGACTTAACGCCGAGGCAGCCGCGCGCCGCCTGAAGACGCTGCCCTACGAGAACCTCGGGTTCGCCGCGGTGGACCACCATCGCGTCTTCCGGCAGGGGATGGCGGAGGCGATCTTCTGCGAGGGGAAGACGGTCGGCCAGGCGGTCGCGATCGCCCGCCGGCTGCTGCGCAACCATCATCCGGTGCTGGCCACGCGAGTCGAGCCGGCCGTGGCGCGCGCCCTGCTGCGGCTGGATCGCCGCGCCCGCTACGAGCCGCTGGGGCGGACGGTCGTGCTCGCGCCGCCGAAAGGCTGGGGCACTCACGCGCTGCGGGGCGCGGGCCACGTTGTGATCATGACGGCCGGCACGGCGGACGTGTCGGTGGCCGAGGAGGCGCGCGTGACGGCGCAGGTGCTGGGCGACCGCGTGACGACGCTCGACGACGTCGGCGTGGCGGGGCCGCACCGGTTGCCAGATCGCTATCGGCTCTTTGGAGACGGCGAAGGTGCTGGTCGTGGTCGCCGGTATGGACGGGGCCCTGCCGAGCGTCGTGGGCGGGATGTTCGGCCAACCGGTGATCGCAGTGCCGACGAGCCGCGGCTATGGGGCCAGCTTCGGCGGGCTCTCGGCGCTGCTGGCCATGCTCAATTCCTGCGCCGCCGGCGTGGGGGTCGTCAACATTGATAACGGGTACGGAGCCGCCTGCCTGGCCCACCGTATCAATTCGCTCAGCGCGTCCTGACCTCGAATTTCCCCCGCTTCTTCAGCGAGGCCTCCCGCAAGAGGGGGCCGTTCTTCCCCGGCATCATCAGCTTGGCCTGCACCTGGTAGTCGTACATCCCGTCGGCGACGATGTGCTTGGTGTGGTCGGTCCCGTCCCACGTCTGCATGACTTGGACTAGGCCCGGGAGGCTCTTCGCACCGTCAGTTCCAGCCGCAGCGTTGCCTGCGACCGTCTGGCGGTTCGTCAGCAGGCGGAACGATGTCTTCGACGGCGAGGTGATCAGGGTCGTCACGTCCAACAGCACGTCATCCGGAATGCTCTTGGGCAGCGCTACCGTGATCGTCAGGGTCAGAGGATGCTCGTTGAGAAAGAAGGGCACCGGCGTGGCCTCGACCGTCAGGATCTTGAGGTCCGGCATCCTCCCCCTAGCCTTGGCGCTGGCGGTGTGGCTTGGTTCATGAAGGGACGTGACGAGCAGCCCGGCTCCGATGGCGAGCACCACCGCGACGGTTCGCATCATCGGGGACGGTACAGGTGTGGCATGCTGGTGAACCACATAACACAGCGTGCCCCCCCTGGTCAACGCGTAGCAAAGGCTGTTGTCCTTTGCTAAGATGGCGTTCCGTATGCGCATCGCCTATTTTGACTGCTTCTCCGGCGTCAGCGGCGACATGTGCCTGGGCGCGCTTGTGGACGCCGGGCTGCCGCTCGCCGATCTCGCGAAGGGCCTCGAGGGCCTGCGGGTCCGGGGCTTCTCGCTGCGCAGCCGGCGGGTAGCCCGCGGCGCACTGGTCGGCACCAAGGTCGACATCCTCATCGAAAAGGGCCGGGCCCGGATGTTGAGCATGCGGAACGTCCGCCGGGTGCTCAAGGCGGCGCGCCTCCCGGAGCCGGTACGCGACCGGTCGCTCGCGGTCTTCGAATGCTTGGCCAGGGCCGAGGGCCTCGCGCACCGCACGCCGGCGGCCAAGGTACACTTTCACGAACTGGGCGACCTGGATTCGCTGGTTGACGTGGTGGGCACCGTGCTCGGCTGTCACCTCCTCGGCGTGGAAGCGCTCTACGTCTCGGCCATCAATGTCGGCTCCGGGACCAGCCGGTCCGAGCACGGCGTCATCCCGGCGCCGGGCCCCGCGACGGCCGTGCTGCTGAAGGGCCTGCCGGTGTATGCAGCGGGGCCGCGCTTCGAGCTGACGACGCCCACCGGCGCGGCGTTGATGGCGACCCTAAGCGCCGGCGCCGGCTCGATGCCGGCGATGACGGTCGCGTCCATCGGCTACGGCGCAGGCGAGGCCAATCCGTCCGGCTGGCCGAACGCCTTGCGGGTCTTCGTCGGTGATTCGCTGGCGCCGGCGGAGTCCGATCGCGTCGCCATGCTGGAGACCAACCTCGACGACATGAACCCGCAGGGCTATGACCTTTTGATCGAGCGCCTGCTGGCGCACGGCGCGCTGGACGTCACGCTGACGCCGGTGATCATGAAGCGTGGCCGGCCCGGCATCGTCCTGAGCGTGCTGGCCGATCCGGCCAAGGTGGAGCCGGTGCTCAGGGTCCTCTTTGCCGAGACGACGACGCTAGGCGTGCGCGTGCAGGAGGTCGCGCGTCGTCTGCTCGCGCGGGAGCTGACCGAAGTGGCCACGCGCTTCGGCCTGGTGCGCGTCAAGGTGGCGAAGGCGGAGGGACGGAGCGTGAAGGCCCGTCCGGAGTACCAGGACTGCAAGCGGATCGCAGAGCAGACCGGCCTGCCGCTGCGCGATGTCGTGCGCGAGGTCGAGCGCGCCCTCCGCCGGCTGCGGAGCTGACGCGCGCCATGCTCCTCTCGCTGCTGCTCTTCCTCGTGGCGATCGGGATCATCCTCGGCGGCACCGCCGTCTTCACGAACGCCGTCGAGTGGCTGGGCCGGCGGCTCGGCATCTCCGACGGCGCCATTGGGAGCATCCTGGCCGGCATCGCGACCGCGCTGCCCGAGACGCTCATCCCGATCATCGCCATCTTTGGCGGCAAGAGCCAGGCCGAAACGGACATTGGAATCGGCGCCATTCTCGGCGCGCCGTTGATGCTGGGCACGCTGGTCCTGCCGATGCTGGCCGGCTTCCTCCTGCTCCTGGGCCGGATGCGGAAGCGGGCGGGCCAGTTCGAACTGGACTACCCCGCCGTTCGCCACGACCTGTACTTTTTCCTGGCGGCTTACGGCCTGGCGCTGCTCGTGTCGGTTGTGCCGGTGCGGGCCTTGCACTACGCGGCGTCTGTCGGGCTCTTGCTCATGTATGCGTGGTACGTCAGGATTCACGTGACGAGCGGCAAGGTCAGTGAGCTGGAGCTGGATCCCTTGTACTTCTCGCGCCGGGCCGGCCGTCCGGTGACCGTGCTGATCGTGACGCAGGTTGTTGCCGGGCTGGGGCTGCTCATCGGGGGCGCGCACCTGTTCGTCCACGTCGTCAAGGACGCCGCGCTCGGCATGGGCGTCTCGCCGCTCGTGCTAGCCCTGCTCGTTGCGCCGATCGCGACGGAGCTACCGGAAACGATGAACAGCTTTTTCTGGGTCTATCAGAAGAAGGACACGCTGGCGGTGGGGAACATCACTGGGGCGATGGTGTTCCAGGGGACGTTTCCGGTGTCGGTGGGGTTGGTCGGCACCGGCTGGAACCTGGATGCGGGCGCCATGCTGAGCATGGCGCTGCCGCTCGTCGGCACGGCGCTGTGCCTGGCCCAGATCCGGAAGACCGGCCTGTGGTACCCGCGCATCGTGCTGTTGTCCGCCATGCTGTATGCTGGGTACATGGGTTATCTGGTCTTGCGATGAGTCGACGCGGTCAGACGAATGGAGAGATGGTCTTCGTGGAGGATGCCGCCGCGCGCGAGACGCGGATGATCTTGTGGATCATCCTCGGCCTGAACTGGGGGGTGGCGGCGGCGAAGCTGATTTACGGCCTGATGACCGGCTCCATCGGCATGCAGGCCGACGGCATCCATTCCTCGTTCGACGGCATGTCGAACGTGATTGGGTTGTTCGCTCTCTGGGTGGCCTCCTACCCTCCGGACGCGCGCTATCCCTACGGCCACAAGAAGTACGAGACCTTTGCGGCGGCCGCCATCGGCCTGCTGCTGTTCGGGACCTGCCTGTATATCCTGCGCAACAGCTACCTCCATTGGCGCGAGTCTGTCGTGCCGCAGGTGACCGGACTCAGCTTTGCCATCATGCTCGGGACGATGGCCGTCAACTGGGGGGTCATGACGTGGGAGCGCCGGCGCGGGGAAATCCTGAAGAGCGAGATCCTGGTGGCCGACTCTCTCCACACCGCCAGCGACATTCTCTCGTCCCTGTCGGTGCTGATCGGCCTCGCGGCGGTCGCCATGGGCTATCCGCTCCTGGACCCGATCGCCGGCGTGGTGATTGCGGGCTTCATCGGCCACACCGGCGTGCTGGTGCTCAAGGAAGCGTCGCGGTCGCTCTCCGACCGGGCGCGTCTTGATGCCGACGCGATCCGCAAGGTCGCGCTCACCGTGCAGGGCGTGCGCTGCTGCGACGAGATCCGGACCAGAGGGCTCGCCCGGCACGTGTTCATGGACCTGTGCATCCACGTGGACTCGGCCATGACGATCGCCCGCGCGCACATCGTTGCGCACGATGTGGAGGACAGGCTCAAGCAGGCGTTCCCCGGCGTGGCCGAGGTGGTCGTGCACGTCGAACCGGAAGATCATGGATGACGTGCTGTTGTCCCACCTTGGTGCGTTGATCGCCGAACGCCATCCGGTTACTGCTCCTGCCGCTCTTCGCCGCACCGAAGCCTATCTCACTGAACAGTTCACGCGCCTTAGGCTGGACGTCTCGACTCACCCGTTCAAGGCGCTTGGCGGTACCTACCGTAACGTCATCGCGACCATCCTGTCGTCACCCGCTTCAACGCCCGCGCTCCCGCCGCTGATCATCGCGGCTCACTACGACACGGTCGAAGCCTCGCCCGGCGCCGACGATAACGCCAGCGCGCTGGCAGTGCTGCTTGAGGTTGCCCGCAGTCTTCAGGGCGTTCCGCTGGCCAGAAGCGTCCGCTTCATCGCGTTCTGCCTGGAAGAGGAAAACCTGTTGGGCAGCCTGGCCTACGCCTCGTCCCTCCAGGCCGCCGATGAGGAGATCTGCGGCGCCATTGTCCTGGAGTGTGTGGGCTACGCGCGTTCTGAAGAAGGCTCGCAGCAGAAGCCGCCCGGCGTGCCGGTCGCCGTGCCGACCGTGGGCGACTTTCTCGGGATCGTTGGGAACGCTGCTTCCGCGCACTTGGTCAAAGCAGTGGAAGCCACCGCCAACCAGGCCGTGCCGGATCTCAGGACGATCTCGCTCGTGGTGCCCGGCAACGGCGAGCTACTGCCGGATACGCGGCGCAGCGACCATGCGGCCTTCTGGCATCACGGCTATCCGGCGGTGATGCTCACCGACACCGCCAACTTCCGCAACCCGCATTACCACCAGCCGACCGATACCCTCGAGACGCTGAACCTGGCGTTCATGAAGCAGGTCGCCCGCGCCGTCACCGCCGCAGCCATCCGATTGTGCGGAGCGCCGCTGGCGATATGAGACGCCGGACGTTCTGGATCGCCGCTGTGCTTGGAGCGCTGCTTTTAACGCCGGGGTGCGGGGACGACTTTAATGAATCCGATGATGGCTCGCCTTTGGCAGATCCCGCGCGCCAAACGGAACGGGATCGGATGGTCGAGCGCCAAATCGTGGCGCGCGGCGTCAAGGACACGGCGGTGCTCAGAGTGATGCGCCAGGTGCCGCGTCACCTGTTCGTGCCGGTCTCCTATGCGCCCCAGGCCTACTGGGACGGTCCGCTGCCGATCGGCCACGGTCAAATGATCTCCCAGCCCTATGTCGTGGCCTTTATGGCCGAGGCGCTACGGCTGCGCGGCGATGACAGGGTGCTCGAGATCGGCACCGGCTCGGGCTACCAGACTGCGGTCCTGGCCGAGCTCGCCCGAGACGTGTTTTCCATCGAGATCGTGAAGCCGCTTGCGGAGCGGGCCGCCGCGAAGCTCAAGCAACTGGGCTATACGAACGTGCAGGTGCAAGAAGGCGACGGCTATCAAGGCTGGCCGGAGCACGCGCCCTACGACGCGATCCTCGTCAGCGCCGCGCCCGACCACATCCCGCAACCGCTGCTGGATCAGCTCGCCGTCGGCGGGCGGTTCATCCTTCCTGTGGGCAAGAAGTTTTCCCAGAGCCTGCTGCTGATCCACCGCACCCACTCGGGCTATGAGCGCACCACGCTCCTGCCCGTCGCCTTCGTCCCCATGACTGGCGAGGCCGAAGAAAGATAGTCATTCAGTAAACTTGATTCCGGTCGTTTGGACTTCGCGGTAGGGGAGCAGCCAGACCAGCGACTCGTCGGACAGGTCTCCCACCTGGATGCGGTTGCCCCATGGATCGCGGAAATCGCAGCGGAAGTGCGGCTCCAGCTTCAGCCCGTACTTCTGGGTTAGCTTCTCCCGCACCTCGTTGATTTGCGCCTCGTCGCGCACCATGATGCCGAAGTGCTTCACGCGGTCCGGCCGGAGCTCCTTCACTTCGAAGATGGCCATGAACTGGTGTTCGCCCAGCTTGCACCAGGCCGCGCCCTCGCCGCCCCGGAGCATCTCCAGATTGAACACGTCGGCATAAAACGCCACGGCCTTCTCGGCGTTGTCCACCTCGATGGCGACGTGGTTGCACCCATAGACCTGCACAGCCATACCGATTCCCCCTGAGTTGAGTCTGTCCCGACCTCTCACGCCGACCCTCCGGCGTCTCCCGTCATCATAGCAGACGATGCCAATCGAAAGTCGGGAAGAAAGTGTACAATGGGGTCACTCCCTAAGGAGCGGGAAAAGCCATGTCCCTGATGCATCGCGTATGGGGCTTCCTGCGAGGCCGACCCTTTCAGCCGGAGAGCCGGGAGCAGCGCGAATTCAAACGGATCCTGGTGCGGTTTGCCATCGCGTTTGCGGGAGACCACAAAAAAGGCAGGGGGATCGCGCACGATCTCTCGCGCGGGGGCTGCATGATTGAGACGGACACGCCGCTGCCTGCGGACACGCTCCTTGAGCTAAAGCTTTTCGTGGCCGAGCAGGATATGCCCATCGAGGTCGCTGCTTCGGTGCGGTGGGCGGACGGCAAGCGGATGGGGATCAAATTTCTCCGCATCCGCGACCTGGACCGCTTCCGGAAGTTTCTCTCTGTTGACGTGTCTCCTGTAGAATATCCTCACTAGTGAGAAAAGTTGTCAAAATCGCCAAGCCCCTGCTCGGCATCACGATGGGCGATCCGGCGGGGATCGGCCCGGAGGTCATCGTGAAGGCCCTGTCGCGCCCGGGCGTGCGGCGCCTGTGCCAGCCGCTGGTCATCGGCTCGCCCGAGGTGCTGGCCAGGATGGTCAGCGCGCTGAAGGCGCCGCTGAAGGTCCGCAGCGTGGACCTGTCCGGCTTCGCGGCTCCGGATGGGGTCATTCCGGTGCTGGATCCGCTCCCGCAGCCGCTCGGGCCGTTCACGCCGGGGAAAGTGTCCCAGGAGACCGGCGCGGCCCAAGCCGTCTATGTGGAGGAGGCGGTCGAGCGGGCCCTGGACGGGAGCATCGCTGCCATCGTGACGGCGCCGATCAACAAGGAGGCGATCAACCTCGCCGGCTATGCCTATCCCGGCCATACCGAGATGCTGGCCGACCTGACGGGCGCCATGGAGGTCGGCATGATGA
>CAZSUT010000008.1:14352-42287 GCA_964610095.1 uncultured Nitrospirales bacterium | reverse complement strand
ACCGTAGATAGATGGTCTTGGTCTCTTTGGCCGAGAGCGTCACGTGCTCCTTGATTGAGGCCTTTCCCGGCCCCTGCGCAGAGATGTCGTAGTTCCCGGGAGGCAGATCAACAAAGAGCCATGGTCCGGTGACTTGTTTAGGCGGGATCTGGAGGTGAACCTTCCTCTCCTGATCCATTATAGTGACCGACACTTGGCTCAAATAAGCCTTGGGACCGGCCACGAAGACCAGCTTCAGAGGGAACGACGGGTATTGAGCCGAGCGTTCCTCCAAACCGATGCCGGCGCTGAAGTACCTGACGGAGCCCACGCGATGAATGGGAATGGTTTCCTTTATCGGCGTGCCGCTGTCCTCGTGGAATACGAGTTCCAGGCTATCGCCGGACTGCATGATGCGGACCATCGGCACGGTTTTGCTGAGCCCCTGATCCCCTGCAGCGAACACATAGGGACTCACCAAGACGAAACACGCGGTTATACTCACAATGACTCGTCGCACGTTAGACTGTTTCATGGCATCCTCCTTATTCCTGAGCCGCTAGTGGCCCTGGGCAGTGCTCACGCCTGCCGCCAAACCAGGCCGCAACAGCTCAGGATGCTCGGTTGCGATCTTGACCAGATTGTTGATGGCGGGCTTGAGAGTCTCCTGCACGGCATTGGCATAGTTCTCCACTGATTGGTCCATCCCGTAATAGATGCCGAACAGGTGGCTGTCCTCAAACTCCATCGTGAATTGCCACATCGCGCGGGACGGCTCATTCGCCGGCGTGAGTTGGAGGTCCATGGCGACCGTGTTGGTGGCCTTCCCCATGGGAGCGCCCAAAATCCAGAAGAAAGGCCCCAGGGGCCCCAACCCATAGGTGGTGAAGGATCGACGCCAGTTGGCGGAGCGGATCGTCCCGCTTAGAACGAGATCCGGTTTCGACGTGAGCGATTCGGCGAACGCGACCGTAGAGAAAATGCCGGCGTGGCGCAGTTCGTTCGCGATCGCCATGGCGAAGTCTCGCGATGGGTTCATGCGGATCAGCCGGATCCCTTCCGGATCCTGGACGGTTTCAGGCCGGTCGAACGAGTTCACGGCATACGGGACCAAGGGGAGGGCCAACCGCCAGCTTCCTCGCTCGACGTTACCTCCGCGAAGATCGCGGAGGGGGAGCACCGCCACAGTCACGGGAAGGGTTTTCGAACCTTTGACGTTGAGCAGCGTCCCGGGGGGATCGGGCGGGTACTGCCAGTTACGGGTGATCGTGCAGGCCGCCAGCCCAAGAGCCATCACACTCGCGGAAAACGCCATCAAGGCCCACGAGACTCTCGGCTTCATGAGTGTCCTCCTTTGGCACGAAGGTAGTCGATCAGGCATGAGAGGCAGACTACTCGGAGAAGATGAAAGATGTATGAAGGAAGCATGAAGATTTCTTCAGCTTTCGAAGCGCGCCTGGAAATGAGTTACGAGTGAATTGTTAAAGTAGCAGGTGAGTGTTTAGAGCAGGCGACTCACTTCAATAGGAATTCCTGGATGAATAACACCGACGCATAGAAGAGGTAGTCCACGTTTTTCTTCTTCGAGAAGCCGTGCCCCTCATCCTTGGCCAGCAGGTACCAGACCGGCGTGCCGTTCTTCCGGACGGTCAGGACCATCTGCTCCGCCTCGCTCAGCGGCACGCGCGGGTCGTTCCTGCCCTGGACGACGAAGAGGGGCTTCTTCAGCTTGTCCGCGTTGTGCACCGGCGCGATCCGCTCCATGAACGCGCGCATCTCCGGGTCGCGCTCGTCGCCGTACTCGACGCGGCGCAGGTCGCGCCGGTAGCTTTCGGTAGCCTCTAGGAATGTCACGAGATTGGAGATGCCGACGACGTCCAGCAGGCAGCGGACCCGGTCGCTGTAGAGCGTACCCGCCACCAGTGTCACGTGCCCGCCGTAGCTCGCGCCCCAGACCATCACGCGATCGGCGTCCAGTTCCGGCCGGGTCCTGATCCAGTCCAGCAGCGCGCCGACGTCCTTGTAGGCATCCTCCCGGAGCCGGCCGTTGTCCAACTTCAGGAAGGTCTTGCCGTACCCGGCCGACCCACGGATGTTCGGGTACAGCAGGGCGACCCCCAGCTCATTGAGCCAGTAGTTCTGCCGTGCAAGGAAATGCGGACGGGCCTGGCCTTCCGGGCCGCCGTGGATGTTAACGGCGACCGGGCGCTTGCCGGTGGAGCGTACGGGCGGACGGTACAGGAACCCGGAAATCATTCGCCCGTCGAAGCTCTTCCAGCGGACTAGTTCGGGCTCCGGAAAGGTCGCGGTGTTCAGGCCGCCTGTCTCGCTGTATGTCCAGCGCTCGACGGTGCCCGTGGTGACGTTGTACGAGTACACATCGGCCGGGGTGCGCACGGATTCGAAGGTCAAACCGACCTCGGTGCTGTTGGCGTGCCACTGGAGTCCGCCGATGACGCCGACGGGGAACTTCGGGACCGGACGTTCCTGCCCGGTCGCCGTTTCGAGCACATGCAACACGCTCACGCCGTCCTCGTTGGTGACGAAGGCCAACCACTTTCCGTCCCGCGACAGGTCGAAGTCCTCGACCCCCCAGGTGATGTGGCCCGTCAGAGCGGTGTGCTTCTTCGTTGCGAGGTCCAGGTACGCGAGCTGGTGAAACTCCGCGTCGCGGTCCGTCGTGACGTACAGCCCCTTCCCGTCCCGTGAGAACCGTCCCCCGCCGTAGGACACAGGCTCGACGCCGCCTTTGGGCGTGAGCAGAGTGCGCTGTCCGGTCGCCGCGTCGAACAGCCACAGGTAACTCTGGTTGGCAGAGATGAACTCCAGGACGAGCAGCGTGCGGTCGTCCGGCGACCAGTCCAGGGCCCGCCACCCACTGCCCTCCAGTTGGGCCAGCAGTCGGTCGCTGCTGCGATCGGCCGGCTTGAGGGCGTAGAGGTCCGTGTCCTTCCCGTTCCGCCGGGTGGAGCTATAGGCCAGCCGATCACCGGAATTCGAAAAGACGGCGGAGGTGTTCCGGGACTTGCCGTCGGTCAGAAGGGTTATGTCGCCGGAGTCCAGGTCATAACGATGGTACTGGTAGAACTCGTTCCCGCCGGTGTCCTTGCTGAAGATGAACCACCGCGCGTCCTTCGGCGGGTACGAGGCGCCATGGACTGGATCGGAGAAGAAGGTGAGTTGCGTGCGGGCCCCGCCGGGGAACCGGACCTGGTGCACCTGCACCGTCTCGGCGAAGCGCGTGCGGACGAGCATCTCGCGCTTGATGGGGTGCCAGCTCAAAAAGGCCGCCCGACGGAACTCCGTGTACCGGCTCACAACCTCGGCGAGCGTGGCCGGCACTCTGGGGATGCCTTCGACGACCAGGTTGTCGCCGGGGGCAATGTCTACTTCTTGGGCATGGACTGAGATGAAGAAAAAGAGGAGGAGAAAAACGATGCAGGGAATGCATCTCACGGCAGGCGAGGAATCCACCGGGATACAGACTGGCAATACGACTCGTATGATGCCCTGAACAATCGCCGCAAGGTTGGCTCCTCGTAGTACACAATGAACAGATTAGCGCACACAAGCAGGAATCCGGCATAGAAGAACAGGACGGCCGACTCGAACAGCAAGGCCTCCCCGAGCAGGATGAGCGTGATGCCCACATACATCGGATTTCTCACGTAGCGGTAAAGGCCTTTCACCACTAATTCCTTCGGCGGGTCGATCGGCGCTGGTGTGCCTCTGCCGGTGAAGGTGAAGTCCCAAGCACACCAGAGATAGGTCAAGGCGCCCAGCAGGATCGGAGGCAGCCCCAAGATCCGCAAAGCGCCGATCTCCACGGGGAACAACCGAAAGCCCGAAGTGAGCAACAGATACGGCACAAGAACCGTCACCGTCCCGGGGGCCAGGATTGTGAAGAGCAATGTCTTAACTGCGATCACTTCTTGCTGCCCATGTATTTCTCCCGCAACGCCTCTTTTTCGCTATGATGTCGGTCCTCCAGGGCGCGCATGTCTTGCTTGCACTTGTCATGGAGCGCGCGCCGGTCCTGCTCGTGCTTGTCCTCCAGTTGGCGCATCTCGTTTCTCATCTGCTCGTGCATCTCACGTTTGCCCTGCTCGCTCTGCTCGACGGCGAGCGACGTGCCTGCCGTGAAGGCCAGCGTCGCCGCCAGCACAAACCCGCCCAACCCCAGCATGTGCAGTATGCGCATCATGGTGTCCCCTCCCCTGTTGGAATTGTTGATCAGCGTGATTGATTCACCTTGCGAATGAGTTCGATGAGCACCGAGCGGTGAAACCGACACTCATCCTCGCAATAACAGCAGATGGCGATTGGCGTTCGTTTGGCGATCTCCGCCAGCAGCTTGATCACCTGGCGCGGCTCCGTGTTCTCCATCTCCTTCCGGTATTGTCGGAAAAAAGTCGCGACGGGCATCCCGGATTTCAAAAACCGGGAGAGCAACGGAAGGCTGGGCGCCAGAGACGGAAGCCAGACATCGAAGTAGTTTTTCCGGGTGTAGTCTCGCTTGCTGACGCCTCGCGGGAGAAACCGGACGGCGCCGGTACGGAGCCCTTTGCCGCGTTGACGCGGAGACCCGGCTTGGGCGGTGTGGACGCGCAGGCTCATTCGGTACCATCTTATGGTGTTGGCCCGAGTCCTGCAAGAGCGGCTTACATCTTGAGATGGGTGCGGATGAGAGAGATTCGTTCATGACGCGCGTCCGGCGTGAGCCGCTTCGGCTTATGCCGGACGGTCCACACGGCGTCGCGCGGGGCCTGGTCATCGGCGAGTCTTGGGATGAGATGCCAGTGGATGTGGGGAAGCTGATTGCCGAGCAATTCATAGTTGATCTTGACGGCATCGAACACGACGGCCAGCGTGCGCGAGACCTCCGTGACTTCTTCTATGAGTTGGCTGCGCTCTTCCCGTGTGAGGTCGAACAGTTCAGTCGCATGACGCTTCAGCACCAGCACGGTCCAGCCTGGGAAAAACTGATCAGCATGCAGGTAGGCAACCGTACGCCCGAGGTCGGAGATCTTGTAATCCTTCCCCGGCCACTCCCCTGCACAGACCTTACAGGTCACCGTGGACGCCTTTCGGCATCCGACTCAAGGTGAAATTTGTGTATCAGTCGATGAGCCACCGGCGCCAGGATAATTCCCGCAGTTGTGATGAAGGCCAACCCGCTGAACAGCGCATAGAGTCCGGCAAAGAGTTTTCCGGAATTTGTTTGAAGCGGACCGAAGGGTCCCATGCCCGACAGGATCATGGAAGCGTTCGCGAAGGCGTCGATCCAGGGCATGCCCTCGAAATGGTGGTACCCGAACATCCCCAGGCCCAGACAGATGAGGATGATGAGAATGCCTATACCCGCGTGGTAGGCTACCCGGACAAGGAACGCCGGCCACGGCAGCAGTGGAGATTTGCGATGCTCATACATTAGAAAATCGAGTCTGACCCCACTTCCCCTCCCCGTTCAGCTTTCTTTTTCTGCGGGTGGCGCCGAGCGGGACCCTGGCGGAATGGTCTACAGCCGAGTAATCGGGGCTGCACGGCGAAAGGCCATGAGCACGTCAGGATGGCTCGGCGACAGGACCCGCGTCACGCCACCTGCACTTCGACGCGCGCGCCGATCTCCGCTTTCACCAGCTCGTCCGCCCGGCCCTGGTTGCAGAAAAGCTCTAAGAGATTGTCGCTGTTGATCAAGGCGGCAAGGGTTCTCGGCGACGCGTCGGCGTAGCAGCGGTGAAGCCCTTTCACGTCAGTGTTCCTGATTCGAACCTGGAATTTAGCCCACTCGGCCGTTCCCAGTGCCTCGCGCAAGAGGGTCTGGCTGATGTTGGTGATGAGATTGCCGAAGCGGTCAACGTGCAGGACTTCGCCCACGAGCCGGCCTTCTTCTAGTTGAGGCTGGTGTACTTCGAAACGGACTGGATTGTCGATCTTGGGTCCAAAGGCATCGGTTGGCTCCTCCAGCGACAGCCACGCGGCCGCCGGGGCGAAGAGGTCGCGGCCGTGGAAAGTCGAGCCGACCGTGCCCAGGAAGTATTGCTTGGCCGTCAGCTCGCGGACCTCGGCCTTCGGCTCTGAGGCGAGGATGTAGCTGAGGAGTCCGTTGTCGGGCGCCAGAAAATGGTACGAGCGCGTGGTCACGAGCAACGGTCGTCGCTCGCTGCCGACGCCCGGGTCCACCACCGCCACATGGATCGTGCCGGGGGGAAAGTGGCGGGACGCGGAATGCAGGAGATAGGCGCCGGCGCGGATGTTGTGCGCGGGGATGTCGTGGGTCAGGTCGATGATCTGGGCGTGCGGGTTGATGCCGAGGATCACACCCTTCATGCTGCTGACGAAGACGTCGGCGGCGCCGAAGTCCGTCAGCAGGGTGATGATGGGCGGCGGGACAGATTCAGGGCTGTTCGGCGACCGTGCCATGGACGGGACTAGCTGTCCTCGAAGCAGATGTTGCGCACTTCGTACTCCACGACTTTGGCCGGCGTCTTGACCTCGACGGTATCCCCCACCCGCTTACCGATGAGGGCGCGCCCGACCGGTGACTGGACCGAGATCTTGCCGTTTTTCAGATCACCCTCGTCCTGGCCGACCAGCGTATAGCGTTGCTCTTTCTCGGTTTGGACGTCCTTGACCGTTACGGTCGCGCCGAAGACGACCTTGTCGGTTGAAAGGTTCGAGGTGTCGATGATCTGCGCCTCCGCCAGCTTGTGCTCCAGGTCACGGATCCGCGCGTCGATGTGGCTTTGGCGCTCCTTGGCGGCGTGGTATTCCGCGTTCTCGCTCAGGTCGCCGTGGCCCCTTGCCTCCTCGATCTCCTTGATGTTCTTGGGGCGCTCGATCTTCTTCAACCGCTCGAGTTCGGCCTGCAACGCCGCGTATCCTTTCTTTGTGATCGGTATCTTCGCCATCGTTCTTCGCTATGCCTTCGTGCCTACCGCGTAATACTCCTGCAAGGGCTTGACGGCCAGCTTGCGTTTCAAGCCCGCCTCGATGGCCATCAGGGTCGCGCGGGCGCCGGCCATCGTCGTTTGGTAGGGCACGTTCTGAACCAGCGCGGCTCGGCGCAGCGACGCGGAATCCATCTGGGAGACCTTGTCCCCCACCGTGTTGATGACGAGGGCAATCTCCCCGTTCTTGATGTGGTCCACAATGTGTGGGCGGCGGCCCTCGGTCACCTTGTTCACGGTCTCCACATTCTTGACCCCATGCTGGGCCAGGAAGTCGGCCGTCCCCCGTGTTGCCCAGACGGTGAACCCGAGTTCCAGGAACCGGCGGGCGAGGGGCACGGTCGTCGGCTTGTCCTTGTCCTTCACGCTGATGAACACCCGCCCGCTCATGGGCAGGGTGGAGCCGGCGGCGCTCTGCGATTTCAGGAAGGCAGAGCCGAAATCGTCGGCGAGACCCATGACCTCGCCGGTGGAGTGCATCTCCGGGCCCAGCAGCACGTCGGTGTTGGGAAACTTGTTGAAGGGGAAGACAGCTTCCTTGACGGAGATGTGCACCGGGGTCCGCTCCGCCGTGAAGCCGATCTGCTCGAACGTCCGCCCCATCATCACTTGCATAGCGAGCTTGGCCAGGGGGACTCCGATCGCCTTGCTGACGAATGGAACGGTGCGCGATGCCCGTGGGTTCACCTCAAGAACGTAGAGGGCCCCGTCCTTGACCGCGAACTGCACGTTCATCAAGCCGACCACGCGAAGCTCGCGCGCCAGGGCGATCGTCTGCTGGCGGATCTCCTCTACAATCCCCGGTGAGAGCGAATAGGGCGGCAGCGAACAGGCCGAATCCCCGGAGTGGACGCCCGCCTCTTCGATGTGCTCCATGATGCCGCCGATGACCGCCTGCCGCCCGTCGGACAGGGCATCCACGTCGATCTCGATGGCGTCCTCCAGGTACTTGTCGATCAAGACCGGATGCTGCACCGAAGCCTTGATCGCCTGGCCGACGTAGGCGTTGAGGCTCTTCTCGTCGTAGATGATCTCCATGGCCCGGCCGCCTAGCACATAGGACGGGCGGACCATCACCGGATACGTGATCGAGGCCGCGACGGCGACGGCCTCGGCGACCGACCGCGCTGTTCCGCTGGCCGGCTGCTTCAGGTCCAGCTTCTCCAGCAGTGTCTTGAACCGCTCGCGGTCCTCGGCCCGATCGATCGCATCCGGCGACGTGCCCAGAATTGGGACGCCGTCCCGCTCCAACGGCAAGGCCAGTTTCAGCGGGGTCTGCCCGCCGAACTGCACGACGACCCCCAGGAGCGTGCCCGCGCGCCGCTCCGTATCCACGATGGCGAGGACGTCCTCCTCCGTGAGCGGCTCGAAGTAGAGCCGGTCCGAGGTATCGTAGTCGGTGCTGACCGTCTCAGGGTTGCAGTTGACCATGATGGTCTCATAGCCCATGTCGCGTAAGGCCAGCGCGGCGTGCACGCAGCAGTAGTCGAACTCGATGCCCTGTCCGATCCGGTTCGGCCCGCCGCCGAGGATCATAACTTTTTGGCGGGCCTGCGGCCGGCTCTCGCATTCCGATTCATAGGTGGAGTAGAGATAGGGTGTCAGCGCCTGGAACTCGGCGGCGCACGTGTCCACCCGCTTGAAGACCGCCGTGATCCCTTCATCAATCCGAAGCTGGCGGATCGCCTCTTCCGAGGCCCCGAGCAACTCGCCAAGCCGGTGGTCCGAGAAGCCCAGTTGCTTGGCCTCGCGGAGCAGAGGCGTTGGCAATGGGTGTTTTGCGCGTGCAAGCTGATCCTCGACCGCTAGGATGTCCTTCATCTGGTCGAGGAACCAGCGATCGATCTTCGTCAGCGCGTAGATTTCGTCCACGGAGATTCCCATGCGCAGGCCGTCGGCCACGTGCCACAGCCGCTCCGGGTCGGGACGCCGGAGGCGTTCGCGGATCTGCGCGACGACTTCATCCGGATCGCCTTCCGCCAGCGAGGGGTGCGGTTCGAACCCGTAGCGGTCCACTTCCAGCGAGCGGACGGCCTTCTGCAAGGCTTCTTTGAATGTGCGCCCGATAGACATGACCTCCCCCACTGACTTCATCTGCGTGGTCAGGACAGGATCGGTCTGCGGGAATTTCTCGAAAGCGAATCGCGGGATCTTCACGACAACATAATCGATGCTCGGCTCGAAGGACGCCTTCGTCACGCGCGTGATGTCGTTGGGAATCTCGTCCAGGGTGTAGCCGACGGCCAGCTTTGCTGCGATCTTCGCGATCGGGAAGCCCGTCGCCTTCGACGCCAAGGCAGAGCTGCGGGAGACCCGCGGGTTCATCTCGATGACGACCAGCTCGCCATCCACCGGGTTCACTGCGAACTGGATGTTGGAGCCGCCGGTGTCCACGCCGATCTCGCGCATGATCATGAGTGAGGCGTCGCGCATGAGCTGGTACTCCTTGTCGGTGAGGGTCTGCGCGGGCGCGACGGTGATGCTGTCGCCGGTGTGGATTCCCATCGGGTCGAAGTTCTCGATCGAGCAGACGATGACGACGTTGTCCTTCGTGTCGCGCATCACCTCGAGCTCATACTCTTTCCAGCCCAACACCGACTGCTCGATGAGGACCTGCTTGGCCGGGCTTTGCATGAGCCCCCACTCGACGTGTGCCTTGAACTCCTCACGGTTGTAGGCGATGTTCCCGCCAGTGCCGCCCAGTGTGAAAGAGGGGCGGACGATAGCCGGAAAGCTGAGCCAATCGATGAGATGCTCAGCCTCAACGAGGCTAGTCGCGATGCCGCTCTCCGGAACCTTCAGCCCGATTCGCCACATCGCCTCCCTGAATTCGTTGCGGTCTTCCGCCTTGTGGATCGCCTCGGCCGAAGCGCCGATCAGTTGTACCATGTACTTGGCCAGGACTCCCCGCTTGGCGAGGTCGACGGCCATATTCAGCGCGGTCTGGCCCCCCATGGTGGGTAGAAGCGCGTCCGGGCGCTCACGCTCGATGATCTGCTCTACGACCTCAGCGGTGATTGGTTCGACATAGGTACGATCGGCCAGCTCCGGATCGGTCATGATGGTAGCCGGGTTGCTGTTGATGAGGACGATGCGATAGCCCTCTTCGCGCAGGGCCTTGCAGGCCTGGGTCCCCGAGTAGTCAAACTCGCAGGCCTGGCCGATGACGATCGGGCCCGAGCCGATCAGCAGGATCGTCTGGATGTCGTGACGCTTGGGCACCGGTGTTTAGCCCATGGCCTTGGACGGTGAAGTGGTGGGCGGCGCGTCGGGAGGCGGGTTGTAATAGTGCATGGCCTCGGGAATCCAGCGCTCGATATTCTTGATCCTGGTCTCTTCCGAAGGATGCGTGCTCAGGAACTCCGGAACACCAGCGCCCGACCGGAAGCAGAGCTTGCCGATCATGTTGCGGGGGCACCCGCTCATCCGCTCCCAGAAGGCGATGGCTTCGTGGGGATCGTACCCGGCCTGGGCCATCAGGCGGAGCCCGATGTAGTCCGCTTCACTTTCTTGGACGCGGCTGAATGGCAAGGAAGCGTTGACGCCGTATGCCATCAGGACGCCCTGGACCGCCCGGGGATCCACCCTCCCTGTTGCCGCTCCGGCGATCGCGCCGACCTGCGCAATCTGCTCGAGAATGCCACGGCTGATCCGCTCGACGCCGTGTCGTTGGATGGCGTGGGTTACCTCATGGCCCATCACTGTGGCCACGCCAGCCTCGTTCTGCGTATGCTTGAGAATGCCGGAGAAGAAGGCCACCTTCCCACCCGGCAGGCAAAAGGCGTTGATGATCTTATCGTCTTGGATCAGGGCAAATTCCCAGTCGTAGCTCGGCTTGTTGGCTGCGGCCGCGATCCGCTCACCGACGCGCCGAATCATCGCATTGGCCTCTGGGTTCGTGCTGAGTGGGAACTGGCGCAGGACATCCCGGTAAGCTTCGATGCCCATCTTATTTTCTGTTTCCTCGGAAAAGAAAATCAGTTGCTCGCGGCCTGTGATGGGTGCGCGTGTGCAGCCCACTAACAGGTCTAGCAGACCTCCCGTCAGGCACACTCCGCACAACCCTGCTGTGAGCCGGAGTGCCTTGGCAAGGGCATCACGCCTGCCAATCATGTGTGTACTCAGGGCATCCATAGATAGAGGAATTGGGGCGTCCCGCCGCGGACCAGCCCCATAATGTCCAGGTTCGCCAGGGCTTCGAGCGTGCTCCCACCGGGCGCCTGGGAGTAGATGTTGTTTTTGTACGTTCCGGGCCGCACGTACATCACGACGCGGGCGTCGGCGAGCCCGGCCAGGTGCTTGGCCGCCGCGATCCCGTCGTCCAAATAGCCGATCTGGTCCACCAGCCCCAACTGCACGGCCTGCGGCCCTGTGAGGATGCGCCCGTCCGCGATGAGCTTGAGCTGGTCAGCCGGCAGGGCCTTCCGGCCTTTGGTGACCACCTCGAGGAAGCGCGACTGGAACCCATTGATCATGCTTTGAAAGATCGCGCGCTCCTCCTCGCTCATCGGACGGAACGGCGAGCCGATGTCCTTCTTCGCACCGGATTTGATCGCGCCTGCTTCTACGCCGATCTTCTGGAGCAAGCCCTCCGCGTTGACGCGCAACATGATGACACCCACGCTGCCGGTCACGCTCGTCGGGTGGGCGATGATCCGATCGGCGGCGACGGCGATGTAGTACCCGCCGGAGGCGCCGATGTCCATGATGACGGCCACGACTGGAATTTTGCGTTTCGACTTGAATTCGTTGATCTCGTGATGAATGACATCCGATGCCGTGACGGTCCCACCGGGGCTGTTGATCCGCAGCAGCAGCGCCTTGATCTGGCTGTCCTCGGCGGCCAGAGTCAGTTCCTCCTTGATGAGAGCGACTAAGTCTTCCGACTCGCTCAGGGGATTGCTGGAGCCCTTCTCGGAGATGACGCCGGAGATGTCCATCATCAGAATCTTGTCCACCGCAGTGCCTTGCACCGTTTTCTCCCGCAGCGGCATGGCCTGCGGGAAGAGGGAAATGGAGATGCAGCCGGCGGTGATCAGCGAAAGCACCGCCAAGGTCAGTATGCGGAGACGAGTCAACATATTCCGTTACGCCTTTCCTTTCGCCATCAGGTCGGTGAACCGGTGGAACAGATACCTCGCGTCATGGGGGCCCGGCGAGGCTTCGGGATGGTACTGGACGGAATACACCGGCAGATCGAGACAGCGCAGGCCTTCGACCGCATCATCGTTCAGGCTGACATGGGTCAGTTGCACGCGGCCGTGGGGCGTGGTCCATGGGGCCGGTTTCGCACCGGCTCCGGCAACCTCTCCTCCCCGCACTGCAAAGTTGTGGTTCTGGGAGGTGATCTCCACCTTGAGAGTCTCCAAGTCGAGCACCGGATGGTTCGCCCCATGGTGCCCGAACTTCAACTTATACGTTTGCAATCCTAGCGCCAGTCCGATGATCTGATGGCCGAGGCAGATCCCGAAGATGGGCCGTTTGCCGAACAGTGTCCGCACCGCCTCGACCGCGTAGGGAACTCCTTCGGGGTCGCCCGGACCGTTAGACAGGAAAACCCCGTCGGGATTCAGCGCCAGTGCGGCGTCGGCCGTGGTCGAGGCCGGGACGACCGTGACTTCGAAGCCTTCATCCACCAGCCGCCGCAAAATATTGTACTTGATCCCGAAGTCATAGGCCACGACTCGAAAACGGGAGGGGGCCCCGCTTGCTAGCGCCCCTTCCCTTCCCACCTTCCACTTACCGGAGTCCTCCATCCATTTATAGGGCTTGGCGCAGGTCACTTCCTTGACCAAGTCCCGGCCGAGGATGCTGAGGGCCTCCCGGGCCTTTTGCGCCACTCGCTTAGGGTCGAGGTCCGTATGCGAGATGACGCCCTGCTGCGAGCCGTGGTCGCGGAGGTGCGTGGTCAGGGCCCGCGTGTCGATCCCCTGGATTCCCACGATGCTGTACTGGCGCAGATAATCGTCCAGGGTCAGCCTGCTCCGCCAGTTGCTCGGGTACGGAGACGCTTCTTTCACGATGAAGCCGGCCAACCATGGGCGCGACGATTCCACGTCCTCCCGGTTGATCCCATAGTTGCCGATGTGCGGATAGGTCATCGTGACCATCTGGCCGCGGTACGAGGGGTCCGTCAGGACTTCCTGATACCCCGACATGGCAGTGTTGAACACCACTTCGCCGACGGTTTCCCCCGGCGCGCCCAGCGCTGAGCCCTTGAACACGGTTCCATCCGCCAACGCGAGGACCGCCGGTTTCACCGCACCCATTTCTGCACCTTCATGCACAGGAGGGTCATGCCCAATCCCAGGTTGAAAAGATAGAGAATCCGCGCAATCCAATGATAGTGGAAAAAGGCATCGTATGCCGCTTTTTTCGCGTCAGTTTCCATCGTGGCGAATGCCAGCTCCTGCAGCTGTATCACCTCGGGATTGAGGTAAAACGTCAACCCTGCTGCCACCATCACCATGACCCCCGCCACGGCCCACTCAGGCCTACTGATCAGGTCCTTCGCAAGAACTCCGCGTGCCAGCATGCTGAGCATGAGGGCACTGGCCGAGACCAGGACCAGCCAGTCATATCCGTGAAACGTCTTCATCAGCAACCGGCCCGCCGCCTCGATCGTGATCGGGCTGTTGAAGGCCGCCGGGATGACGGCCGCGATGATAGACGCCAGTCCCCCCACCCAGATCGCCAGCGCGATGACCTCGACGCACTGACACACCACAATGAGCTTACGGATAGACAGTCCTCCCGCCGACGATCGTCGTCGTCACCTGCCCCTTCAGCTTCCACCCGGCGAAGGGAGTGTTGCGTCCCTTGGAACGAAACTGCTCGGGCTCGACGACCCACTGAGCGTCAGGGTCCACGATCGTTACGTCGGCGTCGGCTCCAACGGCCAGGGTGCCCTTGGAGAGGCCGAACGCGCGGGCCGGCTGCACGGTCAGCAACGCGACCACCTGCTCGACCGATAACACGCCTTCGTCTACCAGTGTCAAAGCGAGGCCCCAGGCGGTTTCCAGCCCCACGATCCCGAAGGGGGCATAGTCGAACTCCCGCTGCTTTTCGAAGTCCGCGTGCGGGGCGTGGTCCGTCGCAATGGCGTCGATGGTCCCGTCCTTCAGCCCCGCCTTGATGGTGTCCACGTCCTTGCGGCTTCGAAGCGGTGGGTTCATCTTCGCGTTCGTGTTGAATTCGCGCACGGCCTCGTCGGTCAGGAGGAAGTGGTGGGGACAGGCCTCGGCCGTGACCTTGATGCCACGGGCCTTGGCATCCCGGACCATCCGGACCGAGCCGGCCGTGCTGAGATGGGCTAAGTGCAGCCGCCCGCCGGTCAGTTCCGCGAGGGCCAGGTTGCGGGCCACCATCACGTCCTCCGCCGCGTTAGGGACGCCGTGCAGGCCCAACTCGGTGGCCACCAGCCCTTCGTGCATGCACCCCCCTTCGGAAAGATGTAGGCACTCGCAGTGGTCCACGACCGTGAGGGCGAAGGTCCGCGCGTACTCGAGCGCACGGCGCATCACCATGCCATTCATGACGGGCTTGCCGTCGTCGGACACCGCCACGCACCCGGCGTCCTTCAGCTCCCCGAACTCCGCGAGCTCCTTGCCCTCGGACCCCTTCGTGATCGCGCCGACGGGAAACACGTGGGCGAGCCCGGCGGCGCGGGCCTTGTCCAGGATGAACTCCGTCACAGACTGGTTGTCGTTCACCGGCGACGTGTTCGGCATGCAGCAGACGCTGGTGAAGCCGCCGGCGACGGCTGCCGCCGTGCCGGTTTGGATCGTCTCCTTGTACTCGAACCCAGGCTCGCGCAGATGCACGTGCAGGTCCACGAATCCCGGCAGGACCCACTTGCCGGCGGCGTCCATGACGGCGGCGCCGGGTGGTACGGCCAGTCCCTTCCCGACCTGCGCGATCTTTCCGTTCTGGATCAGGACGTCGGCCGGGCCGTTGATCCGGCCTGGGTCAATGACGCGGCCATTGCGGATGACGACGATCATTTCGCGCCTGATAAGAGGTAGAGGACCGCCATGCGGACTGCGACGCCATTAGTCACCTGGTCGAGAATCACAGACGACACGCTGTCCGCCACTTCCGGGTCGATCTCCACGCCCCGGTTGATTGGCCCGGGGTGCATCACGAGGACGTCCGGGCACGCCAACTTCATCCGCTCCGGCGTGAGGCAGTAGAGCCTCGAGTATTCGCGGATGCTGGGGAAGAGGGCGATCCCCTGGCGCTCCAGTTGCAGCCGCAGCATCATGATGACGTCCACGCCGCGCAGTGCCTCGTCGAGGTTATAGAACACCGTCACGCCTAGCCGCTCGATCTCTTGGGGCATCATCGTCGGCGGGCCGGCGACCCGCACCTCCGCGCCCAGCTTCACAAGGGCATAGATGTTGGAACGGGCCACGCGGCTGTGGGCGATGTCACCGACGATCGCCAGACGCAGGCCCTTGAACGCGCGCTTCTTCTCGCGCAGCGTGTAGAGGTCCAGGAGGGCCTGCGTTGGGTGTTCGTGTCCGCCGTCCCCGGCGTTGATGACCGAGGCCCGCAGCAGCCGGGCCAGAATGTTCGACGCGCCGGCCTCCGGGTGGCGCAGGACGATGAAGTCGGCCTGCATGGCCTCGATGTTGCGGGCCGTGTCGAGCAGGGTCTCGCCCTTCACGACACTGCTGGTGGATGCCGCGAAGTTGATCACGTCGGCGCTCAGCCGCTTGGCCGCCAGCTCGAAGGAGGTCCGTGTGCGGGTGCTGGGCTCGAAGAACAGGTTCACGACGGTCTTGCCGCGGAGGGTCGGGACTTTCTTGATCTCGCGCCCTGTGACCTCCTTGAAGGACTCGGCTGTCTCCAGGACGAGGTTGATCTCCTCCACCGTCAAGTCCTGGATGCCGAGCAGGTCTTTGCGCTTGAGGCTCATAGTTTCACGGCAGGAGCACCACGCGGTCCGGGGTCCCCGCCTCCTCCAGATAAACTTCAACCGATTCTTCAAGTGCGGTCGGTAAGTTCTTGCCCACATAGGTGGCTTTGATCGGGAGCTGCCGGTGCCCGCGATCCACCAGCACCGCCAGTTGGATCTCGCCAGGGCGTCCAAGGTCAATCAACCCGTCCATGGCGGCCCGGATCGTCCGGCCGGTGAAGAGGACGTCGTCCACCAGGATCACCTTGAGGTCTGTGATGTCGAAAGGGATGTCGGTCTTACGCAGTACAGGGTGCTCTTTCCGCGCGTTGAGATCGTCACGATAGAGGGTGATGTCCAGCTCCCCGACGGGAACCGCCGTCCCTTCGATCTCCTGAAGCTTTTTGGCTAGCCGTTTGGCGAGGTACACGCCGCCGGTCCGAATGCCCACCAGAGCCACGTTGGCGATCCCGTGGTTCTTCTCAATGATCTCGTGCGCGACGCGGGTCAGGGCCCGGTTGCTTTCCTGGGCGTCCATGACTGTGCGTGAGGCCTGCTTCACTTCCATACTGTCACCCTGAACAAAGTGAAGGGCCTCATGGGCATAAAAAAACCTTCCGGGAAACCTTCACCGGAAGGCAACGGCAGCCGCTTGTGCAGGAGCGCAATGAACTGCGCCATGTCAGACTCCTTCCCAGCCTCGCAGGACTGGTCTTAAAGGCATCCTCATCTTACTCATGCGGAACCCTGGTGTCAAGCCGAGGTGTGCTATAGTCGCAGAATGTCTTTGCCGCGCTACACGGACCGCCCCTTCCCCGCCTACCGGTTCATTCCCGGCCAGTTGCCGCACCCGCGGCGGGACCCGCACGGGCATTCTTATGGCCAGCCGGAACCGACGCCGCCCCCGTTCATGCCGGAGGAATGGTGGGACAGCGAGTGGTACCTCTACGGCATCGATCTTTACAACGATGGCTACTGGTGGGAGTGCCACGAGGTGTTTGAGGGTTTGTGGCATGCCGTGGGGCCCGATTCGCCACAGGGGCAGTTTCTGCAAGCCCTGATCCAGGTGGCTGCGGCGAATTTGAAGCGCCTGGTCAACGCCTCGGAGCCAGCCGGCACGCTGTCGCAGGCGGCTCTGGAGCGCCTGCAGAAGTTTTCCGGTATCTATATGGGCGTGGATGTGGTGGCGCTCACCGAAGACGTGCGGGCTTACTTTGACGGATTGCGAGAGAAGCCGGCCTTCCTCCAACTCGTGTGGCCCGAGACCTCAGCCGATCTGTAGCCTCACCAATCCGCTCCCAGCCGATCCACGATGATCTGGTGGACGACTGCGTAGGGACCGAGCGTGGCGAGATAGACCGCGGTCTCTGCGATGTCGTAAGGGCTGATCTTCTCGCTGCGCAGGATCTCTTCCGGTGATGCGTCCACCAACTCATCGGCGACACCGCCCGGGCAGATGGCGCTGACTTTGATCTTATAAGGCCGGCCTTCATCGGCCAGGGACTTGGTCAAGGCCATGAGGCCGTGCTTGGACGCGCTGTAGGTGCCGGTCTCCGCCCACGCCTGAACGCCCGCCACGCTTGACATGTTGATGATCGTGCCGCCGCCGTTCTGCTTCATCTGGCGAAAGCCCGCCCGACAGCAGAGGAAGGTGCCGCGCAGATTGACGTTCATCACGCGGTCGAACGTCTCCGTGCTGGTTTGTTCGATGCGCCCGCCGCCGCCAATGCCGGCGTTGTTGACCAGGATGTCGAGCCGCCCGTACCGCTTGACGGTTTCTGTGATGAGGTGCTCCACTTGCTTCTCATCGGAAACATCCGTCTGGATCGCGACGGCGTCGCCGCCTTTCTCGCGGATCTGTTTGACCGTCTGCTCGCACAAGTGCTGGCGTCTCGCCGTGACCACCACGCGCGCGCCTTCCTCGGCAAATTTGAAGGCGATGGCCTTGCCAATCCCGCTGCTACTGCCGGTGACAATGGCGATCTTGCCGGCCAGGCGCTTCACGGCGCGTCCTAGGCCTCCACCTTGACGCCTTTCCAGAAGGCGACGTAGCCGGTGATGTGCTTGGCCGCCTCCTTCGGCGTAGGGTAATACCAGGCGGCGCCCTTGTTGACCTGCCCGTTCACTTCCACGTCGTAGTAGCTGGCCTCGCCCTTCCACGGGCAGGTCGTGTGCGTGGTGCTCGGTTTGAAGTACTGACGCTTGATAGCATCGGGCGGGAAGTAGTGATTGCCTTCGACGATGATGCAGGCCTTGCTTTCGGCGAGCACGGCCCCGTTCCAGATTGCTTTTGCCATGGCATCCTCCTTATGCTCTCTCGATGAGCGGCTTGCACGGGTGTAACTGGGATTCATTGTAAGCCAGATCGCGGGGACGTGCATCATGAAGCTCTCGGACTTCACGCTGGAAGAGCTCAAGGAACTGGTCAAGGGGATCGTGGACGATCGCTTACGCGAACTCCTCGGCGATCCCGACCTGGCTATGGAGATGGGCGAGGCGATCCGGGAGCGGCTCAAACAGTCCCTTGCATCCTCTGCGCGCATCACCGGAGAGGAAGTGGCCGAGAAGCTCGGTCTGCGGTGGTAGCATGGCATGGTATCGCATCGCCTATCGGCCGGCCGTGCTGGACGATCTTGCCAAGATCGAGAAAGCTACGGCCCAACGTCTGCTAGAGAAGACTAAATGGCTGGCCTCGAACGTGGAGAACCTGCGCCACGAGCCGATTTTGCCGGACCTGCCCGGGTTGTCCAAATACGCCGTGGGCGAGTGGCGGATCTTCTACTCGATCGATCAGAACGAGCACCTGCTCGACATCCACATGATCGCGAATCAGAAAGAGCTAAGAGCGGGTCCTGTCTCCGGGCCACCCTGACGTGCTCATAACCTATTCCGATCGAGCGGGTGACCCCGCATGGGCGCCCAGATGCAGCGTGGGGCGTACAGCCGGGTCTGCGGGGCTGCGACGGCGAAACGCCCAGCTGCGCTGGGCTATGGACCCGCTCAAAGAGCAAGGGACGAGAGGAGAGTGATATCGATGCAGCGGTATCCTCAAAGCCCGAAAGTCTTGCTGGGCGGGATGGCACACCTGGCGCGCTTCATTGACAAGATTCGCATGCGCCACCCCGGTCTGATCCAGGACTACAACTACATCACGGTCGGGTTCGACAAGTACCTGCTCGACTTTCTCCAGATCAAAGGGGAAGACTTCGAAACGCGCGTGCTGCGAGGCGGGACCGATGAGGAGATCCTTGCCTGGGTTAAGGCGCAGGCCCGCCCTTTCACGGACGAGGATATTCGCCAGTGGAATGAGCGGATCCTGAACGGCGGTCCCAAGGACGAGGCCTCGCGCCTGCGCTTTCAGGCGCGGCGCGCTGAAATCGCCGCCAAGCTTGGCGTTCTTGTCGAGCAGCTCCCCCGTGCCGCCACGTGGGTGGACATCATCGAGCTGGATGAAGAGCGGATGTAGATTCGCTCACAAAGTCCGACAGCCGGTTCTCGGCCCAGTACCGATCTTCGCCTGGGACGCGTCGCTGGATAAACCCGCAGTGCCCGCCGTGGGTGGGGGCCACGAGCCGGATGTGCGGATTCATTCGCAAAGACGACGCGTCAAAGATCCAATAGGGAATGAAGAGGTCGTCTTGCGCGGTGATGATGAACGTGGGCACGGCGATGTCGCCGAGCACGTGTCGGGCGGCTGTCTGTTCGTAATAGTCGGCGGCGTTCCGGTAGCCGCCGTCTGGCGCGGTGTACGCCTCGTCAAAGTCCAAGAGCGTACGGATCGAGCTCAAACGGGACAGGTCGTATTTGCCAGGGAACAAGGCCGCCTTTCGCTGCAGCCGTACCTTGAGGCTTTGGACGAAGTGCCGGTTGTAGAGCCAGTTCCGCGGCTGGATGAGGGCGGCCGTGCACGTCGCTGGGTCAATGTTGGGGCAGACCGCGACGACGCCCTTCAAGGCCGGCTGGGCGCTTCCCAACTCCCCTGCTGCTCGAAGCACGAGGCTGCCACCCATGGAGTACCCGCCGAGCCAAATCGCCTCCAGGCCATCTTTTGTCGCCAGCTCGTTCAGGACCGCGCGGACGTCTCCGCTCATCCCGTTGTTGTAGAGCGTCGGTGCCAGATGCTCGGTCCCGCCGCAGTTGCGCTGATTCATCCGGACTATGTTGAGCCCCGCCCGCCAGGCCTTGGCTGCGATCCCGCGCATGTAGTGCGACTCGCTGCACCCTTCCAGACCGTGGATGAGCACCAGAGTCGGGCGTGTGCGGCAGTCGGGCTGCCAATGGCAGAAACCCAGAACCCTGGCTTCGGGGGCGACCATGAAAAGGCGGGCCTCGGTGGGCACATCCCGCAGCAATCCGGGGCGGGGCATGAAGCGTGTGTACAGCGTCATCAGATGCGGATTTTTGAGAAGCGGATGAGGAACAAACGAGAGATCGCTCACAACGCGGAATCTACGGCAGGCGGATCAGAAGCGCAAGCGATCGCCTTGATTTCGGGAGATGAACTTGGTACAAGTGTGAGCCTCGCGAGGTGCCGAGGTAGCTCAGTTGGCAGAGCACAGCCCTGAAAAGGCTGGTGTCGACAGTTCAATTCTGTCCCTCGGCACCAACATGCCCTTCCGCCCCGCCGGGCGCTTTCCCCGCTGAGCTCGTCGAAAATGTTCAGGGACTTCGATCTGACGTGCCGTGCCCGTCATGAGGCTGGACTTTAGGTGCGGGCGAGATCCTTGTCGATGAGCGGCGCCAGGGCCTTCTCGATGGCTGCCTGTTCGGTTCGGCCCATCTCGACCCATTCTTGGGCCATCGCCACCAGAGTGTCCACGCGGTCGGCCACAACCTCGACTCGCTGGGGGACCAGCGCCACGCCTTTGTAGACGACTTCCAGGAGCAGCGTTTCCAGGCCATGTAGGAACTGAACGATCGGCGTAGCCCCGACCTCACGGGCCGTCTCGTACAGCGACGAGATATCCCGCAGGCCGCCCTGGAGGTTGGCTTTCTGTAAGTGGGGATCGCGGGTGCCGGCCTTGAGTCCGGCGATAACCTGCTTCAACGTCTCCACCCGGCGCCGGGTTTCCTCCAGGAACCGTTCGTCGAGCCCTTCCATTTGGTGCAGGATGCTGGCGACCGAGGCGGCTGTGACCTCCGCCGATTCCTGGTCGGACAGCCGGTGCAATCTGCGGAGCACGAGTTCGACCAGGTTCCTGCTGGGCTCTAACGAGGAGGGACGCGCGTGCTTGAGGTCCAGCAGCGCCTGCACGATTTTTCCCAGGTAGGTGGCTTCGGGGCTGACGGGCCGCTTCGGAGCGGACGCAGCAGCCTTCGAGATTCCTTGCACCTTGGCGACCGCACGCTGCAGGCCGTCCGCCTGGAGCTGCATGATGCTTTCGAGATTGGCCTTGACGATCGTTCGCTGTGACGCCATGTGCAGGACTTGCACGGAGGCATACATGAGCGCGATCCCCTGCCGGATCGTGGCGAAGTGCTCCGGCTTGGCAGGGACTTTTTTGGTCTGCATGGCTTGCAGGAGTGGGACCAGTGCGAGGGTGAGTTTCTGGAGCGCGGCCAGTTCGACGGTGGCGGCCGAGCCCATGAGGTTGGTCAGACTGCGGAGGATGATGTCGTAATGTTTCTTTTCCTTATCCAGCGTCGCCCCGCTCTCCAGCTCCTGCAAGGCGACCTTGATCTGCTTGATCCACTCCAACCCCTCTTCGGCAAAGAGCTGGAGGATTTCTTCTTGAAACTGGTCTTCGCTCGTGTCCATAGTCGTGGCCGACTCTATCGTTTCTCCCGCTCGTTCTCAGACAGCAGGCCGAGCGGAGCTGACAAAGCGGTCATGGTCTGTGTCGGCCCAAGGTTTGCGTGGCTTGGCGGACGGATTCTCCCAGCATTTGGAGGAGTTTTTCCGCCGAAGCGACGGCCGGCTCCAGCGCCGCCAGCCGTTTCTGCAGCTCGTCCGTCTGCTGTTCGGTTTCTGCGAGCCGGGCTCCCATGTCCTTGATGAGCATGGAGGCCTGCCCCAACGCTTTTTCCTGCTGCGCCAGGCGTTTTTCCAAGGCTTGAATAGCAGACGCGGTGCTGTCGCGCAACCCCCGGCCGAGACCCTCACCCGGCGCCGCGGGGGCGTACGCTGATGCCTGCGGCGTGTGAGCCTTTCGAGCGGACAGCAATTCGAGGACTCGCTCGCGCAGGAGGGCCCCTTGGAAAGGTTTCTTGATGATGCTGTCGGCCCGACAGGCCTCGGCCTGCCGCGTGACCTCTTCATCCACGAACCCCGACACTAGGATTACCGGCGTGTCCGCCAGGGCGGCGTTCGACCTGACGAACGCGCAGACCTCGAACCCACTCTTGTCCGGCATGATGACGTCCGCGATGACCAGGTCCGGCCGCCTGCTCTTCAACCAAGTCAAGGCTTCCTCGCCGTTGGCCACCAGCGCCACTTCCAGACCTGCCTCGATCAACTGCCGTTCGGCGACCTTTCGAACGCTGAGACTATCGTCGGCAACTAAGATTGTCGGCATGGTCCTCCATCATCATGCAGCATGAGTCGTTGTTGGCATTCCCAGCTTGGCCAGCGCGTAGAGCGGGACCTGTTCCCCCTCGATCTCGCAGTACCCCAGGATATCGGGGTCAGGTTCGGCGGACGGTTGGAGCGTCTGGGGATCGATCGTCCTGAGCGTCGGGATGCTTCCATCGATACACACCGCCATTAGCCCATCTTCCCGTTTGGCGATCAAGCACAGCGGCGGCGTCCCGCGAACCTGCTGCTTCAACCGTGCAGCCAGATCGTAGACCGGAAGCACCTCTTCGTCGTGCCGCAAGAGTGCGTTCATGAACGGGGTATGGCTCGGGACCGGCATGGGGTCGGTCCACGGCCGGACGCCTCCGATTTCTTCGGTTCGAGCCGCGAGGCGGTGGCCGCCGATAGAGAATACCATCAGCGACCAATTCGAGGCGCGCTTTGCGGTTTCCTTATTCTGCCCTCTCAGCATCGATGATTTCCAGTTCTAAGATGTCCCCCGTCAGACATGAGTCCTCGGTGAGGCACGACGCGGTGTCCCCGAAGCTCTCGGCCGCGTCGGCGTCTTTGCCTGGCGCGAGCAGCCAGTCGGGATTGACCAACAAGGCGATCGTGTCCCGGAACAGAAAGAATCCGTTGAACCACGTCCGTTCCTCACACGCGAAGTGCGGCGGCAGGGGGCGGATCTGCCGTGGAGCCACTTCGGTGAGACCCAGCACGCGGTCCACTGTGAACCCGCGGTGCTGCCCGCGGTATCCGCACAAGAGTAACAGCGTCTTGGGCGTCGCGGGGGAAGGCGTCCCATCCCACCGGCCAGCGAGAGGCGTCACGCGATATGTGATCCCGCGGACGGTCACGATGTCCTTGGTTCCGGCTTTCCCCAGTGGCAGCACCCCTTCGAAGATCGGCGCCGACAGCGCTAGCTTCACCGGACCGCTGGTGACGACCAGCAGACGTTCAAACGCCTCACCGGCTGCGGCGGCTTTGGTCTGTCCCTGCAGGCTCATACACCATTCTCTCTAAACGGCGATTACGGTTTGGCCGCTGTGGGCACGCTCACAAACTGGCTGATCTCCTTGATGAGGGCCCGTTCCTCGACCGGCTTGGTGAGGTACGAGGAGACCCCTAGGCTCTGGGCCATCTGGCGGTGCTTCTCACCGGCCCGGGTCGTCAGCACGATGACCGGGATAGACTTCGTCTCCGGCCGGTCACGAAGGGCCTGGATGAGCTCATAGCCGTTCATTTTCGGCATTTCCAGGTCTGCAATGATCACTTGGAACGGCGCGGTGGTGGCTTTCCGTAACCCTTCCTCACCATCGGAGGCCGTTTGCACCTTGTAGCCCGCCGCCTCCAGCATGCGCCCGATGAATTTCCTGACGCTCAGCGAGTCGTCGACCAAGAGGATCCCCGGGTTCTCCTGCTCGGTCTTGTGGCCTCCCGCCGCTTCCAACCGCAGCGGTTCGGGCAACTGGTGAGCCGCTGGCAGGGCCTTGTCGCCCTCCCGTTTGAACAGGCTGGGCAGGTCCACCACCAGGATGACCCGACCTTCCGGATCGATGGTCGCCCCGCTGTAGCAGGAGCCCTGAAAGAGCCTGAGCGAACCGAGGGTCTTGATGACGATTTCTTGCAGGCCCAGCAGTGCGTCCACCTCGATGCCCACCACACCCTTGGGCGTGCGGATGACCACCACCGGAACAGGGCCCTCGCGGGGCGTCTGTTCGACCCCTAGCAATAGCGGGAGGGGAAACACTTCGATGGCTTCGCCCTCTCCAATCTGCAGGACGGAGCGTCCGCTGACGTCATTCATGGCCCCGGGCGGCGGCACGGTGACTTCCCGAATTGCGGGGAGCGGCATCGCGTATTGCTGGTCTCCGGCCCGGACCATCAGCGCGGTTGAAATGAGCATGGTGAGAGGGAGGCTCAGGGTGAATTTTGTGCCGATCCCAGGCTCGGTTTCGATGTCGATCTGCCCGTTGAGGTCGGTGACGGCGCGTCTGATCACGTCCATGCCGATACCACGGCCAGCCTGATCGCCAATTTCTTCCGCCGTCGAGAAGCCCGAGAGGTAGATCAGCTCGATCAAATCGGCGTGTGGCATCTCCTCGGCCCGCTCGGGGCGCACCAGACCCAACGCGATCGCCTTCGCCTTGATCTTCTCGATGTTCAGCCCCGCGCCATCATCTTCGATCTCAATCACGATCGTATTGCGCTGGTTGAAGGCGTGGAGGTACACCGTGCCTTTCTCGGGCTTTCCGGCGGCCTTGCGGACTGCCGGCGGTTCGATGCCGTGAGCCACGGCGTTCCGCATCATATGGATTAACGGCTCGGCCAGCCGCTGAACGACGCCGGCGTCCACCTCGGTGCTGGCTCCGGAGAAGACGACTTCGACATCCTTGCTGACCATCCGCGCCATTTCGCGGACTGCCTTCTGGAACCGCGTGAACAACGAGCCTATGGGGACCATCCGGGTACGGGCAATCTCATCGCGCAGGTCGGTGGTCATCTGCTGAAGCAGGCCCATGTCCTCGCGGGCTTTGTGGATCGAGGTGCTGAGTTGGGCCATCACCTCGCTGACGTCGGCCGACACCTCGGTCATGCGGCGCGCCAGGATGTTGAAGTCGTCGTACTTGTCGAACTCGAGCGCGCCGAAGTTGGCCGGCAGGGTGAGCGGAGACTGGCCGCCTTCACTGGTACCCGTGGCCTCGGGCAAGGTGAAGGCGTGCTTCTCCTCAAACGTCCGGACCGTTTCGATTATCCGGTTCTTATATGCTTGTACCTGGCGCGCCAACTGCTCGAGGACTGTTAACCGTTGTTCCAAGCGGCTGCGGCCGATGACCAATTCGCCGACCAGATTGAGCAGCCGCTCCAGACGGTCCCGGCTGACCCGGACTGTACCCTGGCTGATCTCTTTCGCGTCGACGGGCTGCGGCCGTGCTTCCGGTTCCGCGGCCGCCGGAGCTGGGGGCTTTGCCGTCGCAGGCGGCTCGACGGGAAGCTCTTCGCGGAGTGGCCTGGTCTCTGTGAGCGTGGTCGTTGTCATGGCCACGGGCGGAGCCGGGGCTTTCTCAGCCTGGCCGGTGGCCGCCTGATGGAGTCGTTGCATGAGGGGCGAGTACTCCTGCCGGATCTGCGGCAGCTTGGCCGGGTCTCGTCCCAAGAGGAGGCGAACTTCATCCACGGCGCGGAAGAACAGGTCCGTCAATTCTGCCGTGACCTGCATCTTCCCGTCGCGGATCGTGCCCATGATGTCTTCCAGGTGATGGGTCAGATCCCCGATGGCCTGGAATCCGACCGTGTACGCGGACCCTTTGAGGGTATGAGCCGCACGGAATAATTGGTGGATCGTATCCGTGTTCGTCGGATCCTTCTCCATCCGGAGCAGGCAGGAGGAAATGGTTTCCAGATACTCCTGGGCTTCAGGAACGAAGTACTCCAGGATTTCGGCTTCCAAGTCTGGCCGGAAGTAACTGTCCGGCAGCGGGGCTTCTCCCGGGGTAGGCTCGGCGGCGGGCGGCGTGGGTTCGAACTCCCGCAGCAGGTGGGTGTGACGGGCTTTCAGATCCTCGAAAATGGTGGGGGCTTCCGTGCTTTCCTGGTTGATGTTGTCGATTTGGGCTCTGAACGTTGTGACGATGTCGCGCAGGATCGTCACGGTGCCGGGCCAGTCCGTCGGTGACACGGTGCCTGCCTGCTCAAGGATCCGGGCGAGGATCTTTGCCAGGCTGGCGCAGCCTGTGAACCCATAGAGAGATGAGGCGCCAGTCAGGCTGTGGGCGATGATGAAGTGCTCGCGCAACGCCTCCTGTGCCGGCGTCGAGCCGTCCCTCGGGTCCAAGGCGTTGGCCAGTTTAAGCAGGCCATCCGAGGCTTCGGTGGTGAAGATATTCAGCAGCGCCTGTCGATCAAAATCGGACGCCATCGCTTTCCTGCCTGCCCGGTGTCAGACCGTTCCCGGTGCGGTTATGCGGCTTGGGCGAGCTTGAATTGACCGACCGAGGCCGTCAACCCTGCTGCCAGCTTGGCCAGGTCTTCCACCGTGTGTCGCGTTTCTTCGGCCGCTTTCCTGGTCGTGCTGGCGCCGGTGGCGAACCGGTGAATCGCTTCCGTCACGCCTTCAGTCGCGGCGGTCTGTTGCATGGAGGATTCCGCGATGGTCTGCGCGAGCTCTGCGGACTTCTTGGCAATCTCCGAAATCTCTTTGAACACATCGCCGGTTTTCATGGCCGACGCCGACCCGGCTTCCACGACTTGAGTTTCCTGTTCCATCGCGACGACGGTGGCCTGGGTCTCCGTCTGGATGACCGTCACAAGGTCGGTGACTTCGCGCGCGGCATGGGTCGTGCTTTCCGCGAGTTTTCTCACTTGGTCGGCGACGACCGCGAACCGTGCGCCGGCCTCGCCGGCACCGGCTGCCTCGATGGCGGCGTTGAGTGCTAATAGATTTGTCTGGGCGGCAATGTCTCGGATCGTGGACACGATGTGCGAAATTTCCAGGGAACGGTCGCCCAATCCTTTCACTTGTTTCGCCATGCGCTGCACTGCCGCCCGTATGCTCTGCATGCCTTGTACGGTTTCCTGTACGGCGAGTCGGCCTTTCTCGGTTGCGGTCAGAGCCTGCTGGGCGCTTTCCGAGGAGGTGCCCGCCGTCGAGGCGACCTGACGCATGGCTGTCGCCAGACCTTCGACGGCGGCCAGGGTCTGCGTGGATTCCTGCTCCTGTTGCTGGGACATCGTGGCCATCTGGCCGGCCATGACCCGCATCGCGCGTGCGGACTCGTTGACGCGGATGGCGGCTTCGTTCACCTGGCCCAGCAGCTTACTGAACCGTTCCAACATGAGGTTGAACGCGTCGGCTAGATTTCCGAACATGTCGGCGGTCACCTCGCCGCGCCGGGTCAGGTCCCCTTTGCTGACTTCCGACACCAGCGTGAGGAACTCCATCGTACGCTTCTGCAGCGATTTGCGTTCTGCTTCGCTCTGGACCAAACGGGTGATCCGGTCGAGCATGGTATTGAACGCCCTGGCCATCTGGCCCAGCTCGTCCTGCGTGTCCAGTTGGGCACGCGCCTGGAGGTGTCCGGAGGCGGCCTGCATGGCGACCTCCGCGATGTTTGTCACGCCTTGTGCCAGATAGCGGGCAACCAGATACCCGAAGCTCACCCCCAAGACGATGGCAAGGAGCGCGCCGCCGATGACATTGATCGTTTGCTTCTGCGCCACCGCCTGACCCTCGTCGTTCAGATCTTTCGCGACCTCGCGGGCGGAGGCCACCATCTCTCCGAGCTTCTTGGTGGCGTCTGAATATCGAGAAGCCACGTCGGTCGCGACAGAGGTGGCGGCCAATTCCTTGAACAATACGCGTTGCTCTTCAGAGAAGTTCGGGTTCAGACTGTCTTGCAACGTGCTCAGCACGCCTGCGGCCGCCTTGAAGTAAGCGTTCAAGGCATCTTGGAGGGCCGTCAGGTCTTTCGATTCGTCCCTGCCGCTTTTAGAAACCCGGAGCTGACTGCCAGCCAGGCCCGTGATCGGATCTAACGTGGCGTTATTGCGGGTGGCAAGAGGCTTGACGGCGACGTCGAACTCCACCCTGGTC
>CAZSUT010000008.1:0-14342 GCA_964610095.1 uncultured Nitrospirales bacterium | reverse complement strand
CCGACTGGCTTCGAGGAGCGAGTCGTGGTACAGACCCAGGCTGCTTCCGGCCGAGGCGAGTGCGGCCAGGTTTTGCGTTGAGTTGTCGTACACAACCCGGAGCTTCTGCCTTACCTGTTGCAGGCCGAACACCCCCAAGAGACCCACGATCGCGATGACGACGCCGATGATTGAGAATCCCACCATCAGCTTGGTCATGGTCTTGAGGTTTTTGAATCTGTCCAAAAGCATTGCCATGGCTATGAGACGCCTCCTTACTTGTTCCTCTTGGCCGCTCCCGTCATGTCCATGTGGGCGAGGAGAGTCGGGACCTGCAGCAGCTCGCCCAGGCGGTCTTCGATTCGGAGAATGGTCGAAACAAACGGGCGCGCTTTCTCCTGGCCGGTCTGTGGCGCCGGCAGGAATTGGTCGGACTGCACGGTCCTGATCTCCGGGATCTGATCGACGAGCACGCCTACCTGGTTCCCGCCATGGTGGATGACCACGGCATACTTCAGGGGCGCGCCGGAATGCTGCAGGCCGAGGAGTGGGCGCACGTCCACCAGCGGCACCACGACCCCGCGCAAGTTGGTCACTCCAGCGAGGACGGTCGGCATGCCTGGAACCGGCGTGACGGAGTCAACCGGAAAGACTTCGCGGATGTTCTGGAGGTCGATGGCGAACAGGCTGCTGGAGAGGGTGATCAGGCAGACTCGTGAAGGAAAGCCTGCGTGCGGGGAGGCGCTGGCGTAATCAAGTACCGATGTGTGGGGACCAGGAAGGTCCATTAAGGATCAGTCACCTGTTGATCTGCCCACGTCATGCGAGAACTTTCTTGACAGCCGCCAAGAGGTCTTCCGGTTTAAAGGGCTTCGCGATGTACGCACTCGCGCCCTGCTGCTGGCCCCAGAACTTGTCGCTTTCCTGTCCCTTGGACGTACAGAGGACGACCGGGATATTCTTGAAGCGGTCGTCATTCTTCAAATCCCGGCAGGCCTGAAAGCCGTTGCGGCCCGGCATGATTACGTCCAAGATGACGAGATCGGGCTTCTCGATGGCGAGTTTCTCCTCCAGTTTGTCTGCGGTCAAGTAGGAGACGACCGTGTGGTTCGCCGATTTTAAAATGCCTTCAATGAGTTGCAATTCTGAATAGACGTCATCCACGATCACGATCTTGCTCATTGTTACAAGCCTCCTTGCACTCGTCTCCCACGGTCTGAATTTCAGGAGATGAATGCTAACTCCGCTCCATCAAAGCGAAAAGAATGGTAGAGAAGTTTCCTGCCCTTGTCAAGAAATCTGAGTCTCACTGTGGCGAATGTCATGCAACTCATGTTCCTGACAAGATTGTCTTTTCCATGCAATTTTCGCGAGGCTGAATCCTGTGATTCGTAAAGCCCTTACGATCTAGATCCGCATAGGATGTACGGATAGAATGTCGCGATCCTGGGGATCTGCCTTGTACGAAAAGACAATCAATGTACAAATCTGAACGTGAAGCGGAGGCATGTTGACAACCTCGAAGGTTATGGTGTTTAGTGACCGCATGGATGCTAGTTCCCTCATCACGGCGGTGGAGCAGTTGATGGGGCCCATCACGGACATGTACAGCCAGCAGGTCAAGGCCCGCTCCGAGAGCATCAAACCTCAGCCAGTGATGGTCCGTCAGTATGAGACCGCCGTGTATGGCTTTCGTGACCAGCGCCTCCCTGGTGAGGTCAAGGGCGTCAGCACGCTTTTGGTCGAATCGTTGGATGCGTTCGAGGCGGGGCGCGTGCTGGAAGCGGGACGGTTCGTCATGCAGGCGGTCGAGCAGTTCGAGGCCGCCGGCAAGGACGCGGTCGTGACGATCACCGAGGAACAGATCGCCAAGCTGGGCCAGTTCCGCAGCGCCCTGTTCAAGATGATCAATCCGGGTCACGAAATCAGCCAGCAGGATCTCGCCAAGAAGCGCGCGGCCGCCCAGAGCCAGTGGTAAGAGGATCCTCGCAGAGTTCTGATGACGCAAAAGCTTGAGTTCGTAGGCACTGTCCAGTTCTGGCCGAATGGCGCGCGGGGCAATCCTGTGGCCCTGTACATGGAGAAACTGGAGAACGGGGAATGCCGGATCAGCGCGCGGCTGCCGGAATGGCGCCATGTTGTGGGAGTGGGCGCGACCGTCAACAAAGCGGCCGGCAATTACGAACTGAATCTCAAGGCCACAGTGCCGGCCGATGGTGCCTACGAAGGCCCTTACTGGAACAGCGGCATCAAGGCTGAGAAGCCGGTCCCGCCGAAGCCTGCGGCTGCGACACCTCAAGCGGGAGGGGGCCCCGCGGACGCCCCTCCCGCACCCACTGGGACGCCGTCACCCCCTCCCCACGGGACCTCTCCGGCATCTTCCTGATCTCTTCTCGCGCATGACCTGTCCCCGCTGTGCCAATCAGAATCCGCCGGACGCGGCCTACTGCAATCGATGCGGGCAGCAGCTCTCCGTCGGCGGCACCGCGTCGGCTGCTTCCCTGCTGACCGAGATGACGATCTGGCGGAAGTTCATCGGCCCGCGCGCGGACTATTACCTGGAACGCTTCCGGTTGTTTCACGAGGGAGAGCGGGAGCGGTTTGCCCCGACCTGGCACTGGCCGGCGTTTGGCGTCGGCTGGCTCTGGTACCTCTATCGCAAGATGTACTTGCACGCCGGCGTGTTTCTTGTCGGCGGGCTCTTGCCCATGGTCTTGGGGGCCGGACTGGTGGGCGTGGTGATTTGGAACGTGTTTGCCGCCGTGGCAGCCAACTACCTTTATTACATGCACATCAAGTTGTCTTTGGCCTTGATCGAACAGCGAGCCGGCTTGGATGAAGCGGCGCGCGACCGCCTCATTACGGATGCCGGAGGCGTCCAGCCGTACGTGTGGTGGCTGGGCATCGGCCTGACGGCCGTGGCGATCGCGGCGGGGATCATGGAGACCCCAGCGCCGGTCAAGCCCCCATCGTCCGGCGTGCCTGACTAGCGCTCCTCCATCGTAACCGCTCCCGCGTCGACCATAAGGTCTCTCTCTGCAGCCATTCCCGGCCTGTGTGTTACAATACGACCCGATAGCGTATGCCTCCTTCAATCCATCCCGTTCACCTCGTCACGGTCCTGCGCCAGAAGTCGCTGACGCCCGCGATCGTTTTTCTGACGTCCCGGCGATCCTGCGACGAGGCCCTGCAGGCGTTCGAGCACGCGACCGACCCCTTGCCGCCCGCTCGCCAGGAGAGCATTACAGCGGTCCTGGACGAGCTGACCGCCACCTACCCGAGCCTGCAAGATCATCCGCTGCGGAAGATGGTGCCCGCCTGCGGCGTGGCCGCCCACCACGCGGGACACCTCCCGTCCTGGAAGATCGCTATCGAAGAACTGATGCGGCGCGGGTGCCTCGATGCCGTCTTTGCGACCACGACCTTGGCGGCTGGCGTGGACTTTCCCGCGCGCACCGTCGTGCTCACGCAGTCAGGCGTACGGCGCGACCAGGACTTCACCGACCTGACGATTGCTGAGGTGGCCCAGATTTCCGGGCGGGCGGGCCGCCGTGGCAAGGACAGCGTGGGGTTCGCCATCGTCACACCCTCCCCGTACATGGACCTCGGCGTCTTGATTCGCGGACTCACCGGCCGCCCTGAGCCCGTGGACAGCCAGTTCATCATCGCCTACCCGATGGTTCTGAATCTACTGAAGGCGCATCCGCTGGACCACATTCAGTCCATCCTTGCGAAGAGCTTCGCGCAGTACCAGATGAACGCCCAGGCCGCCCACCTAGAGCACCGCATTGAGAAGTTGCACACGAAGCTGGAGTCCTACAAGCCACGCGAGTGCTCCGACTGGCTGACGCAGTGGAGCGCCTACGATCAGGCCACGCGGCAGACTGCCATGAAGCTCCAGGCGCGGCGCCACCATCCGCCGGAGGTCCGTGCGCGGCTGCCCTACCTCACGCCCGGGCGGGTTGTGGCCTTTCCACGGTTCCGCGGGATCGTGCTCCGGCGCTACCGGAGCCGAGGCCAGCGCCACGAGATGGTGACCGTCCTCCGGAAGGGCGGAGTGGTGGCGGAGTCGCCGGTTGCAGACATCATGGGCGTGATCGATCGCACCTTTGACTTCGCCCCGGCTCTGGCGTTCCCCTGGGCGACCCACGAGGCCTTGTACTGGCTGACCCAGCAGCTTGAGGACTTGCCGAAGCACCTCCCCTTTCTAACGGTTCCACCGGCACCGGACGAAGGGGAAGGTGAACTGGTGAAGAGTCTCGGCGACCTCTTTCCCTGCCCCACCTGCCCCTGCCGGCCGATCTGCGCCAAGGAGTTCAAGGCCGCCAATACGATGAAGCAGGAGTGGCTGCACCACTCGCGGACCGTGCAGTCACTGCGCACCGGGCTCTGGCATAAGTTCCAGGAGCGCGCCGAGATCCTCCAGGATCTTGGGTATCTGAACCCTGTGTTCAAGCTGACCGCGGATGGCGAATGGGCCCGGCTGATCCGGATCGACTTTTCGCTGTTGATCACTGAACTGATCCGCGCCCAGGCGTTCAAAGATGTCGCGCCCTCGACGCTGGCGGGCCTGATGGCCTGCATTGCTTACGAGAACGATCGACCAGACTCCTTCCCGCGCGTCACCGCGGCGCTGGCAAGCCTCGTGGCCACGACGCGTCGGATGGTGGATGCGCTGGCCCCGTATGACGATCCGCCTCTGCTTCGTGCCGATGTCGGCGGGTTGGCCGAGCGTTGGGTGGGTGACACCACTGTGACTTGGGCGCAACTCTGCCGATCCACGTCGATGGCCGAGGGCGACATCTACAGGCTCTTGTCCCGCACGCTCGAATACCTCTCCCAAGTCCACTCGCTCCAGGCCACGCATACGGATCTGGCCACAGTGGCGGCGGAAGCCCTCAGCCGCATCCGGCGCGGCGTGCTGGAGGAACTGCCGTGACGCGGGACGAACTGGAACGGGCGCTCGCCGATCTCCCCTTCCGGTTGCTGCGCCAGCTGGGGCGTGCAATCGCCGGCCCCCCGGCGCTGCGGATGGGGAAACGGCGGCTCATGCACACGATCATGGCGTGTGCCGAGGCCAACATCGCGCGCATCGAGACGGCGATTCGCACTCATCAGGCCGAGCAGCTGGCGCTGGCCGCAGTCCCGGCGCCGGCGGACGGGGCATCCTCCGAACACAAATCGGGAAAGCCGGCCGACCTGCGCGCGCTTCTGGAAGGGATCGGGGTGCCGGCGCCGTCTCCCTTCGTGCCGGATGACTGGCAGGTGGAGGCGGTGGAGGCGCTGGAACGGGGTGACGTGATCGTGAGCGTCCCGACCGGCAGTGGCAAGACCTACGTCGCCGTTGAGGCGACCCGCCGCGCCATGTACGAGGACCGGACCGTCGTCTATACCTCGCCGCTTAAGGCCCTGTCGAACACGAAGTACACCGAGTTCTGTAAGATCTTCGGGCCGGAATCCGTCGGCATCATTACCGGCGACCGGCGCGACAACCCCACTGCGCCGATCCTGATCATGACGACGGAAATACTTCGTAATCTCCTCTACGACGCGGCGGGGGGCGAGATCGACGTCCGGCTGGATACCCTGGGGCTCGTCATCATCGACGAGAGCCAGTTTCTGGCCGACCCGGAACGCGGGGTCGTCTGGGAAGAAACGATCATCTTTTGTCCCTCCCAGGCCAGGCTGCTCCTGCTCTCGGCCTCGATCGGCAATCCGCACGAGCTTGCCGCATGGCTGACCAGCATTCGTCCGACGCCGTGCCACCTTGTCCGCCACCAGCACCGATCGGTTCCGTTGCGGGCCGGCTACCTCCATCCCAACGGCAAGCTCGCGCCGTTGTTCCGGACGGTCACCATGCCGACTTCGCCCTCGCAGGCCGTTCTGCACCCGGAGGCCAAACGGCTCTTCACCATGTTCGAGGAGGACACCTTGTACACCAGGCGCTCCGGATGACGCGCCAGGAGCTGTTCGCCTTCGGTTTCCTCGGGGTTCTGCTTGTTCTGCTCTACCAGCTTGCCGAGGTTTTCAGCCCGTTTCTTCGCCCGCTGCTGTGGGCGGTGATCCTGGCCCACGTCGCTTTCCCCCTGCACGCCCGGCTGACAGGCCTGCTCCGGGGGCGCGAGGTCGCGTCGGCCGCGCTGTTGACAGTAGGGATCGTCGCCTTGATCGTGGCGCCGGTGGTCTTTTTTACCTTCCTGCTCGTCCAGGAGGCGGGCAACGGCTACGACGCCGTCAATACCTGGGTGCAATCGGGCGGCGTGAAGCGCGTGCCGGACGAACTGGCCAAGCTGCCCTTGCTCGGCGGGAGTCGTGTGCAGCACATGCTCCATAAGCTCGTCGGGTCGAAAGCGAACGTCGAAGCCTTCCTGTTGCAAAGCGCGAAGGCTATGAGCGGGTTCATCGTCGAGCAACTGACCGGCCTGGTCAAAAACGTCTTCCTGCTGGCCGTCAACTCTCTGGTGATTGTCATCTCGCTGTTCTTTTTCTTCAAAGACGGACAGCGACTGCTCCAGAGTCTCTGTCGGGTGATTCCACTCGATGAGGCGCACAAGGATAGGATGGTTTCACGCCTGGATCAAACCATCACGGCGGTGGTCAAGGGGATCGTGATCACCGCGATTGTGCAGGGGCTGCTCGCGGGCCTCGCCTATGCAGTCCTCGACGTGCCCTTTCCGGTCTTTTTGACGGCGCTCACGATCGTTCTGGCTCCGCTGCCCTTCGGCGGCACGGCGCTGGTCTGGGGGCCGGTGGTGCTGTACCTGTTCTGGGCTGGCCCCGTGTGGAAGGCGATCGTGATGCTCACCTGGGGAGTTGGCGTAGTGACGATAGTGGACAACGTGCTGAGGCCGATGCTCATCGGGAAAGGGGCCAAGCTGCCGGTGCTCTTTCTCTTCTTCAGCATCCTTGGCGGTCTGGCGGCCTACGGGCTGATCGGGCTCTTCCTCGGGCCAATCCTCCTCGCCATCCTGCTGACCGCGTTTCAGATCTACCGCGAAGAATACCTGACTGAGTCGGCGCCGCCGCCGATGACCGTTTAGACAACCCCGCTACTTTCCCTTTCCGCCTTTAGATCCGGAGGCATGGGCACGCGAATGGCCCTTCGCTGATAGCGGGTGACTTCCTCGTATTCTGGGGCGAATGAAGGAACCGCCGAACCAATAGGGGGAGTACCAATAAGAACCCCAGTAGGGGTACCAGTACGGATCCCAGTAATATCGGTACATGTATGAGTACGAATAGAAGGGTGAGGATGCTGAATCTCTCGCGTAAGGCATGGGCGTCTGCGGCCAGATCTGAAGATGGCGGATCTCCAGGGTCACGTAGGAGTATTTCATTTCATCGAGGTCTCCCTCGATCAAGCCGGTGACCTCACCCACCACCGTCACGCGTGTCCCAGGTGGCACCGTCGCAGGGTCCAGAAACTCCTTTTGGAAAGCCAGGTAGCGTCCTTGGGAGGCTGCCCGGTTCATGACGGGTTCATTATACTCGTTGAGTGGAAGGTGAAGGATCTCGAGTCTGGTACGGTCAGCCAACCGTTTCGCCTTCAGCACCTCACCACCCAGCAAGATGATCCGTCCCTTATAGGATGCCGGATCTGCTTTGACATTGGCAAAAGGAATCCGCTGCTCGACTTGGCTTTGAAGCTCGGGCGGTAGCTGATATTCGAGCTGGATGGCGTCTCGTCTGGACGACGCGCACCCGGACACGAGGAGGCAACACACCCCAATCAGAGCCGGAACCGCGCTCCTAGCCATGATGCAATTATACTCTTTTGGTTTTCTTCTCTGCTCACTGCGACACTGGAAAAGGAGTCAGTCCCCTACCCTAGGACTTCGGACAGGCCGCCGGGGCGGGAGTGGAGTCGGAGGGCGGGTCGCCGTAGATATGCTCGGCGAGGCTCTTGGCGAGGGCGGAGGAGACTTCCTGCTGGAGGGTTTTGAGGGCGCGGTTGGAGGCTTCCGGGTAGTTCAGATGGCCTTCGCGACCGGAGCGGGCTACGCTGCCGACGACGCGCTGGTCCACCTGGCTCAGTACGACGAAGTCCGCGCACCAGCGGACATAGCGAAACTTCGGGTCTGGAACCTCAATAGGCCAGAGGCGGGCCTCGCCCCTGATCAGCAGGTCCGCGTTGCCGACTTCCCCTGAAGCCGGCTGAGAATTTGTTGTGGTCACCGGCAACCCTTCGCGCACCAACCCTTCCATGATGGCCTGCCGCACGGCATTAGCCTGGTCTCCATAGACTTCAACCGTTAAGACCAAGCTTTCTTGCAGGAACTTGTCCAACTCCCTTGTCAGCCCTGGCACAGAGTACGCGGATGGGACTCCCCTGCCGCCGCTCACGACACGCAGGTCGCTGTTGTAGGTGTCCCGGGCGATGTGGGTCCGGATCGCGCGCCGGAGGCCTCGGAGCTTCATGAACTTGTCCGTCGCCGCGCGGGCCTCATTCACGTCTTGGGCGATCGCCTGGTCCAGTTCCGCGATCCGGCTCGTCAGTAACATTCGTGCAACTCCGCGATCCATGACGGCCAGCGCGGAGTAGAGACCGGTTTTCGCATCCTGCCAGGTTTCGGCGATCTTCACGTTCTCCAGCAGCTTGTCGGTGGACACCTTCGTCATCGTGTCCACGACCAGTTTCCGCTCGGCCTGGACATCCCCCTTCTTCTCTAGGCTCAGGTAGGATTCCCAATCCTGGGACTGACTGGTCACTTCCGCTTTGAAGATCCGGGAAACCGCCGCGTAGGCGCGTTCCTCCGCTACAGGCCTGGAGTCCGCCTGCCCGACGCCGATCAGGAACTGCCTGTCCGGATAGCCGGCGGCCATCGCCCCGGTGACCCAGTCCGGCGGCTTCGGGGTCCCGGCACAGCCTGTGAAAAGTAAGGATATGAACAGTGTGAGAAAGACAAAGGTTGTCACCCTGACCTTTCGAATGGTCTCAGTTCTGCCTAGATTCTTCGCGTCGCTCAGAATGACATTCACGTTCATTGCAGGACCCTCATACTGACGAAGTGCTTGCCCCGTTCGGTGATGGTGACGCCCTTGAGTGCCTGGATGGCCATCACACCCCCGTAAGCTCCAATGTGGCGAAGCTCCACGTCATAGGTTCCGGGAGGGACCCTCAGTCGCCCGACGAAGACACGGTCTGGCAGGGTTGCCCAGCTTCGCGTATCTGCTTTCTCCGTCTCGATGGCGATGAAGTGCGCCACCGCGCCAGCGATGGCGCCGGCAACCGCGCCTGCTTCCTTGTCCTTGATTGAACCACGCACCCCCACCCGTACGGCCTCTGCCATGGCGTATTTCCAAGCCGCGCGCGCCACTGCCTTGACCGTCGTTCTGAGAAGACGATCATCTAGGTCTTTTACGGCGATCGCCGTGACGTCTTCCATCAAGGCCGAGCGCGCCGTGTATCGCGCATCCTCACGTTGGATGACCGCTTCGGTGTACGCGATCGTCGAGCGCAGCGGCACGAACTTGGGCACCGCCAATCTCATCACTCTGCCGGTCAATCCATACAGGATGCTGTCCGCCACGCGATAATCACTTGAATAAGAATACCGGTCATACCGTTTCGTGGCCAGAACCATGGCGAACGCGGCGGGGCTGAACGGGATGTCCACGAAGACGTCGTGTTTGATGGGTGCATGACCAGCATATGTAATGAAGACGACCTCGCCCATGCCTTGAGAGCTTGCCTCAGACTGCCACACGATTCCCGGGAAGTCCTGCCGGTATTCCTGGTGCTCCTGATTGAGTCCGAGCGCCTCGGACACGCGCAGAAGGTCCTGACGGACAAGGTCCGGCACAGTGGTGCCATAGTTCTTCCGGTAGTCCTCGAACGCCTCCAGCGCCAGGCGATACGCGACGAAGGCATTGCTCAGGTCCCCGGCGGCTTCGTAGAGGATCCCGCTCAGGTAGCGGGCCAGCGCGTCCTTGGTGTAAGTCATGCGTTTTTGATTGCGGTCGGCCAACACCGTGAGCTTGTGGTCCACCTTGCGTGCCTCGACGAGCGCGTCGTCCAACTGCCCGAGATGGACGTAGTTCAAGGCCATGAAGATGTTCAGCAGCACCTTTTCAAAGTCCTCGCCCTCATATGGCAAGGCGTTGTCCGAAGTCAGGAAGGCTTCAACCTCGGCGTGAATGCGGCGGGTATAGAGGTCTTCACTCAGCACCTCGGCTTGGGACAGCGACTGATTGCTCTCGGCGTAGAAGCCGGCGAGGTGCTGGACCATCCCTTTGTCCATTAGGTACAGCGCCGTGCTCTTGCTTCCATAGACGTCCTGAGCCGTTTCGAGAATGGCCACCCCTTCAGCGGGATTGCCGTCCTGAAGCGCGCGATCAATGCGCGCATAGGGAAGCCCGTGGGCGCAGGCGGACACGGAGGTGATGGAGAGCAGAACCAGGAGGACGGGACTCCAGCGTCCCGGGGACGGAGGTGTGAGATGTCTGACCAAGCCGGACCGTCGCGTCAGAACACGACGCGCTTCCGTTCCACGACTTTCTTGATCTTCTTCTGGCCGAACCAAGACTTGACGTTGTTGGAGAGGTCGACCATCTCAAGATCGACCTGGTAGAAGATTGCCTTCGTCCCGTCGGCTTCGTCCTCGATGGTGCTGATCGTGCCACGCAGCAGATAGTCGGCACCAATCTCCTTGCCGGGCGGCTTCTGCGTGGACTCGAGGGCGTTGGCTGCCTGCTCGCGGCGCTCTTCGCGGATTTCCTCCCGCTCGCCCTTGCCGGCCACGAATGTCACCCTGCCCGAGTTGGTCAGCTCGCGCTCCAGGTCGTTGATGAAGGTCTGGACGTTGATGTGCTCGTGGCTCCGGTTAGTCACAGTCCCCACGACTACCACCGGGCGCCGCTTTTTCGTGCTGGTATAGGTATCGAGCCAGGGGCCGGACAGGGACTCCTTGACCATCTCCTCGGCGACCAGCCGGGAGTCAGCGTCATTCCAGTGGCCGCTCAGGTCCGTAACGGACGCCGCATCCACGCGCGTGACGGTGGTGGAGGCGCAGCCGGCGGACACCAGCAGGAAAGTTCCGGCGCACCATCCCAGGAGGACTGTTCCGATGAGGGGCCGTCCGTCACTTGGCGCCACGTTTGTCCTCTTCCTGTTGCAGGCGTTCGAACGCCTTCTCGGCATTCTTCCGCACAAAGTCCCGTGCCGCATCGTTGAGCTCCTTCATCTGCCCGACCTGTTCCTTGAACTTGTCAAGGTCCAGCTTGGCCAGCGAGTAGATGATCTTGCCGGACTTATCATCCTTCTCCCAGCGGTCCACGACCAGAACGCCAGAGAGGTGGGTCGAGACAAAGGTCTTAAGGGCGCGCTCGACGTTCTGTTCCTCGCTGGTCTTCGTGAAGTCCCCAGCCGTCGTTGACGCTGCGTAGTCGCGCATCAAATAGGACGTATAGGTGTCCATGTACTTGGCCAGGTCGGCACGTGCGCGGTTGTCGGCGGTTTCTTTGGCCAACGGCTCGTTCCGGATCCCCGTCACGGCCCCGACTCCGTAGAAGGCCTTGCCGTCCTTCTCGGTCATGTACCCGCCGCCCTTGTCGACCCATTTCGGAACACTCGAACAGGCAGCCAGCAGAAACGACCCGGTGGCGACAACCACCGTCAGGATCAGTGTCTTATCGCCGTGGAACTTCATAGCAGTGCCTCCTTATATGTGAGAAAGGCTAACATGGGGGTCCCCCCCTGTCAAGAAAGCAGGCGGATCACAGTCCTTTCCTACAAGGATTAGACGACGAAAAACGCAAAAAGATACTTCTCGACCACCATCCCATCGTTGACGAGGTGGACGACAGGTCTGTAAGATACGGAAATTCTTGAAAAGGTGAGCCATGGAACAGGCCCGAGAAATCAGGATCGAAGATGGGATCGTGTACATTACCAACCTCTACTTGCAGGACCCGAAAGCCGCCGCTATCTTAGCTGAGTACCCCGAGAACCAGTGGCCGGAGATGACTCGGCGCGCGCTCAAAATCGGCCTCAACTATCTGAAAGGCGGCGCGGACTGAGGCGAAGAGAGACGCGGAGCATAGCATGGAAGAAAAAGTCGATAGCTTCTTGAAGGTCCAAGAAGTCTTCTACCCATCGGCCGAGACCCTGGACAAGGCCTGGATCAAGGACTATGACAAGGCCTACGCGGAGTCCATCAAGGACATCCCCGGGTTCTGGGAGAAAGCCGCCCGCGAGCTGGAATGGTTCTCCCCGTGGACGCAGGTCCTCCAGTGGGACTATCCCTGGGCGAAGTGGTTCGTGGGTGCCACGTGCAACATCACACACAACTGCCTGGACCGGCACCTCAAGACCTGGCGCAAGAACAAGGTGGCGTTGATCTGGGTCGGCGAGGACGACGCCGAGCGGGTCTTCTCCTACGCTGAGCTGTACCGGAAGGTCTGCCGCTGCGCCAACGCCTTGAAAGCGCTCGGCGTCCGCAAGGGGGATCGGGTCGCCATCTACCTCCCCAAGATCCCGGAACAGACCGTGGCCATGCTGGCGTGCGCCCGCATTGGGGCCATTCATACCGTGGTCTATTCCGGCTTCAGCGCGCCGGCACTGGCCAGCCGGATCGAGGACAGCCAGCCTCGCGTGATCGTCACCGCTGATGTCGGGTACGACCGGGGCAAGGTGGTGCCGCTTAAGCCGGTCGTAGACGAAGCCGTCGCCCACTCCCCGTGCATCGAGAAAGTCATCGTCGTCCGCCGGCAGAAGCCTGGGATTACGCTTTCCTCTCCCAAGGAAATCGACTGGGAAGACTGGCTGAAAGAACAACAGGCTGTCTGCGCGCCGGAAGTGATGGATGCCGAAGATCCGCTGTACTTCCTCTACACTTCCGGGACGACCGGCAAGCCGAAAGGCGTCCAGCACGTCCACGGGGGCTACATGGTCGGCACCTATCTGACCGCGAAGCTCGTGTTTGACCTCAAGGACGAAGACGTGTACTTCTGCGTGGCCGACCCCGGTTGGGTAACCGGGCACAGTTACATCGTTTACGGGCCGCTGTTGAACGGCGCGACCATTCTGATGGTAGAAGGCAAGCCTGACTATCCTACGCCGGGCCGGTGGTGGGACCTGATCGAGCGCTACGGGGTCACGATCTTCTACACGACGCCGACGGCCATTCGCCTGCTGATGAAGTACGGCGAAGAATGGCCGAAGAAGTCTGACCTCAGCAGCCTGCGCATCCTAGGCTCGGTCGGCGAGCCGATCAACCCAGAGGCTTGGCTGTGGTTCCACCGGGTCACCGGCGGCAAGCTCCCGATCATGGACACGTGGTGGCAGACCGAGACCGGCGCCATCCTGGTCACGCCGCTCCCCTGCACCAAGCTTAAGCCGGGCTCTGCGGCGCGACCCTTTTTGGGTATTGAGGCCGATGTGGTCGACCGGGCAGGCAAGCCGCTCCCGCCCAATACCGGCGGTTTTGCCGTGATCAAGAAGCCCTGGCCCTCTATGTTGCGGACGATCTATAAGGATCCGGATCGGTACAAGGTGTACTGGAATACAATCCCGGGGTGCTACACCGCCGGGGACGTCTGCCGAAAGGACGAGGACGGGTATTTCTTCTTCATGGGCCGGGCCGACGACGTGATCAAGGTCGCCGGTAACCGTATCGGGACGGCCGAGGTGGAGAGCGCCCTGGTCAGCCATCCTGCCGTGGCCGAGGCGGCCGTCATCGGCAAGCCGCATAAGACAGCCGGCGAGGCCATCAAGGCGTTCCTGATCTTAAAGCAAGGCTTTAAAGAATCGTCAGAACTTATTCAGCAGCTTAAGGATCACGTCAAGCACGAATTGGGCAAGATTGCGGTTCCTCAGGAAATTGAGATCGTCCCTTCGCTCCCCAAGACGCGCTCGGGCAAGATCATGCGGCGGGTGCTGAAGGCCAAGGAACTGGGCCAGAACCCAGGCGACATCTCTACACTAGAAGATTAACTGGCCGACAAAACACGAAGGGCGAGGCCCCCATCCCAGGAACCTCGCCCCTGTTGAAGCATAGCTACCACACGCCACTGCTTTCAAAGGATGCGCTTAGCTCACTCTTGCAAAGTCCCTCATCCTCGCCCGTTGCAGCATCGGCGGCATGTGTCTGATCCTATTCTGGGCAATCGTGAGATCCAAAACCTCCCCGCAGGTGAGACATCGCCATCCCGTAAAGTTCAACAGCCCAGTATCATCCGCTAGGTCTTCAAAGACCTCTTCTACCATGATTCCCTGACAGCGTCCACAGTCCACTGCATGCAGACTATTGAGAAGCGAGCACGGAGCCCCTGCTGGGCTCCGTGCCCCTTAGTCAAACACGAGATGTTCTTAGAGCCACTGCACGCGTTCCGCCGGACGGATGTAGATGGGCTCCTCGACCTGG
>CAZSUT010000007.1:39107-43655 GCA_964610095.1 uncultured Nitrospirales bacterium | reverse complement strand
ACGACCTTCTGGTTCGGCCAGATGAGGAGCCAGACGTTCAGGAACATGATGATGCCGAGTCCGCCCCCGATCGCGATCGAGATCCCCCAAGAAGTTGAAAAAATCCCATGGCCGTGGCCGTGTATGAAATGCGACCACACGATGATCAGGCCAGACAGAACTGTCACCAGTGCCCCGTACCTGAACCACCAGAGCGCCCTCGGCAATAATTTCTGCACGACGCCGCTCTTGGTGCCTGGATCAGTCTCTTTCATGAAAGGAACCTGGACGATGTTGAAGTAATAGAGGAGCCCGATCCACGTCACGCCTGAGAGGAAGTGAATCCACCGCATCAACAGGATGATGAACTCGTCAGCTTTGAACTCCATATTTACTCCTTGGCTTAAGATTCGGTGCGTTTGTGTAGGTGTAGGTCACGTTCTGGTTGGTTCGGACCGATTATTCAGGGAATGTCTCCCATTGTCAAGGACTGCGGAAGTACTACAGATAGCGATCCACGAGCGCGCAGAGCTCTTTGACCGCCGCTGCGGACTTCGCGAGCGCCGCCTGCTCGTCCTTCGTCAGCGAAAGCCGCACGATTTCCTCGACGCCGCGGCGCCCCAGCTTCACCGGCACGCCCAAGAATAGGCCATCCACTCCGTACTCGCCTCGGCACAGAGCGGCGCACGGCATGATCTTCTTGCTGTCCAGCATGATCGCGTCCACCATCGCGACGATGGAGGCTGATGGGGCGTAGTAGGCGCTGCCCGTTTTCAGGAGCGAGACCACCTCGGCTCCGCCCTCCTGGGTGCGCTTCACCAGAGCGTCAATCCGCTCCTTCGGGAGCCACTCGCTCAGCGGCACTCCCGCGACGGTCGTGTACCGGATCAAGGGGACCATCTGGTCGCCGTGTCCGCCGATGACAATCGTCTGCACGCTGTCCACCGAGACCTTGAGTTCCGCCGCGATGAACGACTGCAGCCGCGCCGAATCCAGCACGCCGGCCATGCCGACGACCCGCTCGCGCGGGGACTTGCTGACCTTATGGGCGACGTAGGTCATGGCGTCCAGCGGGTTGGTGACCACTACGAGGATCGCGTTAGGCGAGGCCACCGCCACTTGCTTCACAACGTCCCGGACGATCTTGGCATTGGTCTCCAGTAACTGTTCCCGGCTCATCCCCGGCCTGCGGGGCACGCCCGACGTGATGACGACGAGGGACGACCCGGCCGAGACTTTGTAGTCCGTCGTGCCCTCGATGCGTCCGTTGGAGCCGACCAGCGGAGCCGCCTGCATCAGGTCCAGGCTCTTCCCTTGTGGAATGCCGTCCACGATATCGAGTAGCACCACGTCGTACCGACCGGTCTCCACCAAGCGCTGCGCGGTCGTGCCCCCGACATTGCCAGCGCCGATGACCGTGATCTTCCCGCGTCCCATTTTCACCTCACTGCTCGTCGTCTTCATGCGAGGCCCAGCCGGCGACCTTAAAGTTGATCGTGCAGACGAAATTCTCGCCCAGATAGAAGTTGAGTTTGATTTTTTTCTTTCCATAGTGCTCCGCCAGGAACTCCTCCGGATTCTCGATCAGTTCCTGGTACGTGCCCGGCTCGTATTCCCCCAACTCAATGAAACTGACGATCATCCCCGTCTTGACTTCCTGCAGGACCTTGAGCCGGCACTGGGGAAAGATTTCCCAGAACTTGGCCTTGATCTCGTCGGCCGTGGGCTCCGGGCGTTCCTCCCCCGGCCTGACGTCTTTCGCAAATTTCGCCTGCCGCCGAACGTAGGGATAGGCATGGCCCGTAAAGAGCTTGTAGACCCACTTGGGGACCTCCCGCTCGCCGGTATTCGGATCCATCAGGTCGTCAACGCCTTATAGATCCGCGGCAGGCGCTCGGGGAGGCTCTCGACCCGATCGATGATGAGATAGCTCACATCGCCATACATCCGCTCCAAGTACCCGCAGGCCTCCCGATCCACGGTGATGCAGAAGGGATGCACGCCCAGGGCCTTCGTCTCCCGCAGCGCCACCTTGGTATCTTCGAGGGCGTACTCCTCTTGGTAGGCGTCGTCCAACGGGCGGCCGTCGCTCAGCATCACCAGGAGCTTGACCTTGGCGGCCCGCTCCGACAGCCGATGCAGGGCGTGTCGGATCGCCGCGCCGTCCCGGTTCTGCACCAGAGGCCGGACTGCATCGATGCGCCGCCACACCGATGGCCCGTACCGCTCGTCGAAGTCTTTCAGCACCAGGATCTGCACGTCATGCCGGGACTGCCCGGAATACCCGTACACCGCATATTGATCGCCGATCGCTTCCAGCGCCTCGCACAGCAGCACCAAGCCTTCCTTTTCGACGTCAATGATGCGCGTGCCGCCCGGTCCGATTTGCTGTCCGGTGGAGCCGCTCAGGTCCACGAGAAACACCGCGGCCACGTCCCGGTCACGCCGGTCTCGGCGGATGTACACGAACTCCGACGCGCTGATGTGCGCCTTCCGCTCGACCAGCGCCTCCACCGCCGCCTCGATATCCACTTCCTCGCCGTCCGCTTGGCGGCGCATCCGCCTCAGCCCCGGTGGACGGATCCCTTCGAAGTAGCGGCGGATCAGGCTCACCACGCCCCCATACCGGCTCCGGACCAGCCCGATGAAGTCCTCCGTGCCTTCGGGGGCCACCTGCTCGACGACCCGGCACCAGCGCGTCCTGTAGTCCTGGATCCGGCCATCCCATTCGTCGTAGAGGAACACGCGCAAGCCCGGCAGAGCAGGCGTAGCAGCGCCAGCTTCCTCCCCCCGGATCACACGCGCATCGTCCACCAGCGACGAGGACGGCCGGCCTTCCGCCGGCGGTGGGACCGATGCCGCGTCACGTCGCACGCGAGGCCCCTGCTGGGACCTTGATTCTCTCGACAGAGATGGTTCGCCGTGGGAGCCGACATCTCCTTCGGGTTCCCGCACACGCGTGGCATCCATGACACCGCGATGGGCGAAGGTCGCCACAGGCCGATAGGCGCCACCTTGCTCCTCGCCGGCGCGTGATTGGAGCGGCCGGTTCGAATCTTCGGAAGCCCCACCTGGAGGCGTGGGCAGCTCTTTCGCGGTGAGCTCTTCAATCAGCACGTAGGCGCGATGGACCGCCCGGACGACGTCCTCGGCCGTCGCCTGCGGGGTGGCGACTGCCCGCAGCAGCGCCCACGCCCGCTCCACGACGTCCACCAGCGCGTCGGGGACGCGGACTTCGTCGGGATCGCTGGCCGACATCTCCAGTAACAACTCGACGATCAACTCGCGGACTGACATGCCGTGGGTCAGGGATCGCCGGGCGACCTCCTCCCGCGCCACGGCGTCCATGTCGCGCCGCAGACCCGGATACTCCGCCTTGAGACAGGCTTCGATACGCGCGTCCTCCGCCATCATCCAGAGGTCACGGATCAACAGCGGATGCGGATACAGTTGGAAGAACTCTTCAAGAGAAGTCGGCGGCGAAGCGGAGGCGCGGCCATACCGGATCCCGGCCTGGGCGGCCAGGTCCGCCAGACGGCCGAGCCGCAGGTCGTACGTGCCATATTCCAGGTGGCCGGCCTCGTGTGCGGTCAGCACCTTGTACGCGCGTAGATTGTCCTCTTTGGTCGGGTAGCGCCGCATCCGCGCGGGCAAGGCGATCGTGCTCCAATCCCCTCCACCCTCCCCCAGCGGGCGGATCGTCACCGGACGCCCGCTCAGTGCCTCCGCGAAGAGCTTGAGTACCCGGGCCACGCTGCGCAACGCCACGCCGCTCGCGGCCTCCTCGATCGCTTCCAGCGCCTTGCGGGTCTCGACCGCGAAGTAGGCGCGCGCCGCTTCGGGATTGTACGCCAGCACTTCCATCCCGCCACGGTACCACTTGTCGAACCGGTCCATCAGCGCGGGCGCGTCCGGATCGGCCAGGTCGATCACCTCCGGCGCCCTCCTTAGATATGCCAGGGCCGCCGCCGCATCCCGCTCCGCGATCAACGCCCCGTACTGAAGCACGCGCTCCTGCCACTGCGGGTCGCGGATGCGGCGCAGCCATCCGGGGGCTTCGCCCAGGAACTCGATGGCCTGTTCGGGCGAGTGGTCTGCCAGCACGCCGCCGAGCCCCAGCACCCGGCGGCGCACCGCTGCCGTGGCGAGGTCCCCCAGCAACGCCGGGCTCGTCCGGAAGAAGGACAGTGCCGCCATGTAATCAGGCTTGCCCAGACTGTTGGGCATCACAAGCTTGACGCTGATCGACGCCCAGGCCTTCAGGTCCTCGCTGGACAGGACCTTTAGGATCTCAGGACCGCGCCGGAGGTATTCCATTCCCAGCACATAATCCAATTTGGCGAGGTCCGCACCGATCTGCGCCCACATCGGCAGGGTCTCCACGCCCGCGACGGCCGCCACCCCCGCAGCCTGACGGAAACCTTCCAGCGCCACGTTGGCGTCTTGCTCCGCCAGCTCCAAGGCCATCGCCAGCGCCGGGCCAGCGGTCGCGGCCTCCAGCGCGCGCAGAAGTCCGGGGCTTTCTTTGCAGAATTTGATGGAGGCGGCGCCCGACTGCACGTTCAGCGA
>CAZSUT010000007.1:0-39007 GCA_964610095.1 uncultured Nitrospirales bacterium | reverse complement strand
CAGCCCTCGCAAAACAGGCGCGATTATAGCATCATCATTCGCATTCCGCATTCGTCGTTGATTTCAAGTAGTTCAGGGCGTAAGATGCCGCAACTCGTACCAAGGAAGGACCGTCGTCATGGCTGAGCCCAGCGAAAAGAGTCTCGAGAAGATGCGAAAGTTCGTGAAGGGGTTTGCGGAGAAGACCGGCACCACCATGCATCCCAACCCAGCCGTGACGGAGGCGGTCGTGAAGGGGCTGGCCGCCCACGTGGACGAGCTGGGCAGACCGCTCTGTCCCTGCAATTTCTACCCGGACAAGAAAGCCGAAGCGAAGCTACGCCGCTGGATCTGCGCCTGCGATGAAATGCAGATCTACAAGTACTGCCACTGCCTGCTGTTCGTGCGTGAGGATGGTCTTCCGATCACCGAGTATTTGCCGGAAGACCACGAAGGCCGGAAGACCTACGGGCTGGTGACCGACCTCACGCCGGAGAAGGGACGCGCGTGCCGGCACCAGGCGCCGGGCGCTCAGAACCCATCCTGATCGTCATAGTCCTGGCCCTTGGGCATCGCGTCCAGCAAGTTTTCCCGCTCCTTGTCTTCCGGGTCGTAGAGCAACCTCTTGATTTCCTCGTCGCTCAACGGCTTCATGATCGGCCCGACCGGCTTCAGCTTCCGCCTGGCCTTGCGCTTCGCCTCTTCCGGATCGGCCGGCTGCGAAGTCTCCGGTGATGGAGTGTCATTCGGTTTTTTCTCCTGATCGTCGGTATCCATGACGTAGCCCCTCAGAATACCGCGGTGACGATCTCCCGCAGGCTGCGCTGCATGTCAGCATCGTCCGTGATGGGCCGGATGATGGCCGCTTCGCACGCCGCCTGGGGTCTGACCCCGCTTTTGATCAACTGACCCGCATAGATCAGTAGCCTGGTGCTGACCCCTTCTTCCAATCCATGGTTCTTAAGATTGCGGACCTTCTCGCCGACCGTGACCAGGCCCACTGCAATCTCCTTGTTCACGCCGGCTTCGCGCTCGACGATGCGGGTTTCCAGATCCCGCGGGGGATATGAGAACTCGATCGCCATGAAGCGCTGCTTGGTGCTCTGCTTGAGATCCTTCAGCACGCTCTGGTAGCCGGGGTTGTACGAGATGACCAGCAGGAAATCATCCACCGCCTCGATCATCTGCCCTTTCTTCTCGATCGGCAGGAGGCGGCGGTCGTCGCTGAGCGGATGGATGATGACGGTCGTGTCCTTGCGGGCCTCGACGATCTCGTCCAGGTACACGATCGCGCCGTGCTTGACTCCTAACGCCAGCGGACCGTCCACCCAGACCGTCTCATCGCCTTTGAGCAGGAAGCGCCCGACCAGGTCGGAGGCGGTGAGGTCCTCATGGCAGGCCACGGTGATCAAGGGACGGCCCAGCTTGTGCGCCATGTACTGGATGAACCGAGTCTTCCCGCAGCCGGTCGGGCCTTTCAGCATCACCGGCATCCGCGTCGCGGCAGCCGCCTTGAACAGCCCGATCTCGCCGTTCACTTCGGCGTAGAACGGCTCGGTCTTCACGCGGTACTGCTCGATCCCCTGCTCTAATCCTTTTGCCACCAGCTTCTCCCCCACTGGCAAACTCAGTATTCTATAATATAGGAGATGGCGGTCCTCCCACAACTCCTTCGATCACGCAGCTTCCCTGCGGCACTCGCTGTGACGTTGCTCCTCGCCTCCGGATGTGTCACCTCCGAGTTGGTACCCACCGACATGGAAGCCCAGATCGCGCGAGACATTCCCTTCGAATCCATCGAAGCAGAGCCGGAGAAATTCAAGGGACGTGTGGTCGTCCTCGGTGGCAAGGTGCTGAGCGCGAAGCGGCTGAAAGAAGGCACGCAGATCGAAGTGCTCCAACTGCCATTAGATAAGGCCGACGCGCCGATCATGACCCTCATCCAGTCCAAGGGCCGCTTCCTGGCCTACCACGAAGGGTTCCTCGACCCTGCCACGCTGCCGGCCGGCACGGCCGTATCCATGATTGCTGAGGTCACGGGAGCCAAGACGCTCCCCTTCGACGAAGTTGAGTACACCTATCCGACGATGAAAATCCGCACGCTCAAGGTCTGGCCTGAGAACCGGTACGTCCGCCCGTGGCCCTACCCTTATTATCCGTACCTCTACCGCTACCCGTACCATCCCTTCTATCCCTTCTGGTGGGATCCTTGGTATTAGCCCTACGCGGGTCCTGTCGCATGCGGCTCCGTGGTCCTGCCGGCCAACAGCCCAGACGTGCTCAGACGGCTTCCCCGTCGCAGCCCCGATGACTCGGGTGTGCCGCCTTCCGCTCCGCCTGGGCGCCCGTTGGCCGTCACCCCTGCGCCGCCGGCGACATCGCCACCACCCGCTCGTGCTACTTTTTATGTGTTGTGGTGAATGATGTACGACTCGACGAGCTTGGACGGATGGTAGGCAAGCTTGGCGCGGCGGAGGCCTTCCAATCCTGAATCGTCCATCGTGTTGATCAGCTCATAGGACTCAAGCTCGCGGCAGAACTCGCGGAAGGTATACGCCCCGAGCCCCTTTATGTTGCGATCGGCGATCTCGAACAAAACGCCGAACGTTGTCGCGTTCAGCGGATAGCCGAACGTGTAGGCTGCGATCCGTCCTTCGACCTCGATAACCCGCCCGACAAGGCCCAGACCAGCAGCGTGCGTGATGCCGTGACGGTGAGCGTGCTCGGCATCGGCGGCCAGATGCGTGGCGAGATCGGAAGCGCCATCGTGTTTCACTCCCTGCCGCCACTGCTGAAACAAGGCCAGGCAGACACCCATGTCGTCAGGCCGAAATGGGCGATACAGTGGGTGCGCGTGGGCGACGCAATGATTGTAGGCCACGCGCTGGCTCTTGTAGCGAACGCCCCGCAATGCAACCAGCTCGGCCCGCCGATAGACATAGTCCGGCCCTTTGGGTGCCACGCGATAGCCTTTTTCGCGGCACCGAGCCGCCAGGCTCTCCGGCGCATTCTCGATGCGAGTGAGAGCCGGCGTCCGATTCCGTTTGGACAGGAACTCGAACGCCTTGGCCATGACCGACCCGCAGGGATCAGGCCCGATGGGTGGTAGCGCCAGAAAACTCCCCTCTGGATTGCCGGCGAACAGGCAGAGGTGTCCCTCCAGTTCCATCCACTCGTACCGAAGAAGGCCCTGCCAGATGAAATGAAAGGGAAAGGAGCAGGCGGCCAGCGGATCGCCGGGCACGGCATGCGCGGTCAGCGCGGCTTCAAATCGAGGACGATCTACCAGGGCAAGCGGGCGGAGGGACGGCTCCGGCACACGCGCTACCGTGAGGCTCGCTGGGACGCTGCGCGCAAGCCTTGGGTCAACCGGTCGAGCCGTCGCAGCACGATCACATCATCCTGGAATAAGCCTATTAACAGCTGGTTGGAAATAAATATTTTAACTGTTTCTTGAGATTCAAGAAAGGCGGCGGTCCGCTCCACGTAGGCCCGCGACTCGGCGGATTCCAGGTTGTCGCGGATGAACGGGCACTTGCTGTCCCAGCCCATCACCACGTCAGCGTGGTCGCGGTCCCACATCACCGCGACCGGATAGAGCCGGCAATCCAGGGGACGGTCCTCGTAGATGCCGCACTGGCCGGTCTCCGCCTGAAAGGCCGGGCACCGGTATCCCTCGTCATGGGGCACCACGGCGACTTTCGAGCCTGCGTGATCCGGAAAGGCATCCGGCGAGATCCCGCGCGCGATGGCCGCCTGAATTTCCTCCCGCGTGAAGTAGGGGCGCAGCGGACTGTCGCGCCCGGGAAACCGGCAGCAGACGTCACAGGTGTAGCAGACCCGGCTGGGCACGATCTGCTCGACGACGATCGGCAGCGTTCGGGGACGCCCCAGCGGTTGCGAGACATCCATAGGTGGATCATTGTACAACATGGTGGCTGACCCCACCAGCAGAGCCTGCGCCCCTTGTTCCCCATACCCAGGCATGGTAGGATGAGTACATTCCTTTCAAGGAGATGGGAGTGGACGCAACACAGAACCCTGGCGTGTCGCTGATACGCCGGGTCCAGGACGCCCTCAACGGGATTCGTCCCGCGCTGCAGATGGACGGCGGCGACTGCGAACTGCTCGAGATCTCGTCTGACGGCACCGCCAAAGTCCTTCTCAAGGGCACGTGCACGGGATGCCCGTCCTCCAGCATGACCGTGACCATGGGCATCGAGCGCCGGCTGAAAGCCAGTGTCCCTGAAATCACACGAGTCGTGGCGGTCTAACCACCCGTCGTCGGAGTGATGGAGCGCGCAACCACACTGCCTAGTTCCCCGCCGACCGAGCTGCTCCCTGCAACCTCCCGCGAGCACAGTCGCAGCGTGCGGACTCGTCTCATGGAGGCAGGCCTGCACGACGGCGCCACATGGCGCATCTCCCCGGCGCCGTTTCTCCTCACGTCAGCCGACCTGTCCGCCATTCAGTCGCTGGGGCGGCACCTCCTACGATTTACGCAAACTCTGAACCGGCTCTACTACGAGAGCGTCCGCGGCGCGCAGCCCGCGTGGGTGGCAGACTATCTCGATCAGGGCAAGCCGTCCGACCTGATCGCCTACGCGCGCATGAACCGGTTCTACACCGCGCTGCCTGGCGTCATCCGCCCGGACCTGATCCTCACGGAAGACGGGTTCATGATCAGCGAGCTGGACTCCGTCCCCGGCGGCATCGGGCTCACCGGGTGCATGGGCCAGGCCTACGCCGACCTCGGCTGGCCGATCATCGGTGGGCGCGATGGCATGGTCGCGGGCTTCGCCCGGATGATCCGGAGTTTGCCGCACGATGAATCCAAGCCACTTCACCTTGCCATCGTCGTGTCCGAAGAAGCCAAGGACTACCGTCCGGAGATGCTGTGGCTCGCGGCCCGGCTGCTCGAGGCGGGCCTGCCGGCCCAGACCGTGTCACCCGAGGACGTGATCTTCACCGAAGAGGGTTTGTTCCTGGCCGGATCGACTCCCCTCATCGCCCTCTACCGATTCTTCGAGCTCTTCGATCTGAAAAATATTCCTAAGAGCGAGTTGATCATGTACGCCGTCAAGAAGGGCCGCGTCACGCTGGCGCCTCCCATGAAGCCATGGCTCGAAGAGAAGATGGCCTTCGCATTAGTGCATCACCCCGCGCTCGAGCCCTTCTGGACTCACGAACTTGGCACGGACACCTTCGAGCTGCTCCGCCGCTTGATGCCGAAAACCTGGATCCTCGACCCGCGACCGGTCCCGCCGCATGCCGTCATTGCCGGCCTGACGGCGGACGGGCACAGCGTCTCCGACTGGAAGGTCCTGGCCAGTCTCGGACAGAAAGGCCGCCGCTTCGTCATCAAACCCTCGGGCTTCTCCGAACTGGCATGGGGCTCGCGCGGCGTGTCGGTGGGCCATGACCTGCCGCAGACCGAATGGGCCGCCGCGTTGGACGCGGCCCTGGCGTCCTTCCATCGGGTGCCGCGCATCCTCCAGGAATTCCGCAAGGGGCGGCATGTCGCCGTGAGCTATCACGATTCCGTCAAGGACGAGATAGTGCCCATGCCCGGGAGGGTCCGTCTCTCGCCGTACTACTTCATCGCCGGCGACCACGTGGAACTGGCCGGCATCCTGGCGACCGTGTGCCCCTTGGACAAGAAGCTGATTCACGGCATGACCGAGGCGGTCATGGCGCCCTGCACCCTCGCCGCTGCTCCAACGACGCACGCCGAGGGCTGACCGATGGCGCTGACGTTCTACCACGTGGACTGGTGCCCCGAATGTCAGATCGTCCGCGAGAAGCTGGAGGAACTGGGTCTGCAATACGAGAGCGTCATCGTACCCGACATGCGCCCGTTCCGGAAACAGGTCTTCGAGGTGTCGGGCCAGTACTACGTGCCGGTGCTCAAGGACGGCGACACGGTGCTGAGCGAGACGTGCGACATCCTGTCCTACTTGGAGACCACGTACGGGCGGCAGGCCGCCCGTTCATAAATTATAGCGGGAGGGGGCCCCGCCAAAGGCGCCCCTCCCGAACCCACAACCTGAGAGGTAGACCCCTTATGGAAACCTGGCGACAGGCCTTGGCGAAGAGCATCACCAAACCCGAGGAACTGGCCAAGCATCTGGATGTGGACCCGGACGCCATCGCCGACGTGGTGGCGGAGTACCCGATGCGCATCACCCCCATGTGGATGCAGCTCATCAAGGAGCGGGGCGACGCGTTCTGGCGCCAGGTGGTCCCCGAACCGGAAGAACTGACCGACGACAGCCCGGCGGACGATCCGTTGCACGAGGAACTGGACAGCCCGGTGCCTCACCTCGTGCACCGCTATCCCGACCGCGTCCTGTTCATGGTCACCAACCAGTGCCCGATCTACTGCCGGTTCTGCACGCGCAAGAGGCTGGTGGGGAAGCCCGGCTTCCTCAAGCAAGGCGAGCTGGATCGCGTGATCGAGTACCTCCGAGCGCACACGGAAGTGCGGGACATTGTCCTCTCGGGCGGTGACCCGTTGCTTTTGCCGGACCATCTCCTGGAGCGCATCCTCAAGGCGTTGCGGACCGTGCCGCACCTCGAGATCATCCGGATCGGTACACGCGTGCCGGGCAGCCTGCCCGAGCGGATCACGCCGGAGTTCTGCGAGTTGATCAAGAAGTACCACCCGCTCTACATGAACCTTCACTTCAACCATCCGGACGAACTGACGCCGGAAGTCAAGGCGGCCTGCGGGCGGCTCGCGGACGCGGGCGTGCCGCTGGGCGCGCAGACGGTGCTGCTCAAGGGCGTCAACGACGACCCCGCCGTCATGCTGCGCCTCGTCCACCAGCTGCTGCTGGCGCGGGTGAAGCCCTACTACCTCTACCAGGCCGACCTGACGCGCGGCACCAACCACCTGCGCACCACGGTGGAGACCGGCCTGGAGATCATCAAGGCGCTGCAGGGCCACACGAGCGGCATGGGCGTACCGCACTTCGTCATTGACGCGCCGGGCGGCGGCGGGAAGATCCCTCTGCTGCCGTCCGATTACCTCGTGAGCCTCACGCCGGAGCAGGCCACCCTCACCAACTACGAGGGGAAGACCTACATCTACCCGCAGCCGCCCCAGCCGAACAGCAACGGCAAGCGGCGCGAGCTGCCCATGGTGGCGGCGCCCTCCACCGCCACGGCCACGTCAACAGGTTGTCGCATGGCCGACTCCATGCTGGGATAACACGTGCCAGCCTCGGCTCCCAGTCGGGAACGCCGCCCGCGCCCGCGTGGCGTGCTGGCCTCGCAGCAACTCCGACGACTGGTCCGCGACGGCGTGGTCGCGGCCAAGTCCCCGATCGAGGAGCGGCAATACCAGCCGGCCAGTCTCGACCTGCGTCTCGGCGACACTGCCTACCGCATGCTCAGCAGCTTTCTGCCGGAGCAATCGGCCATCGCACAACGGCTCACGGTGCAGGATCTCTTCCAGGCCGACCTCGTCATGTACGAGTTGGATCTGCGCAGGGGCGCAGTCCTGGAAAAGGGGCATGTCTACTTGATCCCGCTCGTTGAGGAGCTGGCGCTGCCGCGCACTCTGGCCGGCAAGACGAACTCCAAGAGCACCACAGGGCGGCTCGACGTCTTCACCCGCACGATCACCGACTTTCACGCCCGCTTCGACGAGATCCGGACGGGCTACCGGGGCAAGCTGTACCTGGAAGTGGTCCCGCGCTCCTTCTCGGTCCGGGTCGCCGCGGGCATGTGCCTCAACCAACTGCGCCTGTTCAGCGGCTCGCCGATGGTCGGCGACGCCGAGATCCGCCGCCGGCACACAATGGACCGGCTCCTCTACCACGACGTCACGCCGCTCCCCGACCGCGAGCTGCGGCTCGATGACGGCCTCTTCCTCCGCATCAACCTGACGGGCGAGCAGAAGATCGTGGGGTTCCGCGCGAAGAAGAACAGCCAGGTGCTGGACCTGTCCCGCATCGGGCACTACGACCCCGCCGACTTCTGGGAGCCGCTCCCACGGCACCGCAACGAGACGCTGCTGCTCGAGCCGGAAGATTTTTACATTCTCATGTCGAAGGAGCGCATCCGCGTGCCGCCGGACTACGCGGCGGAGATGGTCGCCTACGAAGCCGCCATCGGCGAGCTGCGCACCCATTACGCCGGCTTCTTCGATCCCGGCTTCGGGTACGGCGCCGGTGACCTGCACGGCACGCCCATCGTCCTGGAGGTGCGGCCGCACGACGTACCGTTCCTGATCCACGACGGCCAGACCTTCTTCAAGGTGCTCTTCGAGCGGATGCAGGAACGACCCGAAAAGGTGTATGGTGAAGGGATCGGCTCGTCGTACCAGTTCCAGGGTCTGACGTTGAGCAAGCAGTTCAAGCCGTATCACGGCTAGGAAAAGGCGATGGCGCACGCGCCTAAGACAGAGGATCGCCAGGACGAACAGGAAGAGGAAGCCGAGGGCGAGCGCCATGTCACGGCCATGCAGAAGTTCGTCGGGTTCGTCATGCTGGTGCTCGGCTGGCTCCAGCTCCTGCTGGCCGTCAGCAGCGGCTCGGAGGCCACGTCCGTGCCCTTCCTGATCTACTTCGCCGGCGTCGTGATCTTCGTCAACGGGACGGTCACGGCCTGGTACAAGTACCCGTTGATGCTCGCCGCCACCGTGGCCGGCCTGGCGCTGCACTACCACATCCAATCCCTCGGCTCGGCCACGCGCTGGGAGAAGGCCGTCGTGGTGTATGGCACCATCGTCGTCGTTGCCTACTTCATGCTCACCTCCAAGAAAGTGGTCCGGCGCATTCATCCGCCTTCGCCCCCTCAGCCTCCTGCCCGGCCTCCACAGGAATGACCATTTCGGTCATCATTCCCACCCTCAACGAGGCCCAGAACATCCGTGCGACACTCGACAGGCTCCACCATCCCGCCTTCAGCGAAATCCTGGCCGCGGAGGGAGGAAGCCAGGATGAGACGGTCGCGCTGGCGGCGCCCGTCGCCAAAATCCTGACGGCGCCGACGGGCCGCGCCCGGCAGATGAATACCGGGGCGGCCACCGCCGCCGGGGACGTGCTGCTGTTTCTCCATGCGGACACGCTGCTGCCCCCGACGGCCGCCGACGACATCATCGCCGCGCTGGCCGATCCACGGGTCGTGGGCGGGCACTTCAATGCCCGTATCACGCCCGATCACGGCCTGCTCTGGCTCGTGGGCCGCATGATGAGTTGGCGCTCGCGGCTCACTGGCATCGCGACTGGCGACCAGGCGATCTTCGTGCGGCGGAACGTCTTCGACCAGCTTGGCGGCTTCCCCGACATCCCCTTAATGGAAGACATTGCCTTCAGCCGGCGCCTCAAGCGGGCCGGGCGCGTGGCCGCGCTACCCAGTTGCATCACGACCTCCGGCCGTCGATGGGAGCAGCACGGAGCGCTGCGGACCATCTTATTGATGTGGTGGCTCCGGCTGCTCTTCTTCCTGGGCGCGAGCCCCGACCGGTTGAAGCGCCTCTACGTGGATGCGCGGTGAGCACGGCGCTGATCATCTTCGCCAAGGCGCCGATCCCCGGCGAGGTGAAGACGCGCCTCTGCCCGCCCCTGACGCCGGATGAGGCGGCGTCCCTGCACGGCACGCTGGTGCTGGACGCAGTCGAGCGTGCCAAGGGCCTGCCCGGCGCCTCGCTCTATGTCGCGGGTACGCCGGACCTCTCCCATCCGTTCTTCAAGGTAATGGAGGGCCGCTACGGGGCGAAGTTGCTGCCGCAGCGCGGGCCGGACCTGGGGAGCCGTATGAAGTGGGCTATGCAGGACGCATTCGAGCGGGGGGCACAGGAGGTGCTGCTGACCGGCACGGATCTGCCCACGCTGCCACGAGCCCATCTAATTGAGGCGCTCACGCTCGTCAAGCGCCACGACGTCGTGCTGGGGCCCACGGCGGACGGCGGGTACTACCTGATCGGGCTGCGCAAGATTATGCCGGCGTTGTTCGACGGCATCGCGTGGAGCACCGCGTCCGTGTTTGCGGAGACGAAAAAGAAGATCGAGCAAGCGGGCCTGTCGCTGGGGCTGCTGCCGGAATGTCGCGACCTCGACACGCTGGAGGACTTAAAAACTTTCATCGGGCTGTGCGGGAAGGAGCGGGGGATGACGAAGCGCACCGAAGGCGCGCTCCGCCTCATCGCCACGCGCCTCAAAGAGCGCACCACTTAACCCTCGCCCCTGGAGGGAGAGGGTCAGGGTGAGGGGGGTTGTCATTGCGAGCAGAGCGAAGCAATCTCGCGGCCTCTATTTAAGCCGCGGGTCCTGTCGGCGAGCTACCCTGACGTGCTCGCACGGCTTCCCAGTCGCGGCCCCGATGACCCCGGTGTGCCGCGCTCCGCTCCGCCAGGGTCCCGCTCGCCGCCACCCGCAAAGTCGATTTTTCTTTGCCTTCGGCGTATCCTTCATAGGGTTTCAGAAAATAATGTCTTCGGATAGGAGGGCATATAAGTGAAGCCGACCTGGTTTATAACCATCATCTTCTTATTCCTAATACCTGCAATTCATGGTTGTGCCAATAAAGAAGAACAAGCTGTTGAGGCGTCTAAAGAAAGAGGTGGCGATGTCGCGTCAGAGGAGATCACTGCCATTAAAAAGACCGTAACCAACTTTGCCAATGCCATGACCAACTTTCCTCGGACCAGAGACAAAGGGTCAGTCCTCAAGTTTGGGACTAAAGACTATGTTGAAATTACGGATGGTGAAATGGACAACGCTCAGGGGATTGACAAATATCTTTCGGACCTGCTCAAACAGATCAACCTCGGTGACCCGATCGGTATATCGTACGAAGTCGCGAATATAGAGGCACATGTTGCCGGCACGATAGCTTGGGCAACGTATCAGTACTCGTACAAGTTAGGTAGAGGGGGGCTAGCCTTGGATGAAAAGGAGGGCATGTGTACGGCTATATTCAAGAAGGAAGGGAAGGTCTGGCTCTATCAACATGAGCATTGTTCCTCGCTGAGCCCACTAGCAAGGTTAAAGAAACAGAAATAGGGTTAGACTCCATTTCTGATAGAGCCTAAGTCATGCCTCAGTTCAATCACACGGCGGTCTGGGCGGTGGGGGTGCTCGCGCTGCTGATTCTGTCTGCGGGTGTGGAGTCGGCCGCTTTCGAGAAGGTCTGGAACTTCGATGGGGACACCCCGGATGCACTCCCCCAGGAGTTTGTCATCGGGACGCTGTTTGATGGACGCCCTGCAGGAGACTGGAAGGTGCTTCGCACGGACCAGGCGAAAAGCCCGCCGAACGTATTGGGTCAGGTCCAGGGAAAAGGCGTGGAGCATGCTTACAAGGTGGTCCTTATTCACGGGACCGAAGGCTCCGATACCGATCTTGAAGTCTCGCTCTTCCCCGTGGACGGAAAAGCCGACATGGGTGGTGGCCTGATCTGGCGGGCGTCGGACGATCGGAATTACTACCTGACACGGGCGAATCCTCTGGAGCAGAACATTCGGATCTACCGGGTCGTCAAAGGTGTCCGACACGTGTTACAAAACTTCGACCAGACGATTCACATGAATCAGTGGCACACCCTTCGGGTCATCACCCGCGGCTGTCAGGTCCGGGTGCTGTATGACAAGCGGCAGGTGTTCGACCTCTGCGACAACACCTTCACGAGCGGTCGTGTCGGCCTCTGGACGAAGTCGGACGCGGTGACCTACTTCGATGACCTGAAAGTCCGGATGCTGAGATGAGTTATTTATTTTCCTTTCCTGCTGTCTGATTTTTCGCGATACTCCAGCGCCAGTTTGAGTTGTTCGACGGCCCTGCGGGAGTCCTGGATCGCCGCGGCCTTGTGTCCGCCGAAATCGTGCGGCGCGGCCTCCAGGTACCTGATCGCCTCTTCCAATTCGCGAATCGCCTTGGCAATCCGCGGATGATGGGCCTTCTCTTCGCCCATGGTCTCGGCAGCAACGGTTTGCGCTGCAACCAGCGAGGTCGCAAGCCATAGTCCCATGGCAGCCACACACACCGCTCGCTTCATAACCCCCTCCTTCTGGTGACGGAAATGGTGAACAGCCGGCAACACCAGTCGCACTCCGAGAACGATAAAGCATTCAATCGAAACCAGTCAACACTTGAATCGCTACGCTCCTTTAGTGGAACTCGTACTGGAAGCCAAGGGTGATGCGGAAATCAGGCGAATCCTCCCCTACGCCAAAGCCCGCCCCTAAGGACGCGACCGAGTGTTCTGTAATCATACGCCTGAGGCCTGCCTCGATGAGGTTGTCCGTTTTGCCTTTTTCCAATTCTTGTTCCCGCGCGAAGTCCATGACCAGAACGAGATCGGCCGGAATGGAGTGGCTGTACCCAACGATCACCGCATAGCGGTCACGCCGCTGAGCGGGCATTGGTCCGGCATTATGGTCCCAGATCATGTTCAGATGGAGCCGGTGGTCAAGGTAGGTTTCTCCCAATGCTTTTGTGCCGATAAACCTGACGCTTGTATCGATCCCATTGTTCTGTCGGCCGGTCGGAAGGTCGGCGCCGACCGCCAAGGCGAGAGCAGGAGAATATTGAGACTCGTGCTTGAAGTTGTTCAACACTTCGAAACCGAGATTGCCACTGCCCGTCTTGTCGGCTGAACCGAGTAGAAAGGGGGTGGTGACTTTAGCTTGCCAATCTCTCGCGAAACCGTAGAGGAACCTTGGGTTAAGAACAAAACGTTCTTGGTGAGCGTTGAGTCGCTCATAGCGAAACAGGGATTGGAGTTCCGGCTTCAGGTAGTCCGAAGCATAGGCGTCTTCGACTTCGGTAGGCAGTCCTTCTTCAAGGTTCCAGTGGTCGGAAGCCAGTACCTGTGTCGCGCCTAGGCTGGTGGTCGCCTGAAGAGCAAGAACCAGGATGCCTCGGAGACAGCTCGACCGCCATTGCATCGTGGGCTCAACCTTACCACACTCCTGCTACTTCCCAGCACTAGACAATCCCTTTTTCTAGGTGTAACGTCCCCCCCAAACATTCCTGCGTAACTCCAAAAACCTCAAGAAATGCTTTTGCGTAGGCCAGAGGACTTAACCATCATCATAAGGAGGGCGGAAAATGGCAGAGAAGAGCTATGGCCAACTTCTGACTGAAGGGATTGTGCGTGCGATCCCGTGGGCGATCGTTTTTTCGCTGGCATTTCTCATCACCATGAAAATCTTCATGGGGATGCTGGAGAAAGAGGTTAAAAAAGCAATTGATCTCACCGCGAAGACTGCTGTCAACACCGCAATGAACGCAGTCTTAAGCCCCGAGGTGTTCCCCAAGATCAAACAGAACACCAAAGAGGCAATCGAGTACACAGTCGAGATTGTAAACAACGAGTTGGTTGCGCATTACGTCAAGCCAATTAGCGGAAAGAAGTAGCAGCTGCAAAGCAGAGTCGCGGCAGGTCCGGATTTCAGCTCCGGCTGTAGAACTTCTTGATCGTCTCGACGACGTAGGCCTGCTGGTCCTCGGTGAGCTCGGCGTAGATGGGCAGCGCCAGCGTCTCTTGGGCCGCGCGCTCCGCGTACGGGAACGAGCCCGGCCCATAGCCGAGGTCCTTGTAGCAGACCTGGAGATGCAAGGGCGACGGGTAATAGATCTCGGTGCCGACCCCCTGCTCCTGCAGGAAGACCCGGAGCTGGTCCCGCTTGGGGACGCGCACGATGTACTGGTTGTAGACGTGGCGGTTCTCGGCGGTGACCGTGGGCAAGGTCAGGCGGCCCAGTAGATTCGCTTGCTTGAATAAGGCCTCATAGCGCGAAGCATTTCGCTGCCGGCCCTTGGTCCACTCTTCCAGGTATTTCAGCTTGACACGCAACACCGCCGCCTGGAGCGCGTCCAGCCGGCTGTTCAGCCCGATCGCTTCGTGGACGTACTTCACGCGGCTGCCGTGGACCCGCAGCATGCGGACGCGGTCGGCGAGCACCTGATCGTTGGTGGTGACCATGCCGCCGTCCCCGAACCCGCCCAGGTTCTTGGAGGGAAAGAAGCTGAAGCACCCCGCCTGCCCGAGCGAGCCGGCCTTGCGGTTCTGCCAGGTCGCCCCGATCGCCTGCGCGGCGTCCTCGATCACCGAAACCTTTCTCCTTGCGGCGATCTGTATGATCGGCTCCATCTCGGCGCACTGGCCGAACAGGTGCACCGGCATGATGGCCTTGGTCCTTGACGAGATGGCCCCGTCGAGCAGCGCAGGATCCATGTTGTAGGTGTCCGGCTTGATGTCCACGAACACCGGCTTCGCGCCAAGGCGCGAGATGGAGCCGGCCGTGGCAAAGAACGTGTACGGCACCGTGACCACTTCGTCTCCCGGTCCCACGCCGCAGGCCATGAACGCCAATAAGATTGCGTCGGTGCCGGAGGCCACGCCGACGGCCTGGCTCACTCCGACGTACTTCTGAATGTCCTTCTCCAGATCAGCCACGCGCGCCCCGAGGATGAACGCCTGCTCGTCGCAGACCGCTTCGAGGGCCGCCATAACCTCCGCCCGGATGGACTGGTACTGGGCTTTCAGATCGAGTAAGGGAACTTGCATGTGACCCCATATTCTCGTTTTCTCGGCATGGTTGCAAGGAGCTTGTCATATTCACGTTCCTGCTGCCGCACCATCTCGTGAATGTCGAACTCCAACGGAAGCGCCTGGCCATTGCGGCCCATGCGCTTGGCTTCCTCAGGATGCGCCAAGACATGCAGCACGCGCTCGGCCAGAGCCGGGACGTCACCCGGCTCGGTGAGGAAACCGGTCAATCCTTCTCGAACGACTTCTGCGGCGCCGTCCACCCGCGTGCCGACGACGGGCACGCCGCTGGCCAGCGCTTCCAGATAGACCCGTGGCAACCCCTCCCACAAGGAGGTCAACACCAACACATCGAGACATCGCATAATTCCAGGAACGTCACGCCGCCAGCCAGCCAACCGCAACACGGTCGAAAGGCCCCTCTCTTCACGTTCAGCCTCGACGGCCTCGCGCAGCTCACCGTCTCCGACCAACAGGAATCGCACATCGGGTCTGATGCGATGCACCAGGTCTGCCATACGCACAAAGTCCACGGGAGCCTTCTGCGGCTTGAACGGCGCAATCATCCCCACCACGGGCCTGGTCGGCTCAAGACCCAGCTCCCGCTTCTTTTGAGAGGCGTCCACTCGGATCTGCCTGAACGCCGCGAGGTCAATCCCGCTGCGAATGACAGTACAGCGGTCAGCCGGAAATAACCCCAAAGTCACTCCCTGCCGGCAGTTCGCTTCCGAGACCGCGAAAAACCGGGTAGTGATGCGTGCCACGATCCGCTCCACAGACAGCAGGAGATACCTAAGGAGCGGGTGCTGGTAGCGCGTAAACCCAAAGCCGTGGATGGCGTGAATGATGATGGGCACTCCGGCGAACCACGCCGCGAGGCGTCCAAGGACGCCCGCCTTGGAACTATGGGTATGGACGATCGCGGGCTTCAGGGTCCGGAGGAGCACAGTCAAGAACACAAGCGCGCGCAGATCGCTCCACGGACGAAGTGGGCGGACCATCGTAGGAACTTGATAGAAGTCCACTCCCGGAAGCGCCTTTGCGTCTTGATCCAGCATGCCCTCCTCGCCGGTGATGAGCACGGCGCGGAACCGGGACGCATCCAGATGCGACACCGTGAACAAGGTATTCTGCTGGGCGCCTCCCAGTTCCAGCTTGGTGATGATGTGGCAGATGGTGTGCTTCATGCCGCGCGCAACTGCTCCGCGAGTTGCTTGCCCTGCGCCATGGCATCCTCCATGGACGTGTGCTCCCAGCGCCCGTACCGGCCGATCGAATGAATGCCGCGCCGCGCCAGTTCCTCCAGGATCGCGGGCAAGGCGCGGGCCCGATGTTGGTCGAACAGCACGTAGGCGTACCGGATGTCCTTAACGTCGGCAACCACGAGTTCATCGTCCGACCGGAAAATGCCGGCGCGTTCCAGCCCGTCGCGGATCCGCTGGATCAACGCCGCTTCCGGCACGGCGTGCGCCGGCTGGTGCGAGACCTCCACGTAAAGCGAGCTGCACCCGGGCGGCCCCAGCAAAGGGGAGAAGTTCATGGGAAAGCCCACGCGGTAGAACGGGAACTCCGTCTCGGGGAAGTAGATCCAGTGCTTGTCGGAGACCTTTTCCCGCGCCACGCCCAGATTGACGTTGTAGACCGACACGCAACGGAGCCCGTCCGCCGCCTCACGGATCGCCTTCGGCAGGTCCGTGCACCGGCGGACCAGCTCGGGCACCGGGATCGTGGAGACCAGCGTCTCGTAGCCTTCGACGCGGCCGTCGGAGAAGGTCGCCCGTCGGCGCCCCGTCTCCACCTCGATGAGTTCGCAACCATAGACGATGTCCCGCACGCCGGGCAGGAACGCCCGGGGCAACGCGCTGATCCCGCCTTTCGCTGGATAGAGAAAGGTCGGGTTGTACCCGAAGGCCTTGTCCTTGATCCCCAGCGCGCCGTTGATCACGTCCTTGAGGTTCGGCTTGGGCACCAGCCAGGACACCCAGTCCGACGTCAGCTCGTCCAGCGACACCTGCCAGAGCTTCTCGTTGAACGGCACCATGAAGTGCCTGGCGATGCCCTCTCCCATGTTGTCTAGAATCCAGTCCTTAAAGGACCGGTCTGCCGGCCGGGTCGCGGCCGGCTTCGTGAGCGTGTCGATGAACCCCATCAGGCATTCGCGCACGACCTCGGGCGGCAGCCCGTAGGTGTTGACCTGGAACGGATACTCCGTGTAGGTCCGGTGCGAGTAGATGAAGGAGCGGCGGATGTGCTGCTCCAGCCGGCCGTCCAGCAACCCTTCCACGAGGGCCTTGATGGCGGCCTGGCGGAAGTGGAGGAGATGGCCCGTCATGTCGAAGGTGAAGCCGTCCTTCTGGTATGACCGGCAGAGGCCCCCCGCTTCCTTCTCCTTCTCGATCACCCGATAGGACCGTTCCCCCAGGTGATACGCAGTGCTGAGCCCGGCCAGGCCGGCGCCGATGATCAGGATCACGGCGCTCTCCGCTCCGAGCTTGCTGGACCCGGCCCTTCGATCACAGGGGCCGGGAGATTCACCGCCTCCATTGATCCAGGCTTTCCAGCGGGAGGCAGCACGGCCCCCTTCGCCGGTCTGGACATTTCAATGCGCTTGAGCCAGACCGCCGCGACGACCGCCAGGAGCATCGCGACGCCCGCGATGACCAGCGCCGTCGCCGTGGCCACGAACATCATCGCCAGGGCTGCCCCGCCCAGCACCACCGACGCGCCATAGCTCGCGACGACGACCTGAGGAACCGAGAGCTGCAACTGCCGCAGGCGGAGCGCGAAATGGTCCAGGCTCCCGAGGAACATCGGCAGGCTCCGCAGCCAGCGGACATACATCACGAACAGCGTATCGAACACCGGCACGCCGAGAATGAGGACCGGCGACAGGACCGCCACCGGGTTCACCGCCGTATACTTGCTCACCATTGCCAGCGCTCCCAGCATGAGGCCCACGAAGAGCGAGCCGGTGTCACCCAGATAGATCGTCGCCGGGTAAAAATTGTACCGCAGGAACCCGACCAGGCTCCCCGCCAGCGCCGCCAGCATCACGGCGACCATCGTGTCGTGGTTCACCAGCGCCACGACGAAGAGCCAGAGGCAAGCGATCACGCTGACTCCGCCGGCCAGCCCGTCCATTACGTCGATGATGTTGACGGCGTTGATGATGCCGATCATCCACACGACGGTTAGCAACAGGTCCAACCAGTCGGGAAACGCGGCGATCTCGATGCGGATGCCGCTCCGGATCAGGACGAAGACCGCGATGAGCTGACCGATCAGCTTGGGCCAGGGTTTGAGGACCCCGAAATCGTCGATCAAGCCCAGCATCACCATGAGCGTCCCGCCCAGGACCAGTCCCAGGACGTCCTGGCGGAATTCGAAGGTCAGGGCCAGGCTGATGAGGAACGCCAGGTAGACGGCGAGCCCGCCGAAGTAGGGGACTGGTGCAGTCTGGTGCTTGAGCCGCCCGTCCGGCCGGTCCACGACGTTGAACTGCAGTGCCGCGCGCCGCGCCACCGGCACCCCGTACAGGGCCACCAACAGCGCGAGGATGAACGTCAATAGGTATAGCAACATCACTCGACCTCGATGGCGGTCCAGACGGTCTTGATCGCTTCATAGACGAAGGTCTTCGCGTAGCGGCGGCGCATCCACCAGCCCTCCGGCTCGAACAGGCCGTCGTGCACCGGAGACGCGAGGAAATGAGGACCGTAGGGGCCCGCGGCCCGTTCAAAAATCCTTTTGGCTCGGCCCGTATGGTAGTTAGCTGTTACCAGGATTACGTTTTTCAGCCCTCGGCGTTTCAAGATTGAAACAACCACGCCGGCTTCTTCCTTGGTGGAATCCGTGTTCTGCTTCACGGTCAGAATACGATTCGAAGGGACGCCGAGAAATTCGGCATGCCGCCGCATGACGTCCGCTTCGTGCGTCCGAAACCCCATCGGTGTTCCGCTCAGCACCAGCAGCGGCGCCAGGCCGCGCTTGAAGAGCCCGACCGCGTGCTGCACGCGATCGCCCTCACGCGAGTCGCCCGCCAGCACCAGAATCGCATCGGCCGGGTGGAGCGGATCGTCCGTGATCAAGGCCGCTCCCAGCACATTCAGCCCCATCGGAACGGCAAAGGCCAGCGCCACGAGAATCAAAACCGCCCCCAGCAGCCGCCAGCCCCACCGCCGGTCCTTCACTCCTCGACCCTGGCGTACAGCGAACCGAGATAGGCCCGGTACCGTTCATCCGAATGCTGCTCGACCACCCGCTGCCGGGCGGCCTGGCCCAGCCGGTCGCATCGTTGCGAATCTTGAAGCAGCGAAATCACCGCCTCGGCGATCGGCCCGGGGTCCGGCTTGACGCGGATCCCCGTCGTCTCGTCCACCAGCTTCCAAGTCAGGCCGACATCCGTCGCGACCGGCACCGCGCCGCACGCCATCGCTTCCAGCAAACTCTGGGAAGGATAGTTGTCCTGCCGCTGCAGCGACACGAACACGCGCGCCTTGCCGAGCAGGGGCGCCAGGGTCGCGCGGAATCCCAGCTCGACGAACCCGCGGAGGCACAGACGGTCCAGGGCCTGCTCGACCTGCGGGCGGAGCGGACCGTCCCCAAACAAGAAGAACCGCGCGGGCGGGACCGCTCGGAGGATGGCTGGCACGGCTTCGAGGAAGAGCACCGGGTTCTTGGCCTCGATGAGACGCCCGACGAAGACCACCCAGGGTTCCTTGCTCGGCGAGGGTTGATACTGCTCTACGTCGATCGCGCTTCCGGACGGGACGGCTATCTTTTCCCCGGCGATGCCGCGCTGGAGCAGGTCCATGCGGACCCCCTCGGTCAAGGCGTCCACGCACGCGCACTTCAGAAGTGCGACCCGATAGAGCGGCAGCGCCCAGGAGACCCCGACCAGTTCGGCCAGGCTCCGGTTTGTCACGGAGATGACGACGCGATGGTCCGGACGCAGCAGCATCAGCGGCAGCGCGACGTAGGCGCCTCCCAGGACAAGGTGGAAGAGACACCGTGCGGCCACTCCGTAGCGCACCAGGAGCACCAGGCTGAAGAGGACGAAGTCCACCTTGCGCAGTCCGAACGAGAGCGCGCCCCGCCGCAGCCCCAGCCCGTCCGCCAGCCTCCCCCACGGTTCGGGCAGCCGCCATACCCGTCGCTCCCGATCCGTCACGACGCCGGCCGCCGCCAGCTTCTCCCAGAGCCCGGCGTTGATGATCAGCACGGCCTCCGGATCAGCATCCACCATGCGGGCGAAGAGCCGGCCCAACCGCCGCTCCGAGCCGCCGATGCCCGTGTTGTTGATCAGGACGAAGACGCGGCGCATGAGGGGTGATCCACAAAGGTTCGGCACCAGAGTTCCAGATTGAGCCATCGCCAGATGGTGAAGCTGATGTTCTTCCGACCAGCCTGATGGGCCTCGAACTCTTTCAGCGCGGCCTCCACATTGAGGTAGCCCCGGGCGCGGGTCCGCGAATCCGACAGGATGTCCCGCGTCATCTCGCGGAGAGACGTCCGGAACCAGATGTCCTCCGGCGTCACGAATCCCATCTTGTCCGCGCGCCAGCACACTTCGCTCGGGAGGACCCCGTCCAGCGCCTCTCTGAGGACCGCTTTGGTCCAGCCGTTCCGGATCTTCAGCTGCGGTGCCAGCCCGTACAGGAACTCGACCAGCCGGTAGTCCAGGAACGGGAGACGCGTCTCGATCCCGAAGGCCATCGAGTTCCGGTCTTCATAGTGCAACAGCGCTCGCAGGCCGTTCCAGGTAAGCAATTGGTGCTGCATGCGATGGAGATGAGAGTCCGCGGTCGAGGGCGCGGCCGGAGTCGTACCCCACTGGCGCCGGAACTCCGGGGCGATCCAGTCCACGCTGCCGGTCATGCGGCTGCGGACGAAGCGGACAAGCGGCGACGGGAGGAACGCCCGCGCCAGGTTCGCGAAGACGTATTGGGGGATCGGCCCGTGCAGGCGGCGGTAGGCCGCCAACTCTCGCAGCAAGCCGAGCCACCGTCTCCTGGCCGCCAGGTCGGCGAAGAACGCGCCGAAGAAGCCGTGGTACCCGGCCAAGAGCTCGTCCGCGCCCTGCCCGTCCAGCAACACCTTGACGCCGTGTTGCGCGGCCAGGCGCATCACATTCCACTGCGCGAAGATGCTCGTCGAGCCAAAGGGTTCGTCCTGCTGCCACACCAGTTGCGACACCGACTCGGCCAGTTCCTTCGGGTCCGGGAAGGTGTAGTGGGCTTCGGCGCCGGTCCGCTCGAGCACCAGGCGGATGAATCGCCGCTCGTCGTAGGCCGGGTCTTCAAAACAGGACGAGAAGGTCTTCTGCCGCTCCCCGATGAGCTCGCGCGGGACCGCATGCTCCACAAACATCAAGTCGTTCGCCACGCAGACGATGGACGACGAGTCCAGCCCCCCGCTCAAGCAGGTGCCGATGGGCACATCGCTCCGGAGGCGCAGCCGGACCGCGTCGCGGAAGAGGTGCTGGAAGCGCTCGGCCGCGTCCCGCATCGAGAGGCCGGCCTCGCCACACGGGGGAAGATCCCAATACCGCTGCACCGTGACCTGCGTATCCACCGTCAAGGTATGCGCGGGCGGGAGCTGCCGGATGCCCTCGAAGAAGGTACCCGCGGAATGATCCAGAAAGGCTCCGTCGAGGTACTCAAAGACGGCGCGCTGGTTCGGCGAAGGCCGGAGGCCGGCCGCCAGCAGGCCCTTGATCTCGGAGGCGAAGGCGAATCGTGCGCCGTCCCAGGAATAGTAGAACGGTTTCACCCCCAGGCGGTCCCGCGCGCAGAAGAGTCGGCGGCGGTCCCCGTCCCAAATGGCAAACGCGAACATCCCGTTGAAGCGCGTGACGCAGGCCTCGTCCCACTCCCGGTAGGCGGCGAGCAGGACCTCAGTGTCTGACAACGAGCGGAACCGGTGCCCCTTTCCGCGCAGCTCCTCACGGAGCTCGACATGATTGTATATCTCCCCGTTATAGGTGACCCAGCAGCGACCGTCTTCCGTCGCCATCGGCTGATGGCCGAGAGGCGAGAGCTCCACGATCGCCAGCCGCCGATGTCCCAAGCCGATCGTATGCCGGTGCGGGTTGAATCCGAGGGCGTCCGTCAACCTGTCCTTCAGCGCGACCGGCTTCTCCAGTCCCCGCGCATCCAGCAACACGTAGCCCTCCCCGTCTGGCCCGCGGTGCGCCTGGAGGCGCACCATGCGTTCCAGCAAGGCAGGCTCCACGGCCCGACCGGAGACCTGATAGAGCCCGGCAATGGCGCACATCAGCGATCGCCCTCCCGGCTGCCAGAAGAGGACCCAGCCAGCTCCTGGTAGCAGGCCATCAGACGCGGTTCTCCTTGCGACTCCCAGGTGAAGCGCTGCGCGACGGCGAGCGCCTGGACTTTGAGCGTTTGGAGTCGTCTGGCATCGCACGTCAGCGCGTTGATCGCCCGCGCGATGTCGCGGGGGGAGTCAGGATCGAACACTTCCCCGGCCTTCGTTGTGGTCACCAGCCGTTGCAATTCCGGGAGCGCGCTCACGGCCAGCGCGAGCCCAGCCTGTAGGTACTCGAAGACCTTGTTGGGCAGACAGAGCCGGTTGTTCAACGTCGTCGGCCGGTAGGGTACGACTCCGACGTCGAATCCGGCCAGGCCCTCCACCAGGCAAGCGGGATGGGCCGGCGGCAGGAAATGCACGCGACCTTCCAGCCCTTTCGCCCGCACGAGGGCGCGGAGCGCCGGTTCGAGTGGCCCGTACCCGCGAAGGTAGAGCTCGGCCGAGTCGAACCACGCGGCGCTCAGAATCAGCTCCTCGAGCCCGCGATCGCGCACGTACACCCCTTGGAAGATGACGCGAGCCTTGCCCGTGCGGGCCTCTCCGAAACCGTTCGGCTCCGTGCGCACGGCCCCAATGGCAAACGGGCAGTTCATCACCACGGTCGGCAGGGGCACCTGGTGCCAGTCGGCCAGGGTTGCGGCGATCGAGTCGTTGACCGTCACGACCTTGTGCGCAAACCGGATGAGCCAGCGTTCCAGGGCAAAGAGAATCGCGCGGAATTGTCGGGAGGACCCGGGGAACTGCACGGCGAACAGCTCATGCGCGTCGTAGAGCAGCGCTACCCGCCTCCATCGGGAGAGCATCACGCCCGCCGGCAGCGTGTCCAGATCGTTGGCGTGGTAGAGCGCTGCAGGCACGCGCCACAGTTGACGGACGGTCTGCAAATTAAACCAGGTGATCCCGCCGAGGATCCAGAGTTCCCACGGCTTCAACCAGAAGCCGCCCTGCCCGTCGTTCGTCCCGCGCGGCGCGATGGTCTCCGGCGGAGCCGGCCGGTCCGGGGTTCTCGCCACGTCAGGCTCGTCCTGTGGCCGTGAAAGGAGCCGTTGCAGCAGTTTCCTGCCCCACAGAGGTGGCAGCCGATGCACGCGGACGCCCGGCGGGACGATTTCTTCTTTCTCCTTGGCCAGCACCCGGCATACCAGGCGGACCTCAAACCCGGCGCGTTGGGCGGCCTGCGCTGACCGAAGGACCCTCGGGTCAGTCAATCCCTCGTTCGTCACCAGCATGACGATCGTGCGCGCAGGCCGGGAGAGGTCGAGTCCCTTCACGACCGTGTTCCACGCCTCGTCCGCGCCACGGAACGTGGACCAGGCACCGGGCGCATCGGCACGTCCCGGCGCATCGAGGTGCAGCACGGTATAGAGACGGAGGGGGCACGTTCCCCGGAACGAAACGTGCAGGACCGGAGCCGGCTCCTTCAGCCCGTAATCGTCCGCGTACCACCCGTCGATCGGATTCGTCTCCCCGCTCGCCACGCGAGCGGAGAGCGAGAGCAGTTGGCCCTGCCGAAGACTTTCTGCCAGAAACGTCATGTTGACGATGGCCCGCTGGCCGATCAGCTTCCAGGAGTCGGGCCGTCCGGCCTGGAGGACCCGCACGGCGGGCATCGCATGGAAGAGCGCCTCGACCGCATGGCCACCATCTCCCTCCAGATCGTCTCGGATGATCACGCGCCGTTCGGCGCGTAGCAACAGGAGGCTCCGCCGGTGGAACACGGGAGGGCTCAGGCGCCGGTAGCCGTCGTGGGCACCCGTCACGAAATCCGCGTTCGGCGAGAACCGCCACGCGACCTCACGCGGCCGCGCGCGCTCGCGCATCGCCCAAGTCGTGGTCAGCACGCTCTGGTCCTGCCCGTCCACCAGCAGGACATTGTGCCCCCGTGCGCTACGAAAGTAGTCGTGCCAGGGCCGGGAGCCCGTATAAGTGTAAGAGCCGATATCCGTGAGGAACGTCTCGCCGGCGGCGGCAAGACCGAACGTAAGGAGGTCGCTATGGCCGTGGGTCCCCACTGAGACCTCGTCGGGCCAATCGCCCATCCCCACGTGCCCGCAGTCGAAGAAGACCCACAGCGCCTCGGGTCGCCACGTCTCCCTCAGGACAAAGTATCCGCCGTCCGAGAACGCGACCGAGCGCGGCGGTTCCTCGGCCGGCAGCGCCTCCCACGCGCGATGGCCTTCCAGTCCCAGCCACCAGAGCACGTCTTCCCTGTTTCCATCCATGCCGAACCTGAGGGCTCCGTCTTTGAACAGGACCGCGCCCAGATTCAGCACGCCGCGATGATCGTTGATCGACCGGTCATTGAACTGCCACACCCGCGCCCCGTCGGCATCGCTGATCGGCTGGACCTGGCCGTTCGGCTGGGTCATGTGCAGGAGGAACGTCACCATGCGCCGGAGCGCCGCTTGCGCCGCGGCGGAGTACGGCGAGGGCTGCGGCCAGGCAAGGAGCCACGGCAGCAGGCAGAACTCCACAACGTACCGGTGGTAGTTGACGGACTGCTCGTACTGCACACCGTCCGGATAGACTTGCTTCGCCAGCTCGGATTCGATGACCCGGAGCGCCGTCGCGCGCCACGTTGCCGCGTCGCGGAACTCGGAAAAGACGAGCGCGAGGGCCGCCAGTCCGGCGGCGTTCCCAAAGAGGTGATTGGAGGCCCGTTCGGCGAACTCGAAATGGGCCGGGATGTAACGGGCGTGCTGGTACAGCGAGCGCAGGATACGGAGCAGCCGGGCCGGCGTGAGCGCGGGGCTCTCCCAGACCGCCTGGATCGCCAGCGCCCACGCGATCGCCCGCTGGGCCACGATCAGATTCTGGGTCCAGACAATGCCATAGAGGAACGGGTTCCGGGTGATCCAGTCGTCCATCTGCGCGAGCAGGGCTTCGGCATAGCGCTCGTCACCGGTGAGCCAGTACGCCTTGGCAAGCTCGAGGAAGTGCGCGTGCTTGTTCAGCTCCCACGGCAGCTTGATGTCGCCGATGTAGTGCTCGTTCTGGAAGTCGTTCGCATAGAGAGTGGCGTTGAGCTTCTGATAATCGTCCTGCGCCCAGGTCCCTCCCTTGAAGTCCGTCCACCAGTTGATTGGATCGCCGAGGTCGGTGGGCCCGCTGCCGAGCACCTCCACGACGTGCCGGCAGGCCAGGTCAGCCCGACGCAGGGTCTCCTTGTAGGACTCGGGAAAACATTCCGCGACCAGGCGCGCCAACTCCTTACGGTCACTCGGTCGAAAGGGCGGCGACGGCAGGCGGCGTGCGCGGTAATAGGCCAGTAGCGCGGCGGCGTCCCTCCCGGAGGTCTCCGGCGTGAAACAGGCCAGCACAGCCTCGTCGGACATGTCCGCGAGCGCCCGGAGCTCCTCGCGGGTCTTCTCCTGGGCCTGCGTCCCCGGCCCCAACCGGGCCGCGATCGCGCGCGTCACGCGGGCGAGCAGTCGCATCTCACAGAATTCCGCAGCACCGGGAGCAGGCCGGATACGATCCGTGGGTGATGAGGTTCTTCCGGAACTCCTGGTAGCGCGGGCCGTTCCAAATCTCCTTGAAGCTCTGTTCGTAGATGTTCCCGAAGCTGACTTGGAAGCACCGCGTCATCACGACGCAGTCCCCGTTCGCGATGATCTCGGCGGCCCGCCACGGCACGTAACAGCGATCACCTCGCACGAATACCTCGGGGTGAAAATAGAAGTCTTCCAATCCCTTTCTATCCAGATCTGGACCGAAGGCGACGCGACCCGGATAGCGCGTCTTCACTAGATTGATCTGGTCCCACAGTACGGCCACGTCCACCTTGGTCGGATCGGCGCTCGACACGCTACTGACCGTTGCCGGATAGAGATGCCCAAAGCGGGCGTTGTGGGTCTCCGCCGTCCCGGCCGTCACGTAGTTCATGTGGGAGAAGGTGATCTGGCCCACCGGCAAGGGGTGCACGGCGGCCATGAAGGGCTCCAGGCAGTGATAGTTGTAGTTCGACAGAGCGTAGTTGATACCAATCTTGGGATAGTCGCGCCCGAGGCGCTGCTTCCAGTCGTCCACGGCCCGGATGCCGGCGACGGATTTCTGGAAGGAGTCCTTGACCCCGCGGATGTCGTTGTGAATCTCGGGGGGACCGTCGATCGAGACCCAGAGATGCTGGACGCCCACCCGGACCAGCTCCTCGGCATACTTCTCCAGTTGCAGGCCCGCCGTAGTCACCAGCATCTGCAGACCGTAGCCCACCACGTAGTCGCACAGGGGAATGATGTCCTTGTAGAGCAACGGCTCGGTAGAGGTCGCCGCGATCATCGGCTTGAAGTCTTTCACCTCGTCCACCAGCATCTTCAGTCGATCTATGGCCAGCCGTTCGCGCGGTTTGTCCTTGGACAGGCTCATGATCTTGTAGAACTGGGTGTCGTACTGATTCGTGCCCACGTCGCACATCTTGCAGGCAAACCCGCAGCGCGTGTTCACAGCCAGGTAGATCGTGGAGGGATACGGGGCCACGGTCCGTCGGACGGTCCGGGCCTGCTTATACCGCTGGACCGCGCCGTCCAGTTTGCTCTGCAGGCGGCCTGTGAGCCTCCGCATCTTTCGAGTCAGCAATGTCAACATGGCTGTCTCCTTCCAAGCACCTCGTTACTTGGTCGCGTTAATATACAAATCAACGCCCATGACGCGGCCCAGATTGTTCAGAAAGCGCTCGCGGGCAACGAGCACCTCGCCTTTGTACACGATCGGATCGTAGTTCTGGCTCTCGATGCGCACCGTTCGATAAGCCTTGAACAGCCGCCGGACCTCCGCCCGCGAGACGTAATCAATATGTGGCGCCTCTTCGCCCTTCACATTCTTGTCGTAAAAGGCCCGCACCCACCGCGAACGGTCCGACGCGCCATCGTGTGACCGGAAGCGCTCTCGGATCAGGTTGCGCAGGCGCAGCAGCGGCAAGTGAACCAGCCGGCGGAAGGAATGGCGATGGTACAGCATGATGATGGCCTTCCCGCCGTTCTTGAGCACCCGGTGCACTTCCTCGACCCCCCTCCCGAGATCGCCCGTGTGATGGAGGCAGCCGATCGAATAGACATAATCGAAGGTGGCCTCCCTGTATGGTATGTCCAGGGCCGACCCGACCTGGACTCGCTGACTACCTTCCAGCCCCAGGAGCGAAAAGCGGTAGCGCATCATAGTGACGGGATTCACGGCGACGTCCAGCCCGTGGTACCGGCACCCCTGCAACGCGAGCACCTGGCCGAGCGTACCGTAACCCAACCCGATCTCCAGTACCAGTTTGCCTTTCAAGCCTTCGGGGTACACGTACTTCCCCAGATAGGGGTAGAAACACAGGTATGCGTCGTCGAAGCGGCGCAGGTTCTCGAGCGAAGGCTCCGTAATCCCGAGCGCGCGGGCCATGCTAGTCCCGCACAGTTCATTCCAGAACTCGGCGTTCCGCTTATCAATGACGCTAGGCTCCATGGGTCGTACCCACATGGGCGTTCACCGCGGCCAAGGCCTTGTAAAGACCGATCAGCTTGCCGCCTTCATGATCCCAGTTATAGCGATTGCGGGCCACACAAGTCGCGTTCTCCCGGCAGGCGCGGAGTCGGGCGGGATTGCCCACGAGGGCGTTCAATTGCTCCGCGATATGCTTGGGATCGGAAGGATCAAAGACGACACCCAGGTCATGGTCCCTCACGATCTTCTCCAAAACCGGCAGATTGCTCACGGCGATCGCCAGGCCAGCGAACATGTACTCGAACAACTTGTTGGGTGAGGCGAAATAATAGCCAGGAGAATAGGCCGTGTAAGGTACAACCCCCACGTCCGCTTCCGAGGCGGTGGCCACGAGGTCGGCCATCGGCACCGGGTCCACCATGAACACGCGCCCCGGTACTCCGAGACCATCCACGCGTTGACGAAGGTCTGCCTCATTTGAGCCGTACCCCCTGAGGACAATGACGCCTCTCGACAGATACCGGCCGCTCTCGATCAATTCCTCCAGGCCACGGCCAGGCTCGTAGCGCCCTTGGTAGAGAATAATCGGCGTCTCTGGAGACAGCCCCAGCTTGGCGCGGATTGAGTAAGACGGGTCCACCACGCGCGGGACGACTGGCTCGGGGCAGTTCATCACCACGGTCGGCAGCGGAATCTGGTACTGTCGCCGGAGTTCTTCCGCAATCAGGTCGTTGACCGTGACCACGGCGCCCATCTTTCGGATATAACGGCTCTCGATCCACCGGAAGAAGCCATTGCAAAACGGGGTCCAGGCCGGATTCATCCCGATCCAGAGCTCATGCGAATCGTACAAGGCCTTGCCTCCCGCAAGACGTGCCGCCCAACTCGTCACAGGGAGTGTGGGCAGGTCGTTCCCATGAAACACCGTAGCTCGCGCGGACCGTGCCGCCCACAGCATGGCCAGAGAAATCCATAAGGTGTCGCGGGCGAATCCTATTTCCCAGACGAATTGCAGTACTCTCTTCCAACGCTCTTCGCGTAGCGGCGCCGTCGCCTGTGCCCTTCGAGCCAGCGGTATCAGCAAGGGACGGAAGACCCTGAGCGGAAAAAGTAGGATCCCCAGTCCCCACATGAGCGCCCACTTGAACCGACGCAGACGGCTCGCAGGTCCGGCTGCTTTTCCTGGCGCTTCCGGTCCAGGCGGAAGCCCAACCGCTAACTTTAACCCTTCACTCGCTACCAGGACCATAAGCCGGTAGAGCCATAGGAAACGGAACACGAGAAACCGAAAGACGGACCTGGGATACCGCACCCGCACGACCTCATAGTCGTCTACCGTCTCTCGCCGCACGCGGCATCGGTCGCTCTGCATGGCGACCACGGTGACGCTAAAACCCGCTCGCACGGCCGAGCGCGCTTCGCGCTGCACGCGCGGGTCGTTGAGCAGATCGTTCATCACGAACATCACGACACCTGGTTGGCGGACTGTTTGCGCTCTCATGTCCGTTCCCCCGACAAAATCTGTCCTTCCTTCAGCTCCAGGACGAACACCATGTGGTAGGGGGGATAGAACCACAGCCAGAGCCGGTCCCATTTGGGGAACTGCTCCAGCTGCCGCCAGTACCATTTCCAGTATCGGTTCCGAATTCGCCACGGGATATGCCGGCCTAACCACTCCTCCAGACTTTCGATCCCGGCAATCCGGAATAGACTCGTCACGAACCGAGGAAGGGCGTCCAGTAACTTGAGGTTGGGGGGTCTCTCCACCTTAGGCTCGACTCCGCGCCGCCGCACCACCCGGAATCGCTTGAACAGTGCCAGGACGATCTCGTCGTTGAACGACCTCAGATGGGTGAACTCATAGCCCCCTGCAATGGCAGCGTACTTCTGCAAATCCTCCTCCCATGGCACCAGAACGATGAACTTTCCGTGTGGCGCGAGGACCCGCTCGATCTGACGAACCACCGTCTCGGGCTCCAGGACATGCTCCAAGACGCCTGAGCAGATCACCACGTCGAAGCAACGGGAACGAAATGGGAGGGCCTCGCCATCCGCTGTGACAGCCTGGTGGCCATGTTCGCGAGCTACCCGCAAGTACGCACGAGCGATGTCCACGCAGACGGTGAGCGATGCCGTCTTCAATTCGTCCAAGAGCAGCCCTTGACTGGATCCTACATCCAGCACCTTCTGGCCGCGCACATCGCCGATCATCCTGAGAAGCGGGATGTTCCGAATGTGCTTGTTGACCTCCAGGGGTGTAACGAGGTCATCATCCGCAATCCGCTCGTAGCACTGACGAAACCGCTCGCGAAGCGTGTTCTCGGAGTCCGGTCCGGACAGGGTTGGGGTTGTGCGCTCCCGGTTCATGGCGCCTTTCCCTCAGAACCGGCCGGCACCACCGCTTCGGTCAAGCGGCCGGCAATCCGCCAGCGCACGGGATGACGGACGACACCAAGATCCAGCGCCACACCAGCCGGCGGGCGCACCTGGAAGGTGTTGGGTCTGTGCGAGATCACGGCGTGCTGCATGCTCGCGGAATCACCAATGTCCAGCGATGGATAGACACCCACCGCCACCGTGTATTCTCCCGGTCCAAGCAAAAGACGGTCGAAGACGAGTTCAATGGCTCCCTCACCCTCATGCAGGTCAAGCTTGGCTCCATCCATCGACGAGACGGCGTTGCATACGGTTACGCCATCAACTCGATAGATGACCACCGCCACGACTGGATTACGAAGGGTCACAAAGGATTTGTACCGGACCTGGACGGTCACCATCTCGCCGATCGAGAACACTCGAGCCGGCTTGCCTCCATCGGCCAAGAATTCAACTCCTTCAATGCATATCTGTTTCTCCGTCCTGAGCTTCTGAGTCAGACGCAGGTCGGCCCCTGTGACGGTCAGGATGGCTTCGGCCTGGCGATCCCGCTCTTCGTAGATAGACTGGTTGTATGCCGCAATCACTTCCAGCGGGGTGCCGTCCGCGACAATCGCGCCGCGCTCGATCCAGAGACAACGCGTACAGACCCGCAGCACCATCGCCTGATCGTGCGAGACCAGCACGGTGGTCCGTCCTTCTTCCTGAAACCGGCGAAAACGTTGGAGGCACTTGCCGAAGAAATAGGCATCGCCCACACCCAGTACCTCGTCGATCACTTGGATGTCCGCTGGCACGCTGGTGGCCACCGCGAAGGCCAGACGCATGTGCATCCCGGTCGAGTAGGTCCGCACCGGCTGATGCAAAAACGGTCCCAGTTCCGCGAAGTCCACAATCTGGTCGTACAGCGCCTCGACCGCCGTGCGATCGAGTCCCAGGTACAGCCCACTGGCGTAGATGTTCTCGTGCCCGGTCAGATCCGGATGGAATCCCGTGCCCAGTTCCAGCAGCGCAGAAGTCCGGCCGTTCAACGTCACCTCGCCGCGTGTGGGCGCGCTTACCCCCGAGAGCACTTTGAGTAGCGTGCTCTTCCCCGCGCCATTGCGGCCAATGATGCCCACGGTGCTCCCTCGGGCGATGTCGAATGAAACATCCTGCAGCGCCCAAAACTCTTCGAAGTACCGATCGGCCTTGCCGAGCCGAAGCCCCAGAAAGTCCAGCAGCCGGAAGGGTCGACTCCGGTACAGCTTGTACATCTTGGAGAGGTCACGGACTGAAATCGTCGTATTATCCATGCTGTCCTTCACACAAAATCCGGCAACTCGCGACGGAGGCGCATGAAGTGCCGGTAACCGGTCAACAACGTCACGAATGCCAGGCTGGCAAACGTGAGCAGTCCCGCAACACTCGGCAACCGGTTGAACATCAACGCTCCGCGATACCCTTCAATCAGATAGGACAGCGGATTGAGGGTGACCAACAGTTCGAAGCCCGCCGGCACCATCGCCTGGGTGTAGGCGATGGGGGAAAGAAACATCAGCAGCACCATCAGGAGCCCGATCACCTGGGAGGTATCGCGGTAGACGATATTGACGCACGACAGGAACCAGACGACCCCGATCGTGAATAGCGCTTGGAGAATCACGAGCAACGGAAGGAGTAACAGAGTGGGGCCCAAGACTCCTCGGAAACCGAGCACGAGCAGCAGCACCACAATCCCACACATTTGTATCACCAGGCCCGCGCAGACTGCCGTGACCGGGATCAGCTCCATCGGGAACACCGTGCTCTTCATGAGATTGCGCTGAGCAAGCACCGATCCGGTGCCTCGCATGACCCCTTCTGAAAATCCAAGCCAAGGCAGGAGACCACAGGCCATTAGCAGGGCATAGTCCAAGCCGGACAGGGCAGGATCTGGCCTCACGCCCAGAATCTTCCCGAATAAAAGCAAATACGCGCCCAGGACCAACACCGGCGACAAGAGCGTCCACAGTAAACCGAGCCGCGAGCCCGCGTATCGGACCTGGAAATCCAGCATTGTGAGTCTCCAGACCAAGTGCCGGTGCCGGAAAAGCATGCGAAAGCAGTTCATGACCGCTTCTCCCGGCAATAGTCGGCGACGATTCCGAGGATCGCTTCCGCGGCATGGCCGTTGCCATAAGGCTGTCCCCGTTCGGGACGGACCTCTTCGAGGGCCACACGCGCCGCCGCCTCAACAGCATTGGGGGCCGTTCCGGCCACTCGGTTCCACCCCGCCTCCACCGTTTCCACCCACTCGGTCTCGTTCCGCAGGGTGACGCAGGGAACCCCCAACAGGAACGCTTCCTTCTGGACTCCTCCGGAGTCGGTCAGGATCAGCCGGGCGTGCCGCTCGAGGATGAGCATCTCATGATAGGAGACCGGCGCAATCAGGCGGACCGGCCCGGAGACGTGCCTGACCCCTGCCGCGTCCAGCACCGCCCGCGTGCGCGGATGGAGCGGCACCACGACGGGCAGGCCGAGTCGCCCGAGGGCCGACAGGATGCCCGTGATGGTCTCGGGACGATCGGTCGACTCGGCGCGATGGATCGTGGCCAAGCCGTACTGTCCCGGCTGCAGGCCCAGTTCAGCCAGCACGCTGGCGCGCCGGTCGGCCCGGGCTAGGTTGTACAGCAGCGAATCATACATCACGTCCCCCACCCGGTGGACCCCGGTCACGATGCCCTCGCAACTCAGGTTCTTCACTGCGCGGTCTGTGGGGCAGAACAGCAGCGCAGAGAGGTGGTCCGTGACCACGCGATTGATCTCTTCCGGCATCGCGCGATTGTAGCTGCGCAGCCCGGCCTCGACGTGAGCCACGGGGATCCGCAGCTTGCTGGCCGCTAGGCTCCCGGCCAGCGTGGAATTCGTGTCGCCGTACACGAGCACGAAGTCCGGCCGCTCGCGCTCCATCACTGGTTCGAGCCGCTCCAGCATCCGGGCGGTTTGCTGTCCTTGGGGGCCGGACCCCACGCCCAAGTGGTGCGTCGGCTCCGGAATGTTCAGTTCCTGAAAGAAGACCGCAGACATGTTGTCATCATAGTGCTGGCCGGTGTGGACCATCACTTCCTGGATCCGGTGGTCGCGGTGACGGCTTGCGTTGAAGACCGGGATGGCCCGCGAGACCACCGCGGCCTTGATGAACTGAGGACGCGCGCCGACGATCGTCAGGAGCTTCATGCGCCCTCCGCCTCGATCAGCGCGGCGCGAGAGCGCCGGTAACCGGCACCACAGACCTGGCAGGACACGCGCGTTCGCCCGCCCTTGACCGGGAGTTTCAATTTGATGCCGCACCGGCACATCCATCCCTGCTGCCGGCCCGGATTGCTGGTGACCAGCGCGAAATCCGGAACATCCCGGGTCACGACGGCTCCCGCTCCCACAAAGGCAAAACGACCGATGGTGAGCCCACAGAGAATGGTTGCGTTCGCTCCCAAGGTGGCGCCGTGCCGGACCAGCGTCGGACGGTACTCATGCTTCCGGGAGATATGACTGCGCGGATTGATCACATTCGTGAACACCACTGATGGCCCGCAGAACACGCCGTCTTCCAACGTCACGCCGTCGTAGATCGAGACGTTGTTCTGGATTTTGACGCTCGCGCCCACGACGGCGCCGTGAGCGATATAGACGTTCTGGCCGATGGAACAGCGCGGGCCTACCGACGCCCCTTTCGCGATATGCGAGAAATGCCAGACGCGCGTTCCCTCTCCGATCGCGCCCGGATCGTCCACACAGGCCGTCTCGTGAGCCCAGAAAGATCCGTCCATAGTCATCCCTTCACCGGAACCGGCGCGCCGTCCAGCTCCAGTGACTTCTGCGCGGCCGCCAGGATCCGGACGACCTGGAGCCCGTGCGCGCAGTCGCTGAGCGGGGTCGTCCCGGTCCGCACGCAGTCCAGGAAATGCTGGCACTCGAGGCGTAGCGGCTCCGCCGTGCCGACGTGGGGGATCAGGATGTCTCCGAAGCGCACGTGCAGGTAGTCTTCGTACGACACGGCCTGGGGCCGGATATCCACCCCCTTGTCATAGATCCGGATTTTGTCGTTGGGCTCCATATCGTCGAAGACGACCATTCGCCGGCTGCCGACCAGTGTCGTGCGCCGGGTCTTGTGGGGGTCCAGCCAGCTCAGGTGGATGTGCGCCATCTTCCGTTGCGGAAAGTGCAGCGTGACAAAGACCACATCCACAATCCCCGGCTGCAGATATGCCTCGCCCTTCGCCGTGACTACCTCCGGTTCGGCGTCAAACAGGTGCACCGCCACAGCCACATCATGCGGCCCGAAGCTCCAGAGCGCGTTCTCATCGTTACGCACCCGGCCAAGGTTCAGGCGCTGGCTATAGAGGTAAAACGGCTCGCCGACGTCCCCGGACGTCACCAGGTGTTTCATCTTGACGACCGCGGGGTGATACAGGAGGAGGTGGCCCACCATGAGACACCGACCACTCTGCCGGGCGACACGGACCAACGCCTCAGCCTCACCGGGCGCGAGCGTCATGGGCTTCTCGACCAGGACATGCTTGCCGGCTTCGAGGGCCCGTCTCGTCTGGCCGTAGTGTTGCGCGGCGAAGGAGGCGATGACCACCCCCTCCACGGCAGGGTCCCGCACCACATCCTCGTAGCGGGTCGTCACGCGGACGTCGTGATAGGAGGCCCGGACGTCGGCCAGCCGGGGCTCATCCAGGTCGCACACCGTGACCAACCGCGCTCCCTTGAGCTGGGCGAACATCCGCACGTGGTTCTTGCCCCATTCTCCCGCCCCCACGACCGCGACGCGAAGCGGTTCAGGCTTTGGTGTCGTCATGGTAGTGCCCTCACTTGAAATCCCTGCGCTGGAAGATCAGGCAGGCCAGGATCAACAGGATCGCCGTATAGGTCACGCCGTACGCTACCGCGGAAACGAGGTAGGACGGTTCGATGGGTAGTCCATGCACTGCCTGCCCCTTGACGTTGAAGTAATCGAGGTTCGGAAGCAAATAGTAGAGCCCGTCCAGGACCGTCTTGGTCAGGCTCTCGCCCAGCTTGGCCCCCAGCACTTTCAGATCGTCCGTCAAATGGCCGATCACATAGATGGCCAGCGTGAAGGTCGCGCTCAAGGTCGTCGTAGAGAACGTGGAGAACATCACTGCCACCGCCGTGATCACCAGGAGCTCCATGAAGATCAGACCGATCGCCTTCAGCAACGCGAGGTGCAGCCCTGCCTTGCTGACGAGGATGGTCAGAAAGAACCCCGCCGCCATGATGCCGACGTTCACCAACAGCGTAAGGGCCAGTCCTGAGTACTTCCCGAGCAGAAACAGGTACCGGGGGACCGGTTTCGCGATGATCGTGAAGATCGTCCGCTTCTCGATCTCCTTGCTGACCAAGCCGATCCCGACGAAGATCGCGATGATGACCCCGAAGAGATTGATGCTCGCTAACCCGATGTCTTGAATGATCTTGACCTGCTCGCCCATGGTAAGCGTGCTGAGAAGGATCGAGCTGCCGATCAGGAGCAGGCCGAAGAACACGAGATTGTAAAGGATCTTGTCTCGCAGCGTCTCACGAAACGTGTTCAGGGCGATCACGATGATCCGGTTCATGTGCGGCCGACCTCCACCGTTTCCTTGAGGAAGAGATCTTCCAACGAGCGCTTGTGCGGAACGAGGGAGACTAGCCGCCCGGCGTGTCGACGGATGATGTCGAGGACGTGGTCCACCCTGTGTTCATCGTCCAGCTTGATCAATACCTGATCGCCCCGCCGGACGATCGTCCCTCCCAACCGCTCAGCCTCCCGGACGCCGGCTTCCGCCAGTCGTTCCACAAGGATCTCAACCGACGTCACAGCTGAGACGCCCACCAACTCATGGACGACCCCCACGGCCCGGAGCTGGCCCTTCACCAGAATTCCGACCCGATCGCAGATCATCTCCACATCAGGCAGGATGTGCGTGCTGAAAAAAATCGTCTTCCCATGGTCCTTGAGGCGGAGGATGATGTCCCGGACGTCACGCCGTCCGATCGGATCCAGTCCTGACATCGGCTCGTCCAAGATGACGACTTGCGGGTCGTTGATCATGGCCTGGGCCAGGCCGATCCGTTGCAGCATGCCTTTCGAGAACTTTCTCAGCGGGAGATGCCGGGCATCGGCTAGGCTGACCATCGCCAGTAGTTCGTCGATCTTCTTCCCCAGCGCCTGACCACCCAGCCCGAAGAGCTGGCCATAGAACGTCAGAAACTCCTCGGCCGTCAGGTATTCGTAGAAATAAGGCGATTCCGGGAGAAAACCGACGTGTTGCTTGACGGCCACTTCCTCGATCGGCCGTTCCAAGATCCAGGCCCTCCCGGCTGTGGGAAAGAGGAGGCCCAGCAGCAGCTTGATCGTGGTGGTCTTGCCGGCCCCATTGTGTCCGAGGAAGCCGAAGATCTCTCCCTGCTCGACTTCCAGGTCCAAGCGATCCAACGCCACGACGCGCTGGCGCCCGAGCCCGAGACGAAACTCCTTGGTCAGTCCCGCAATGCGAAGCGGCTTCATCGCGGTCTCCTCTTTTCGTACACTTTCAACCGTTCCTTCATCTCACTGCTGCGCACGGTCTGCGTCTGCGGATCGTAGAGGTAGCGGCCGCCGAACGGCTCGCGGGGTAACGCGCGCAGGAGCCCGGGACCCACCAAATCCTCTAAACGCTCAGGTGGCCGTCTGTGTCGTTCCCGGTATCGGCTGATGGCCCCCTCGAGCAGTTGGAGATCCCGCTCCACCACCACCTCCTTCAGCCGTTGCGCCAGGACACTCTTGACGTTCTCATCCGAGGTCTGCTCGTACATCCGTGCCAGAAAGTCGATAGCGACTTGCGGTTCCCTGGCCGAGACATAGAGCCGCGCAGCGAGTTGCGCGAGATACTCCGGCGCTCCCGGAAGGCGGGAAGCCCTGGCGATATAGTCGGCCGCTTTGGCGTCATCGTGCAACTCGAAGTAGTAGTTAAATCCCAGCAAGTAGGGAAGCGACCAGACTTCGGGATTGTACTGGATCCCTTTCTCCAGTATCCGGTTGCTCTCCTCAACCAGGACCACCAGCGTCACTAGCGCGATGCCCCCGGCCTCATAGACGCGCACAAACTTGGGGTCTAACGTGGTGATGACGTCCAAGGCTCGGTAGATCCAGTGACCGGCCTCCTCCGTGATCTTGCGTTCGCCCATCGCCTGAATAGCCTGGATCCACAGGAGATCGGCCACCACCTGCTCATACCCCAAGGCCGCAACCCGGAGATACTCCCCTTGGGGCAGATACATGAACCGCTGCAGCTTGGGCGTGACCGCCCGCTGCTCATCAATGCGGACTTGCAGGAGGTGCAGTCCCATGACGAAGAGCGAGCCAGTCGCCACGAGCGCTGACATCCGTGCAGCCCGGCTCATGGTGCTACCATGGACAATGAACGCTTCAACCGTTCAGTGTCCGCCTCCAGGAACTGGCGTTCCAAAGCGGTCAGATTCCACCCCCGGTAGCGTTCCTTAACTTTGACAATCTGCTCATACTCAGCTTTAGCGACCCCCCTCTGCCCGATCTGCTGGGAGAGCTCGGCCAACTGGACGCGGGCCGGCAGGAAGTTGGGCTCGTAACTGATCGCCCGCCTGAACAAGGCCAGCGCTTCTTCTTCACGCCCCTGCGCCCAGCGAAGCTTTCCCAGTTCATGGTAGTTGAACGGCGAGTACGGATCCAACTGCATCGCCTGTTCAAAATAGGCAGCCGCTTGGCGCCACAAGTCCTCTTGCTGCGTTCCTGGCTCGACTCGGTCGGCCAGCAACACGTGGAGCGTCCCCAAGCGGTGCGCAAAGCGCCCATCCAACGGGTTCAGTTGCAAGCACATCGTGAGCTCATCGACAGCCCGGAGCAACCACCGGGGATCGCCGGATTGCTGAAACAACCGCACTTCAGCGAGCGCCAGCGCGTCACGATAGGCGGTTGTTCCCGGGTCAATGAGCGTGGCGCGCTGAAACCAGTCGAAGGCCTGGTCCTCCCGGCCGACCGCCGCCTCGCCCGCTCCCTTGTCGAACGCGTACCACGCGGCCGCCGGCTGAACGATGAGGAGCGCGCACAACACGGAAACGGCTCCGATCGAGACCGCGCGGGCTGGATGGTACGGGAACAGCACGGTCCAGACGGAGGGGCCCTCGGGTTGTCTCAAGCGTTTCACCACCAGAATCATCCCGGCGAATAGTATAGCAAGCAAAACCAGTGCCGGCTCATGAAATACTGCATCAACGCCACCATGCACAAGAATGCCCAGAATCCCCCCTGACAAACCGATGACCAGTCCTCGCTCCCAGGGTTCCAACGGGAGACGCAGGGTCTCGCGAATGTCCCATCCCAACAACGCTACTCCTGCCAGAAAAAACACCAGCCCCAACACTCCCAGCTCCACGGCTAACTGTAGATACTCATTATGCGCCGATTCGGCCCGCTTGCCATAACGGGCGATCGCACTTTCGACGGGAAACCGGTACTGGAATGACGTGTACTTGTAGAGACCCAAACCGACTCCCCAGGGATGATCGATGATCCGCCCCAGTGAATTCTGCCAGATCGCGAGCCGGGTATAGGCGTATGGATCCTGGGCCCCGACCGTGAGCACCCGCTGCTGCAGTGGATTCTGAACGAGCGCCCCTGCAATGAGGCTCAGCATGATCACGGCCAGAAACGGCTTACCGAAACGATAGAGGCCGACACACGCGACGGCCACCACAAAGGCCAGCAACGCGCCTCTTGATTGTGCCAGGACGACCGCAACCGCAACCGCGCCGGCGGTCAGCCACAGCAACGGCGTCTTCCAGCGAAGGCCTTCGGTCGGGCGGCGATAACACAGCAACCCGAACGCCACCGCAAAGACCGCCATCTCATAGCTCGCAAAGAAATTGGCGTTGAAAAAGGTCCCTGTTGGCCTGGCCTGGCCGCCCCACAGGAATTGGTAGAGACCGAGCGCAGCCTCGAACACCCCCATGCCCAGCAGGATCGTAACGAGGCCACGCACCTCCCGGATTGACTGCACGAGATGCACGACCACGAACAGACAGACGGCGTAACTGCAGAGGCTGATGAGCCATTGGAGGCTGGGGGCTACATAGAAGGAGCGGACAACGGAAACGACCGCCCATCCCATAAACACAAACATGGCGGAGAAGACGCGGCTCTGCTGGACGGTGATCCAGCCCGTTCTCATCGAGCGCAAGAGCCAGACGATGACGGCACCGAGCAGTATGAGTCGAATGATCAGAACCGGCAGGTGAGTCGTCCCGCCCTCGATCAGCGGGGCAAAGACCGTCAGGCCACCCAAGGTGATGAGCGGCCAATAAGCTCGAACGGCTTCCTGGGCTGGCATGGGGGCCTATCACGACATCCATCAGCCCTTGA
>CAZSUT010000006.1:6364-46869 GCA_964610095.1 uncultured Nitrospirales bacterium | reverse complement strand
CTCTTAATCAGCGGGCCGCAGGTTCGATCCCTGCACGGCCCACCAATCCGCGCCAAATTTTCTTGACAAAATCGCGCCAAGGTCGTGTAATTAAGGAAATTTTGCTCTTCAGCCAGCCTTAGCGGGCAGGCTCAAAGGCCTGTAAGTTGAAGGCGCAATCGGTTCGCTCCTCGCACCAAGCGGGAGAACGCGATTGCGCCTTATTCTTTTTATAGGGAGTATTTATAGGGAGCAGATCTCCACATGAACGAAGCAGACGAACAAGCCACCTTGAGACAGTCCTCGGTATCGCCAGCGGGCCCACGGCGTCGTGGTCGCCCGAAGGGGCAGAGTTACATGGAACCAGCCCTCCTTGTGACCATCCGGCATCGGCTCAAGCTTTCCCAGGCGATCCTTGCCAAGATTGTGGGGGTCTCGCGCACCACGGTAAGCATGTGGGAGAACGGACACGTACCGATTCCGAAGGCGGCGGTTGAGTTGATCAAGAGGCTGTTTCCCTGGCTTGATCGGCAAGAAAGACAATATTCGCAGCATCCCGCTGGGAGCCACGCGCACGATTCCTCCTGACGGCGACTCGATGTTTTCCCTCTAGCAGGCGCTCGTCCCCATCGCTCTCAGCTCCATCCGTTGCCAACTTGGGTAGGGGGCTTGCCCTGACCAGGAACGAGGGGCTCGCCTTGACAAGCCCTGACCTATGGGATTAGGGTGACTTTTCCCCAAGAACAACCAGACGTTGGGTACTAGGTTGTATGGCTCCATCCGATTCGACAGCGCCGCCAAAATCCAGCGCTCCGGGAGCGTTCCGCGGTATCTCACTGGAAGGGCTCAAAGCCTACTTCCTCAAGAATTTCGAGCAGACGTTTGTCTTGCTCACGCTCATCGCGACCGTCCTGATTAACTACTTCATCCCCCAGAAGATCGCCTTTCTGAACTTCTACTTTCTGCCGATCATCCTGGCCGGCTACTACCTGGGCCGAACGAAGGCCGTGCTGGGAGCCGTCTTTTCCTTCCTGGTGATGTTGCTGTACGTGTACCTGCGGCCCGAGGCGTTTTTGACGCCGCAAGGCGATCTGGCGGCAGAGCCGGAGATCGCGCTGTATCTTCAAGTCTTAGTCTGGGGGTCCTTCCTCGTCCTGGCCGGTGCGGTCGTCGGAGGGTTGCATGAGAAGCTAGCCCAAGAGTTTGAGACCACACGTCGGCAGAATGAGGAGCTCCAGAGACAGCAGGATGAGCTCAGCGCGGTCAACCACGCGCTGAAGGCCAGCGCCGAGAACTTGGCGTTCCTGAATCAGGAGCTGCAGCGCCGGCAGGAGGAGCTTCACCACGCCCACGCGGCGCTGAAAGACTACAACGAAAACCTAGAAGTCAAGGTTCGGGAGCGCACCGAGGAGCTCAACCGCGCCAACGCGACGCTGAAGGACTACGCCGAAAACCTGGAATACAAGGTCAAGGAACGGACCGAGGAGCTGGAGAAGTCCAAGCAATCCATCGAGGCCCTCAAAACCAAGGTGGAGGAGGCGCTGTACTCCACCATGGACTCCACCGTGGTCAAATTGATGATCGAGGGGGGGCTGCGCAACGAGAAGCGCAACATCAGCGTCCTGTTCTCCGACCTCGTCGGGTTCACCACCCACTCCGAACAGAATCCCCCCGAGATCGTGATCCGCGATCTCAACCGCTACATTGGCGACATGGAGCCCATCCTGCTGACCTATCGCGGCCACATCGACCGGTACATGGGCGACGCCATCATGTGCGAGTTCGGGGCACCGCTGGATTTCGAGACCTACCGGATTCTGGCCGTGCTGGCGGCGATCAAGATGCAGGAGAAGATGGCCAAAATGAATTATCCCGGGGAGATGCGTATTGGTGTGTGCTCAGGGTCTACCATCACGGGCCTGGTCGGGAGCAAGCGCCAGTCGTATACCGCCATTGGGGATGTGGTCAACATCGCCGCGCGGCTGGAGAAGGCCTGCACTCCGGGCAAGGTGCTGATCGACCGGTACACGTATGAGTCCGTCAGCCTCTTCATTGATGCTCGCAAGAAGCGCGACTTGCCCGCCAAGGAAGTACTGGAGACGGACAAGGAACGGCAACTGGAGGCGCTCCACGAAAAGGTTGCGGCGGAACCAAACAACGCCTTGCACCATTTCCAGATCGGGCAAATCCATCTCGAGCTCAACGAGCCGGTGGAGGCCCTGCAGTATTTCGAGCGCGCCCTGCAGATCGATCCGAACGAGATGAAGTTCAAGGTGGCGTACGCGGAGGCCGGCCTGAAGATCCGCGATAGCGAGAAGATCGACATCAAAGGCCGGCGGCAGCGCATCGAAGCCTACGAGGTCATCGGCATCAAGGATCCCTTCGAGGACCGCAAGAAGGTCTCGCAAGGCTTCGCGCAGGAGTACCAGTACGTGCAGAATCTCATCCAGATCCCGTCCGATGTGGTCCTGCCCGTGGAGGCCTTGGACGGCAGCATCGGCCATTCCAAGATGGTCGCCATCTTCGCCTACGCGCTCGCCACCTATTTCAACCTGCCGGACAAGGAGAAACTCGACATCCTCCACGCCGGCTTTCTGGCGGACATCGGCAAGGAGATCGTGCCCCATCATCTGCTCAACCGCATGGGGAGCCTCAGTTCCTGGGAGCTGGACATGGTGAAGATGCACCCGGTGGAAGGGGCCAGAACCCTGCGGAAGATGGGCTACGAAAACGAGGAGCTCTACAAGATCGTGTATCACAGCCACGAGAACTATAACGGCACGGGCTATCCGGACGGGCTCAAGGGCGAAGACATCCCGCTCGGCTCCCGGATCGTGGCGGTGGCCGACGCGTATGACGCGCTGATCTCCTGGCGTCCATACCGGGACCCCTGGGAGCGCCACGTCGCCTTGGACGAAATCGCCCGCGGTGTCAGCAAAGGCCTCTACGATCCCAAGGTCGCGGATGGCCTGATCAAGATCATGACGCGCTGACGCGCGCTTACGTTCTCTTGGGTACAGTCAGCGGCAAGGTCTCCCAGATTTCCCCGCCGTCGCGACTGCGATAGAGCCCACTGCCGTTCGTCCCCAGATAGACGGTCTTCGGATCCTCGGGGCTGAGCGCCAGCGAGCGGACGTTAAGGCTCGCCAGCCCCGCGTTCTTGTCCTTCCAGGTCTGTCCTGCGTCGGTGCTCTTGAAGACCCCCTGGCGTCCCGCGACGTACAGCGTGCCCGGCCATGACGGATCGAGCGCCAGCGCGCTGATCATCTGGTCAGGCAGGTCCTGCCCGGTGCGCGTCCAGGACCGCGCACCATCCTCGGTCTTGTAGAGCCCATTCAGCGTCGCCGCATACACGGTGTCAGGTCGTTGTGGGTCGATCAAGAGGGTGTTGACCATCAGCGCCCGTGATGAGGAGAGGAGTTCCGGAGAGATCAGGCCATTGTTCGCTTTCACCCAGGTGCGGGCGCGGTCCACGGACTTGTACACGCCGCCGCTCGTTCCCGCGTACATGATGTCTGGGCGCGCTGGGTCAATGGCCAGTGTGATGACCATCAGCACTTCCTTTATCCCCTCCATGCGCTTCGTCCACGTCTCGCCCCCTTCCATGGATTCAAAGATGCCCATGGTGGTCGCCGCCCAGAGGCGAGTGCTATCGTTCGGGTCGAACACGAGCTGGTTCACGACGGAGGTGATCGTCACGTCGTCCAGCCCCGTCTTTAGCGGGACCCACCGTTGGCCGCCGTCATAGCTCTTGTAGACCGCGTCGCCCTTTGTCCCAGCGTAAACAATGGCCGGGTACGCAGGGTCGATGGCCATCGCGATCACGCGCGAGTGGCTCATCCCTCGCGAGATCGCCCCCCAGGACTTCCCCTCGTCGCGGGACTTGTAGATGTAGTCGTTCGTCGCGATGTAGAGGATGTTGGAATTCTTGGGATGCAACGCGATCACCACGATCGCGTCGCTCTGCAGGCTGCAGGCTGGCAGGTCGGTCAGCGTCGTGCCCAGGAAGAAGAGCAGCCAGAGCAGACGAGCCGCGCGCATGGCCGGATTCTAGCACGCCGGCAGAGGCCATGGCGGGAGTTGCGTGTGAGGGAAGAAGCTTAGTAGTATGATCCCCAGAGGCCTGCCATGAAGACTTATCACATCATCGGCTGGGGACTTCTGACAGCGGCAGCCTGTCTCCTGCCCGCTCCAGTCCTGGCCGATTCGCCGGTCTTGGCTACAGTGGGCGGCACGCCAATCACGGCAGCAGAAATCGAGCAGGCGCTCCGGCTCCCGCTCTACGATCTGGAAGTGGAGAAGTATCACCTGACGCGACGGAAGCTGGATCAGACAATCGTCGAGCGGCTGCTCGCGCGGGCGGCAGCCGCACGCGGGCAGACGGTGTCGGCCTTCGTCACGGCGGAGGTCCAGGCCCAGATCGCGACGATCACACCAGAGGAGATCACCGCACGAGTGCGGGCAGACCGGGCCAAGCTGCCGCCAGACGAGGCACAGGCCCACAAAGAGGCGCGGAGCGCCCTGGTTCGCGAGCGCGCGGGGCAAGCGCTCCATGAACTGGTCGAGCGGTTATCTCGCGAGTCCGAAGTGACAGTGACGTTGCGTCCCCCTGAGCCTCCCGTCATGACCTTCCCCGCGGGAGAAGGCCCGGTGTGGGGTTCGTCAGCGGCGCCGGTCACGATCGTCGAGTTCGCGGATTTCGAATGTCCGGTTTGCAAGGAGAGCCTCCCGGTCTTGCAAGAGGTGCGCAGTCTCTATCGGGAGCAGGTCCGGATCGTCTACCGGAACTTTCCCCTCGCGTCGCACCCGCAGGCGCGCCCGGCGGCCGAAGCGGCCCACTGTGCGCACGAGCAGGGCCAGTTCTGGGCTTATCACGACGCCCTCTTTGCCAAGGCGCCCGATCTCCAACCGTCGGATTACGTGCAGTTGGCTCAGCGGCTGAAGTTGAACACCGCAGACTTCGCCGCCTGCCTGAGCAGCAGTCGGCCGCAGGTCGCCGTAGCCAAGGACCTCGCGGACGCCCAGGCCTTGGGGCTCAGCGGGACCCCGACCTTCTTCATCAACGGGCGCTACCTGTCTGGGTTCCAATCATTGGACGCGCTCCGGCAGTATATCGACCGTGAGTTGGTGGCCGCACAGAACGGTGCGCATCCGGGAGACAGGGGCCAAGGGGCAGGGGCGCGATGAGCGTGCGTGCGTGCACGGGGCTCGCGTTTGCCTTGGCCGTGGCGGTCGCCACGCTGTCGCTGCCGCCAGAGGCGGCCGCGGAGGAAGGGAAGCCATCGCCGGTCGTCGTGCCGTTGATCAATCCGGTCGGGGAAGGCAAGGGGAGTTTCCGCGGGGGCCTGTTCCGCAATGTCGTCACCGCACGCGGCTTCGAGATTGACGACAGCAAGGCCGGGCTCCACAACGTGAAGGCTGTCGGGACCACCAATACATTCACGCCTGACATCCCGGCGATCTATGTCGTCGTCGAGTTCCTCCAATCGGCCTTCGATATCTTCCGGCTCGTCGGGCGCTTCATCCTGGAGGATGCGGAAGGGAAGCCCGTCGGGACCGTCCTCCATGTGGACCGGGCCCAGTTCGAAAATGAGGACACGGGAGGCTACCTGATGATGAAGCAGCCGCCCGGCGGCTTTCCCCTCGGCAACTACCGCGTCGAGATCCATTACGAGGCGATCACCGACATGAGCCTGCTGACCCTCGCCCGCTTCAAAGTCGTCCCGGCGGTCGGCGCCGCTGGCCAGAAGCCTTAAGGTACCCGATGCCTCCTACTCCCCATACCGCGCCTCCGCTTGAAGTGAAGGTCCGCCACGCTGCAATAGGCGATCTTGATGTGCTGGTGCGCTTCAACGCCGCCATCGCGAAGGAAACCGAGGGCCGCGATCTTGATATGGAGCGGCTGCGGAGAGGGGCCCGCGCGGTCATCGAGTCAAGCGAGCGCGGATATTACCTGGTAGCCGAAACAGCATCGATCGTCGTTGGTCAATTGTTCGTGACCTATGAGTGGAGCGATTGGCGAAACGGCGTGTTCTGGTGGATCCAGAGCGTGTACGTCGAGCCTTCGGTGCGGGGGCGCGGCGTGTACCGCGCCCTCCACGCGCATGTCCTGAGCGACGCCCGCGCGCGCGGCGACGTATGCGGCCTGCGTCTCTACGTGGAGAAGGAGAATGAGGCGGCGCAGGAGGCGTACACCCGGTTAGGAATGACGATGACCCCCTACCGCGTCTACGAACAGGATTTCGTGCTCTGAGCCAACTTGACTGGGAGCGCGATCATACAGTACAACACTGGTGTGTCTCTCCTGATCCTCTGCGAGAGTGGCGGAACTGGCAGACGCGCGAGACTTAGGATCTCGTGGGCACAACCGTGGGGGTTCGAGTCCCCCCTCTCGCACCAATGAGACCGGCGCAACACCGACTTCACCGATGAAACTCGAAGTGACCGAATTGGGCCCGGTGAAACGGGCCGTCCGGATCGAGGTGCCGGCGGAGGACGTCGCCAAGCGGTTCCGGGACGTCTACGCGGACCTCCGGTGCCAGGTGCACATCCCCGGCTTTCGTCCCGGCAAGGCGCCGCTGGCCCTCCTGGAGAAGCGCTACGCGAAGGCCGTCGAGGACGACGTCGTCCGCTCGCTCGTCCCCGAGTATTACCAGAAGGCCATGAAGCAGACCGGATTCACCCCTGTCGCAGTGGACCTGCCGCCAATCGAACGGATCAAGATCAAGGACGGTGCCCCGCTGGTCTTCACGACCACCGTGGAGATCAGGCCCGTCTTCGAGCTCCGGGAGTACAAGGGCATCACGCTCAAGCAGGACAAGCGGGCCATCACGGAGGAGGAGCTCGACAAGGCGATGCAGGTTCTCCGGCAGCAGCATGCCCAGATCGAAGTGGTCAAGGAGGACCGGGGCGTCGTCGAGGGCGATTACGTGCAGGTCCGCATCGAGCAGGTTGAGGGGCTGAACCAGCCGGCCGGATTCAAACCCGAATCCCACCTGTTCCGCGTTGGCGACAAGACCCAGTGCTGCGGGCTGACGCTGGACGAGGCAGTCCTCGGCAAGAAGAAGGGCGAGGCGTTCCAAGCCAGCCAGGAAGGGATCAGCACGGCCCGGGGGATGGTGCAGACGATCAAGCAGAAGGTCCTGCCCGAGCTGGACGACGAGTTCGCCAAGGACCTGGGCGACTACAAGACCCTGGCGGAGCTCCGCGAGAAGGTCCGCACTCAGCTCGAACAGAGCCTGAAGCGGGACATCGAAGAGACGTACAAGGACCAGATCATGAAGCGGCTGGTGGACCTGCACCACTTCGACATTCCGGAGTCGCTGGTCCAGCGCGAGCTGGACGCCATGGTCCAGAGCGAGCGCACGCGGCGACACCGGATCCGGCACATAATCTCGCACGGGACGGCAGGTCCTCAGGAGGAGGAAAAGTTCGATGTCCGGAAGTTCCGGGAGGAAAGCCTCCCCACGGCCCAGCAGCGCGTCAAGCTCGGCTTGGTCCTGGAGGAGATCGCGCAGAAGGAAGGCATCGCGGTGACCGACGCAGACCTCGAATACGAGTGCCGGCAGATGGCGCGCGCGCTGCAGGTGGACGTGGCGGAGGTGGTGAAGATGCTGAGGGACGGGGGCGAGGACGCGGTCGAAGACCTCAAGTCACGCATCCTGGCAGAGAAGGCCTTGCAGTTCGTCTATGAAAAGGCCATCATCCAGGTCTGATGAACACCTAACCTGAGAGTGTGAGATAATGAAACATATGAGAGAGACTTCTCAGATGCTCATCCCGATGGTCATCGAGCAAACCAACCGAGGCGAGCGTGCCTACGATATCTATTCCCGCCTGCTGAAGGACCGGATCATCTTCATCGGCACGCCGATCGACGATGTGGTCTCGAACGTCATCATCGCCCAACTCCTGTTTCTCGAAGCCGAGGACCCCGAGAAGGACATCAACGTGTACGTCAACACGCCGGGCGGATTGGTGACGGCCGGGCTGGCCATCTACGATACGATGCAGTACGTCAAGCCCGCCATCGCCACCATCTGCGTCGGCCAGGCCGCGAGCATGGGGGCGCTCCTGCTGACTGCCGGGACGAAGGGCAAGCGCTACGCGCTGCCGAACTCCCGGATCATGATCCACCAGCCGCGCGGCGGATTCGAGGGCCAGGCCACCGATATCGGCATCCAGGCCGAGGAGATCATCAAGATTCGCAAGCGGCTCGATGAGATCATGGCGAAGCACACCATCCAGCCGGTCGAGAAGGTCCACAGGGACTCAGAGCGCGACTACTTCATGTCCGCGGAGGAGGCGAAAGCCTACGGCCTCATCGACGAGGTGATCGTGCGGCCGCCGAAGAGCTTGAGGCCGACCAAGGACGACAAGGACGGGAACGGGAAGACCCCTGAAGAGAAGTCATAATCGAGGGAGGGCGATGGCGAAACAAGAGAAGACCGAAGCCCAGTTGCGGTGCTCGTTCTGCGGCAAAGGACGCGAGGAGGTCCGGAAGCTGATCGCCGGGCCCACGGTCTACATCTGCGACGAGTGCGTGGACCTCTGCAACGACATCATCGCGGAGGACCTGGAAGAGCGGCAGGAGGCTGTCTCGTCCAAGCTCCCCAAGCCCAAAGAGATCATGCGCACCCTGGACCAGTACGTCATCGGCCAGGAGCGGGCCAAGAAGGTGCTTTCGGTCGCTGTCCATAATCACTACAAGCGCATATCCTCCAACACGCTGGACGACGTCGAGCTCCAGAAGGGCAACATCCTCCTCATCGGCCCTACGGGTACGGGCAAGACCCTGCTTGCCCAGACGCTGGCCCGCATCCTTGACGTGCCGTTCACCATCGCTGACGCGACGACGCTGACCGAAGCGGGCTACGTCGGCGAGGACGTGGAGAACATCATCCTCAAGCTGGTGCAGGCCGCAGATTACGACGTGGAGCGGGCGGAGCGCGGCATCGTCTACATCGACGAGATCGACAAGATCAGCCGCAAGAGCGACAGTCCCTCCATCACGCGGGACGTCTCGGGCGAGGGCGTGCAGCAGGCCTTGCTCAAGCTCATCGAGGGGACCGTGGCCAACGTCCCGCCCCAGGGCGGGCGCAAGCACCCGCATCAGGAGTTCATCCAGGTGGACACGGCGAACATCCTGTTCGTCTGCGGGGGCGCCTTCGTCGGGCTGGAGGCCATCGTCGAGCAGCGCCTCAACCAGAAGGTGATCGGCTTCGGCGCCGAGATCAAGGGCAAGCACGAGCGGCGCACGAGCCACCTGCTGTCGCAGGTGCAGCCGGAAGACCTGCTCAAGTACGGGCTGATCCCCGAGTTCGTGGGACGCTTGCCGGTCGTCGCCACACTGGAGGAGCTCGACGAGAAGTCGCTCATCCGCATACTCACGGAGCCCAAGAACGCGCTTCTCAAGCAGTATGAGAAGCTCCTGGCCTTTGAAAAAGTGAAGTTGAAGTTCACCGAGAACGCCGTGGTCGCGGTGGCGCGCAAGGCGTTCAAGCAGAAGACGGGCGCGCGGGGCCTACGCTCCATCCTCGAAGAGGTGATGCTCGACGTGATGTACGAGATCCCCTCCCAGCGCGAGATCCGCGAGTGCGTGATCACGGAGGATGTGATCGAGGGGAAGACCGAGCCGCTGCTCATCAAGGACCACGAAAAAGGCGTCAAGTCGGCTTAGCTTGGCCTCACCCACTACGCGGCTGCGTCGCTTCATACTCGTCTTAATCCTCCTGCCCGTGCTGGCCGCGGCCGGCCTTGTGGCAAACTGGTACGTCATGCTGCCGGACGTCGCAAGCCTCGCTAGGGCGAATCCGAAAACTACCGCACTCATCGAGACGCGGCGGGCCGAGGCCGCCGAGAAGGGCCGGTCCTTCTCGCTGTCCTGGACGTGGACGCCGCTGGCGTCCATCTCGCCTCATTTACAAAAGGCGGTCATCGTGTCCGAGGACGCGTCGTTCTACCAGCACAACGGGTTTGATTGGGAGGGCCTCCAGGAGGCACTCACACGCAACTGGGAGCAGGGCAATCTGCACCGGGGTGGCAGCACGATCACGCAACAACTCGCGAAGAACCTCTATCTCTCCTCCGAGAAGAATCTCCTGCGGAAAGCCTATGAGGCGCTGATCGCATGGAAGCTCGAGCGGCGTCTCAGGAAAAAACGCATCCTTGAGCTCTACCTAAATGTCGCGGAATGGGGCAACGGGGTCTTCGGCGCTGAAGCGGCGGCGCGCCATCACTTTGAGAAGTCGGCCGCCGAACTGACAGAGGAAGAGGCGGCCTTGCTCGCCGCGATGCTCCCCTCGCCACGGCGGAACGATCCCATGGAGTACACCCCCTACCTCGCCAGGCGCCGGGAGGAGATCCTGTACTGGATGCACCGCGAGAATGGGATCCATCTGCCCACAGCAACAGCGCCCTGAGGTCTCAAAGGGTCTCCTATTTGATCTATCTCCCCCACCGCAGGGGCGAGGGAAGTAGAATCACTGTAGCTTCTCGATCCGGACGCCGATGAGCCGGATGGGCTTCCGTTTTTGATTTTCCCGCCGGTCCAGGAACGGCAACAAAAGCTTCCACGCTTCGAATTCCAGGGCTGCTACGGAATCAGCCGGCTGAGTGAGCGTGTGGGCGCGCGTGTGGGTTTCGAAGTCGGCGAACCGCACCTTCACGACGACAGTGCGGAACTGCGTGAACCCCTCGGCGGCCAACCGCTGGATGACGTTGCTGCTCATTTCCTTGAGGCGATCGCCGATAAAGACCGAGTCGAGGGTGTCTCGGTCGAAGGTTTCCTCCTCGCCGATTGACTTTGGCTCGTAGCTTTCTTGAATCGGGGTGTCGTCACGCCCGCGGATCATGTCGTAGAACTCCGCGCCGCGCTTCCCGAACCTGTCCTGTAAGGCATCCCGCGAGAATCGCTTCAGGTCCCGCACGAGCCGGATCTCCAGCTTCGCCAGCTCCGCTTCGGTCTTGGGGCCGATGCCGGGGATCTTGCGGACGGGCAAAGGCTCGAGGAACGCTTCGGCCTCCTCCTCGCGGACGACGGTGAGCCCGTCCGGCTTCTTCTCGTTCGAGGCGATCTTCGCGATCAGCTTGTTGGGCCCGATACCCACCGAGGCCGTGAGCCGTTCACGGGACAGAATCTCTTTTTTGATGGCCCGGCAGACTTCCTCTGCGTGCTCGTACGAACCGGCAAAGCTCAGATCTGCGTAGGCTTCGTCGATCCCCGCTTCTTCCACCACCGGGGCCAAGCCCCGGATGATCGCCATCACGCGCTGAGAAACCTCGGCGTACTTTTTCATGTCCACGCTCAGGAACACGACGGGCGGCTTGCCCTGGCGCCTAGCTGCCTCCGAGAGCCGCCAAGCCGTGGAGATCGGCATGGCGGAATGGATCCCGTACTCGCGGGCCTTGTAGTTCGCGGTGGAGACGACGCCGCGCCCCTTGCCGCCTTCAGGATCGGCCCCGACGGAGAGCGGCAGCCCGCGAAAGCGCGGCGTGTCCCGCTCCTCCACGGCCGCGTAGAACGCGTCCATGTCAATGTGCGCGACGATATGCATGGATCACTATTGTAATCCCTGCGCAGGTTTTATAGCAGGTGATCCAGAATCTCGCCCCAGGAGTGGACGCGGCGGACATTGGGGTGCGCGAGCGGCGCGGCGTTCCAAGGGCGTGTGAGCAAATATACGGTGGCGCCGGTCCCGGCGAGGCGGTGGGCGTGCTCGTGCCGGTCCTCGATGAAGGCGTGGTAGGGGATGCCGAGTGCGTGCTTGTCGTCGTTGAAGTGGAGCTGATCGTAGGGCAGGCCCTTGGCGCGGAGCCAGTATTCGGTGCCGGCCTTGGACTCCTGGTTGCGACTGGTGACCAGGGCGATCTCATAGCGTCGCGCCAGGCGGACGAGCGCGGCCTTGGCGCCGGGCACGACCCTCAGCGTCCGGCAGACTTCCGTGTTGAAAAGCTGGAAGACCCTGACCAGTTGCTCCTCGGTGACTCCGTAGGTCATGTAGTCGTACTGGGTCATCTGATGCTCGTCCAGCGTGATCCCGTACAGCTCCCGGAACATGGCCCGCAGGCAGGCGTCGGATTGAGCCAGCACGTTGTCAATGTCCACGCCCAGAATCGGTCTTCCGCGTCTTCTCATGAGTGGCCGCCTCCAGCCAACTCCTTTAACGCGGCATTAGCGAGACGCCGGACATCTTCATTAGCGTCCTTGAGCGCGGCGGTGAGCGCTGGTCTGGCGGCCTCGCCACCGAACTTGCCCAGCCGGAACGCGGCTTCGATGCGCACGCTCGGGTCGGGATCTTTGGTCAGCGCCTTGCTGAGCGGGGCGACCGTCTGCTGATCGGCGATCTCGCCCAGCGCGGCCACGGCCCACCGGCGGACACGGGCATCCCGGTCAGCCAGCAGCTTGATCAGGACCGGAGCAGCCGTTCGCGCTTCCATGCCGCCTAACGAGGCGGCGGCGAGGCGTTTCGTGTCGGCCAGGATCGCCGGCTCTTGCAGCCGCTCGAGCAGCCACTCGATGCCGGCTTGCGTGTCGCCCGTGAGCCCGAGCGCCATCGCCACCGCTTCGCGGACGCCTGGGTCGGGGTCGAACAACAGCGGCGCGAGGGGCGAGTGGTCAGGCCCCACGGCGTCTTCGCCGATCATGCCCAGCGCCCATGCGGCGTGACGGCGCACACCGGCATCCGGGTCGCGCAGGGCTTCCACAAGGGCCGGCACCGCTTCTTTGCGCGCGATCTTTCCGAGGGATTGCGCAGCGGTGAGCCGCTGCTCCGGGTTCGTGTCTTTCAACACCGCCAGCAGGCGTGGCAGCGCTTGCTCTGGCGTGAGGGCGGCATAGTCCGTGGACACAACGCAGCCGGCGAGGCTTAGACTAATAAGGAGGAGCGCCCGGAAGAGACAGAAGGCGCGAGCGGGGATCGGCATCTATTTCGGCGGTTCTTCGACCTTGGGGGTTTCCTTGACGGCGTCGATCGAGGACTGAATCTCTTTCTGCGCGGCTTCCACTTCCGCCTTGATCGTGTGCATGGACGGATCGATGGCACGGCGCACGTCATTGGCGGCCTCGCGGAAGGTGCGTAATGCGTCGCCAATGCCTGAGCCAAGCTTTTCCAGATCTTTCGGGTTTGGAGCCTTGCTGGCTGGGGGTGTCGGCGGCGGCTGCATGCCGGCCGCTTCCAACGCCTGGCGATCCATCGTGGGTACGCTCGCTTCCGACTGCTGGGCCGGCTGCTGGTTGGCCTTCAAGGCGGCCTGCTGGGCCATGACGCGTTCAACGGCGGCTTTGTTCACGACGGCTTTGAAGCCGGAAGGCTGCGCCGGAGCCGCGCCCGGTGTTCCGGGGCTGGGTGTTCCGGTCGGAGACGGCGGCGCGACTGGAGGCGGCGTGACCGGTTTCCAGGCTTGCTGGGCGACCGTAAACGCGGTCGTCCCTGGCGTCGCGGCCGGCCCCATCTGTGGCGGAGCGGGCGGTGGTGCCGCTGGCATCGTCCGCGCGGCGGTCGTGGCCGGTTGCGGAGTGGGCTGGCCAGCCGGCTGCGGAGGCACGGGCTGGGGCCCGCCGGAGACGACCTGCGCGTCCACCGCCTGCGCCTGCTCCGGCGCCTGAGGCGGCGGTTCGACCTCGCGCATCTCCTTCTTGAAGCCCTTGAGGGCTTTGCCCACACCTTCGCCGATCTTCGGCAGTTTGCCCGCTCCGAAGACGATCAGGACGATCGCCAGGATCAGGATCAGCTCTGTCACGCCCATGGTGCCGAACATACCGCTACTCTAACCGCGCGTTTTCGCTGGTGTCAAGGAATTAGGTGAGGCGCTCATTGCGAGTCCTGCCCCCGCATAGCCCAGTACAGCTGGGCGTTTCGCCGTCGCAGCCCCGCAGACCCGGCTGTACGCCCCACGCTGCATCTGGGCACCCATGCGGTGTCACCCGCCTTAGCGCCTTGTGTGTGGAAGTTAGGAAGATAAGATGGGGACGATGGCGGTTTGGATGGGAACGCCGGTGACGAGTGCATCGGTCTCGGTGAGATAGACGTCCACCTCGCTCCGGATGCCGAATTCGCCAGGGAGATAGACGCCGGGCTCGATCGAAAAGCATGTGTGTGGGAGCAGACGGCGTCCGTCCCGGGTCTCGAGGTTATCGATGTTGGCGCCGTTGCCGTGGACTTCTTCGCCGATCGAGTGCCCCGTGCGGTGGATGAACCGGTCCCCGTACCCAGCCTGCCGGATCACGCGGCGGCACACGTCGTCCACGTCCCCGCCTCGCGGGAAGCGGCCCGCGCGCACTTCCTGCTGGACGAACGCGATGGCGGCGTCGCGCGCGCTCGCGACGATCGCGAAGATCTCGGCGTGGCGGGCCGGCACGGTCTCGCCCGCGTAACCGGTCCAGGTGATGTCCCCGTACATGCTGCCCGGCGCCGTGTTCTTCGCCCACAGGTCGATCAGGACCAGGTCCCCGCGCCGGATCGGCAAAGAGCCATGCTCCGGGGGGGAGTAGTGCGGGTCGGCGGCGTGGGCGTTGATGGCGGCGATGGGCGGCGCATAGGTGTGCATGCCGCGTGCTGTGATGCGGGCCAAGATGTCCTGCTGCAGGTCGCGCTCGGTGAAGGTCGAGCTGCGGGCAATCTCCTCGCGGACGCGCGCGAATGATTCGTCCACGATCTGCCGCAGCTTGGCGGCCGCCTCGCAGTGCGACGCGTACTGGTCCTTCGTCCAGACCGCTTCGAACCGCTGCACGAGGTCGGCCGAAGTCACGACCTCTGCGCCGAGCGACCGGACGAGCTCGATGGTGCCGGAGTCCACGCGCGAGATGTACGGGATGGCGTTCAGCGGCGAATACTGCATGGCAACTCGAACGGGGGTCCGTGCGCCCATCAAAGCGGGCACCGCTGTCCACGACCCCCATACTCGCATCGGCTTACGAGATTGATGGCCAAGCGAGGCCAGCGCCTGCCGCAGGCACTCATGTTGTTCCTGCCACGACAGGTAAAGCTGGCTCTCACCGGGAACTTCGTCCAAGGAGTGCGGTTCAATCTTGTGGAGAATCTTGGTCGGAGTTCCCTGCGCGGGAATCAGGTAGTACCAGCGCCGCGTCGTGTGGCGGCTCAGATCGAGCTTCAGGATGCGCGCGGCCAGGGGGTCGCTGCCGCGAAAGTCGTAGAACAGCCAGCCGTCAAGTCCGGCTTCCCGGAGGGCCTGCTGGATCGCGTCGATGTGGTTGTTAACGGTGGACATTTCTAGTGAGACTGACGAACCTCTCGCCTGCGGCTCCGGGGTCCTGTCGCCGAGCAGCCCCGCAGACTCGCCTGTAGGCGCCCTGGCTCATCGGGGCGCCCCGCTCGGCGCCGCCCCGTCGCCTCCGGCGACATTCGGTAAGCGAGTATAACCTAGCGATTGAAGCTGAGCCAAGGTTCATTGACTCGCCGGCTGATTTCCCAGTACTCTGCGGCGCGATGACCGACGAGTTTCGCATCACGTTCTTCTTCGGGCCTGAGGAAGCGCGGGACCGCCCCGGCGTTGTGCGGTGCGTGTTCAACGTCAAGAAGCGAAGCTGGAAGGGGGGCGTCCAGGTGACGGTCGAGCTCGCGGCGGCCCAGCTCGAACGAATTCGCGACCGCGGGCAGTTGGGTGAACTCATCGAGATGATCCGCGCGAAAGTGGAGGCGGAGACGTTCGCCGAGTATGAGCTGCGGGCCCGCGACCTGTTCATACAACAGGTCTGCTGGGCCAAATTGGACCTGGCCATCCTGGCCGGCATCAGCCAGGAGAACCAGACGATCCCCGCCGAGGCGTTCCAGCCGGAGCTGGACGAGTTAGCGAGGGCCAGGGCCGACACGATCCGGCAGGCGATCCTGACGGAGCTGGACGTGTGACGTTTGCATGCTGTCATCCTGAACGAAGTGAAGGATCTCGCATGAGATTCTTCGCGCTGCTCAGGATGACATTGGGGAACAGGTGAGGTGTCCTCTAAGGCCGAATCCTACAAGAAGATCGAACGGGCGATGTGGGATCAGTTCTCCCGTCGCTACACCGAAGTCGTCCTGCCGGAGTTCCGTCAGTTCGGCCGGCGGCTGGTCGAGATGGCCGGGATCCGCTCGGGCATGTGGGTGCTGGACGTGGCCACCGGGCCGGGCGAGCCGGCCCTCACCATCGCCCGCCGCGTGGGGCCGCGCGGCTTGGTGGCAGGCGTGGACTTCTCCCCGACCATGCTGCGGCGGGCCCGCGCCCGGACGCGCGCCCTCGGCGTGCGGAACATACAGTTCCACGAGATGGACGCCGAGCACCTCACATTCGCGGATCTGACCTTTGACCGGGTGGTCTGTCGGTTCGGGCTCATGATCATGCCGGACGCCGAGCGCGCGCTCGCGGAGATGCACCGCGTGTTGGTCCCGGGCGGGCGCGTCTCCGTCGCCGTCTGGAGCGCGCAGAGCAAGGTCAACACCTTGGGGATCGTCCGCCGCTCCCTCGAACGCCACGACGCGTTCCACCCGCCTCCTGGCGCCCCAGATTTTTTCCGCTTCGGCAAGGCGGGGGCCATGGAGCGGGCGCTGCGAGGGGCGGGCTTTCGCCACGTGCGCAGCGAGCGCATGACGGCGGAGTGGGTTTTCAACAGTCCGGAGGAGTTCTGGGGCTCGATGAAGAGGGGCCCGTCCATGAGGCGGGCGCTCGCCACAGTCTCGCCGGCCGGCCGCCGGGCAGTCAAAGCCGACGTCTTGCGCTCGCTAGCGAAGTACGAACGGAACGGCAGGCTCCGGATACCCAACGAAGCCGTGCTTGCGCTTGGCGTCAAATGAAGCTGCCTTGAATCGACGGCAAAGATTGTATATAAGGAACTGAACGGTGTTTGAGTGCACAGGACGATAATCTCAGGAGGAACGACCATGAATCGCGTCGCGCTGCGGATGGTGGCGGTGATCGTGGCCCTGTCGATCTGTCTGGTGCCGGTCGCCTGGGCGGCGGAGAAAGACAATGGCGACAGCTTGGCCAGCAATGCCGGGCTTGGGGTGGCCAGCTTCGTCTGCTCGGTCCCGTACGGCGCCGTCAAGGTCGCCATGGCGATCTTGGGCGGCGTGATAGGAGGCTTCACCTATGTCCTGTCCGGCTTAGACAAGGGGGCCGCGAACTCGGTCTGGTACACAACCATGGGCGGCGACTACATCATCACGCCGGACCATCTGCGCGGGAAGAAAGACCTCCGCTTCACGGGTGTCCCGCCGGAGCGACCTCGCGAGGGGCAGCTATAGATTGAAACCTGTCATTGGGATCGCGCCAGATTTCAATCCCGGGGCCGAACCCACCATCTTCCTCCGGAACCGCTACGTGACGGCCGTCGAGGAGGCCGGCGGCATCCCGGTCATCCTTCCCGTCATCACCAAGCAAGCCCTCAGTAGTGCCATCCTGGACCGACTGGACGGACTGGTGCTGACCGGCAGCGGGCCCGACATCGATCCCCGCCGGTACGGCGAGCGCAAACGCTTTCCATTCAAGGTCATGAGCCAGGAGCGCACCGATTCGGAGATCGCCCTGGTCACGGAGGCCCGCCGGCGAGACCTGCCGGTGCTGGGGATCTGCGGCGGCATGCAGCTCATGAATGTCGCCTTGGGCGGCACGCTGGTGCAGGACATCGACCGGCAGGTGCCGGGCGCGCTGCCGCACCGGATGACGGGGCCGGCGACCGAGGTGTACCATCCTGTGATGGTGGCGTCGCGATCGCGGCTTCACGATGTGCTCGGGCGGAGCACCGTGCAGGTGAACAGCTCTCACCACCAGGCGGTGAAGACCGTGCCCCGTGCGCTCGCGGTCAGCGCCGTTGCGCCCGACGGCGTGATCGAAGCGCTGGAGGACCGCAGCCGCCGGTTCTTCATCGGCGTGCAGTGGCACCCGGAGTATCTCTACCAGCGCCACCGCACCCACCGGGCGCTCTTCGAGGCGCTCGTCGCGGCCGCCCGCGGCTCCCGTCGCGCCGCTCGCCGTCCCCCGGCGAAGAGCTGACGCGTGCATCGCGCATTCCGCACCAAGTCCATCGAGCAAATCCTCACCGACTGCGAGACCCAGCCCCACAAGCTCAAGCGCGCGCTGACCGTCTTCGACCTGACCGCGCTGGGCATCGGCGCGATCATCGGCACGGGCATCTTCGTGCTGGTCGGGACCGCGGCCGTAGGAGACGCCGACCGGCCGGGCGCGGGGCCGGCCCTGGCCCTGTCGTTCATCATGTCCGGCTTGGCCTGCATGCTGGCCGCGCTCTGCTACGCGGAGTTCGCCTCGATGATTCCGGTGGCGGGCTCGGCCTACACCTACACCTACGCCACGATGGGCGAGCTCTTCGCCTGGATCACGGGCTGGGCCCTGGTGCTGGAGTACGGGATCGCCTGCACGGCGGTGTCCATCGGTTGGTCGGGGTACTTTGTCATCAGCATCCTCGACCACCTTCTGGGCATTCACTTGCCGGCGCTGTTGACCAATGCCCCGTATGAAGACGGCCTCGTCAACCTGCCGGCCGTCCTGATCGTGCTGGCATTGACCGGCCTGCTGGTGATTGGGATCAAGGAGAGCGCCCGGGTCACGAGCGTGATCGTGACGATCAAGATCGCGGTCGTGCTGTTCTTCATCGCGGTGGGCGCCTTCGCGGTGGACCCTGCCAACTGGTCGCCCTTCATGCCGAACGGCTTTGCGGGGGTCGGCGCCGCCTCCGCCATCATCTTCTTCGCCTACATCGGCTTCGATGCGGTCTCGACCACCGCCGAGGAAGCCCGGAACCCGCAGCGCGACGTGCCGATGGGGATCCTTGCCTCGCTAGCCGTCTGCACGCTGCTCTACGTCGCCGTCTCCGTGGTGCTGACGGGCATCGTGCCGTATTCGAAGATCCACGTGAAGGCGCCGGTGGCGGAGGCCCTGAACGCGGTCGGGTACCGCTGGGGCAGCGCGCTGGTGGCGATCGGAGCGGTGGCCGGGATCACGAGCGTGCTGATTGTGATGCTCCTGGGGCAGATCCGGGTGTTCTACGCCATGTCGCGGGACGGGCTGCTCTCACCCTGGTTGTCGGCTGTTCATCCCCGGTACGGCACGCCGCACCACGCCACGCTGGTCACTGGCATCACCGTGGCGATCTTGGCGGGCTTCGTCCCGATAGGGGTCGCGGCGGAACTCACCAACATCGGGACCCTGTTCGCCTTCACGCTGGTGTGCGGGGCCGTGCTCGTCTTGCGTCGGATTCGTCCCGAGCTGAAGCGCCCGTTCCGGGCGCCCTTCGTGCCGGCCGTCCCGGTTTTGGGCATGCTGGCGTGTCTGGGCATCATGTCGTTTCTGCCCGCCATCACCTGGCTGGGGTTTTTCAGCTGGATGCTGTTCGGCCTGGTTCTGTATTTCGTGTACGGGTTCCGCCACAGCAGGCAGGCGACGCGGCATCCGGCGTGACGGGCCACGGCAAGACCCTTGACTATCGAAGGCTGCTTAGGCACTCTACCGCCACCGTCAACGCCACGAGGAGGTGATTGTGGAGAGGCGCGGCGCATCGCGGCTGGCCATCATCCTGATCGTTGGAACTGTGGGGCTCAGTCTGGTCGGCGGGGTTTCAGGGGAAGCGCAGGCCCTGGAAGAGACGGTCGTGACCGGGAAGAAGCTCGCCCCATCCGATGAGGAAGCCCCTGGCGATTACGATCCGTGGGAGCCCTTCAACGACAAGATGTTCACGTTCAACCACGACTATCTCGACGCCTACGTCCTGAAGCCGGTGGCCAAGGGGTACGACGTCGTCGTGGGCGACGGGGAGAAGCAGCTCATCCATAACCTCTTCGACCACATCGGCTTCCCCAAGCGGTTCGTGAACAGCCTGCTCCAGGGCAAATTGAACGGCGCCGGTCGGGAGCTGGCACGCTTCCTCATCAACTCCACGCTCGGGGGAGCGGGCATGACCGACGTCGCTAAGTATCAGTTCGGCATCGAGAAGAGCGACGAGGACACCGGGCAGACGTTCGGCGTGTGGGGCTGGCAGCAGAGCCGCTACCTGGTGCTGCCGCTGCTGCCTCCCCTCACGCTCCGCGACGGCGTGGGGTACGTGTTCGACATCGCCATGGATCCGATCAGCTACGTCATTCCGATCGCCGCGTCGTTCGGCAAGAAGACCGAAGACATCCTCAACGAGCGGGCGATCAATCTGGAGACCTTCGAGAGCGTGGAGGAAGGGACGCTCGACCTCTACAGCGCCGTCCGCAACTTCTACCTGAACAAACGCAAGAGGCAGATCCAGGAGTAGGCTACACGATCAGCATCGCGTCGCCGTACGAGTAGAGGCTATACCGTTCGGCGGCGGCGACTCGGTAAGCCTCCAGCATGCGCTCCCGTCCGGCCAGCGCGCAGACCAGCATGAAGAGCGTGCTCTTCGGCAAGTGGAAGTTGGTAAGCATCACGTCCACGATGCGGAATTGAAAGCCGGGGTAGATGAACAGGCCTGTCTCCCCTGCGTCGGCTTCCAGCGGCAATCCGTTCTGCGCCGCCGTCTCCAGCACCCGCACCGCCGTGCTCCCCACGGCGACGATCCGCCCGCCGGCTGCCCGCGTCTCGTTCATCAGCTTGGCCGTCGAGGCCGGCAGCTCGTACCATTCCGGATCCATCACGTGCCGGCGGATGTCCTCGCAGGTGACCGGCTTGAAGGTGCCCGGCCCCACGTGCAGCGTCACGTACGCCGTCCAGACGCCGTGCGCGGTGAGAGCTTGCAACAGCGGCTCCGTGAAGTGTAGGCCGGCGGTCGGTGCGGCCACCGCGCCGGGACGGCGCGCGAACACTGTCTGGTAGTGGATGCGGTCGTCTTCAACAGGCGCGCGATGAATGTAGGGCGGCAGAGGCATCTGCCCGGCCTTTTCCGCATAGGCAAGAACGTCCAGGCCGCCGGGGAAGGTGATGACCGCACGCCCGCCTTCGCCGGCGGTGGTCACGCTCGCGAGGACGCCGTGCGGCAGCTCCACCTGCTGGCCGGACCGCACGTGGCCTCGCACGAGGGCGTGCCAGTGGTTCGCTTGCTCGCCCTGCCGCACCAGCAGGACGTCCACCTTGCCCCCACCAGGCTGCTTGCGGCCCGGCAGGCGTGCGGGAATGACCTGCGTGTCGTTGAGGACAAGTAGGTCGTTCGGGCGAAGCAGTGTGGGGAGCTCGGCGAAGCGATGGTGGGCCAGCGCGCCGGTCCGTCGATCCACGACGAGGAGCCTGGCGCGGTCGCGGGGCTCGATTGGATGCTGGGCGATCAGGGACTCGTCGAAGGGATAGTCGAAGTCCTCCAGCCGCATCGAGCAACTAACGACGCGGGAGCGAGTTGAGGTCTCGGATGTCAGCGCCGGGGTAGTAATAGCGCAGGATTGTCTCCGCGCTGTAGCCCCTTTCGGCCAGCTCCTTGGCGCCCCATTGGCAAAGCCCGACGCCGTGGCCGTTGCCGCGTCCGGCGAACTGGACCTGCAGCCCGTCCACGTCGAAGTCAAACTGGGTGCTCGGTAGCACGGTATAGCCGAGCACGCGGCGCAGGTCATCGCCTTTGACGTAGAGCTCACCGCCCGAGTGCAGGATGCGGACCTGAATGACCCGCCCGGCCTTGGTGTAGGTGGCGGGGGCGAGGCTGGCGATGACGCCGACGGGGAAGCCCTCGTCCCGGAGCCGCTGCTCGAGCATCGGGAGGCCTACGTCCGTCCGCCACTGGTACCAGGGCGAGTTCAAGTCGAACGGGCATTCGACTCCCTTGAGGTAGGGTTTGTCGACGGCCCACACGTTCCAGGCGTCTTCGGTCTGCCCGGCCGCAGTGGACGAGAAGACGGCGAGGATCGGCTCGTCGCGGTAGGCCAGCACCAGGTCGCGGGTGTCGTCCACGGCGAGCGCGTCCGGCCCGGCCGCCGCGGGGCGCCCGCGGTACAGGTACACCTGGTCCTTGATCGAGGCCACCACGTCGAAGTCCTTCCTAGCGTTCTGTCGCATCTTGTAGAGCGCGTACGTGCGCGTGGCGATGGCCTGGACCTTCAGCGCTTCGGGATGCCAGGCGGCGCTCATCTCGGAGGGGACGACGCCTTTCACGTAGTCCTCGAGCGGCAGCGCGTTGATCGCCAGCAGCTTGCCGTTCTGTCGCTTGACGATCACCCGCCCGCCCACGGTGAGGCCGTTGATGGTGAGCTCGCCGTCGCGCCCGCGCACCTCGAGGCGGTCGGATCTCAGGAACTGGCCGTCCACCGTCAGTCCGGACGGCTCGGCACCCACGGTGATCTGCCCGGTCGCGTCGACCGTGTCGTTCGGCGCCTGGACGATGAGGCCCCCGGAGGACACCACCGTGGCCGATTCCGCGTTCTGGAGGATGGCGACGCGGATGGTCTCGTCGGCCTGCGCCCGCGAGGGCGCGAGGGCCGGCGCGGCAAGAAGCAGCGCGAGGGCCGCCGTCGTGCACGCGCGCATCATGCTATTTCCGGAACAGGATCCACGCCAGGAGGCTCAGGATGACGCTTGCCAGGATGCTGGTCGTAATGGGGAAGTAGAACGTGAAGTTGTCGCGTTTGATCAGGATGTCGCCAGGCAGCTTGCCGATTGGGCCGAAGCCGGGGAGGCGTCCGGCCAAGGTGAGAACGGCACCCATCAGCACGATCACGACCCCGATCCCGATCAGGACCTTGCCGAAGCCGCTTATGTCCGTATCAATTCCTCCGCAATCTGAATGGCATTCAAGGCTGCGCCCTTGCGTAAATTATCCGAGACGATCCAGAGGTTGAGGCCGTTCGGGATGGACTCGTCCTCGCGGATGCGGCCCACGAACACCTCGTCCTTCCCCGCCACGTCGATAGGCATCGGATAGATCTTGTGGACAGGGTCGTCGTAGAGCAGGACCCCCGGAGCCTCGCAGAGGATCGCGCGCGCTTCGTTGGCCGTGAGCTTCTTCTCGGTCTCGATGTTCACCGACTCCGAGTGTCCGACGTAGACCGGCACCCGGACGGTCGTCGCCGTCACCCGGATCGAGTCGTCGCCCATGATCTTGCGGGTCTCGTTCAGCAGCTTCATCTCTTCCTTCGTGTACCCGCTCGGCAGGAAGTCGTCGATGTGCGGCAGGCAGTTGAACGCGATCTGGTGCGGGTAGACCTTGGGCGCGGGCTCCTTGAAGGAGAGCAGGTCCTGCGCCTGCTCCAGCAGCTCTTCCATCGCCTCTTTGCCGGTGCCGGACACGGACTGGAACGTGGTCACGACGATCCGCCGGATGCGCGCCCGGTCGTGCAGGGGCTTCAGCGCGACCACCATCTGAACCGTGGAGCAGTTCGGGTTGGCGATGATGCCCTTGTGCCTGGCGATGTCGGCGCGGTTGACCTCCGGCACCACCAGCGGCACGTCCTTCCCCATTCGCCAGGCAGAGCTGTTGTCGATCACCACCGCGCCGGCCTTGGCGGCGATGGGGGCGAACTCCCGGCTGATGTCGGCCCCCGCCGAGAAGAGGGCAATGTCCACGCCTTCGAAGGAGTCCTTGGTCAGCTCCCGGACGACGAGCTCCTGATCGTGGAAAGTCACGCGCCCGCCGGCCGACCGGTACGAGGCCAACGGCCGCAGCACCTCTACGGGGAACTTGCGCTCCTCCAGAATCTCGATCATTGCGGCGCCGACGGCGCCGGTGGCCCCGACGACCGCGACGGTGTATGCTGATTTCTGTTTCATAACGCGCTATTCTAACCTAAACGAAACCCGATCGCCACCCACCGCCATCATGGGTGGACGAATGACGAGATAGCCGTCTTGCTGGTATCAGGAGACTTGTATGCCCGGGCTCGTGGAAGATTTTATCTTTAAAAGTAACCTCCTCCTCGACCTGCTCCGCAAAAGCGTCCCACTCACGACAGAAGAGGAGCGACAGATCCGTTCCATCGTCGCTGCCATCAAAACAGAATTGGACGCGTGGAAGGAACGAAGAGATAAGTGGAAATCATCCTGAAGAAAACGGCATCTGCTTATCGCGCGCCTCGGTTTCTTTCTGGCGTCTACTTTGTGCTGCCCCAGAGCTCCTGGAGGCGCTGGGCCCGCCCGCAGTTGTACTTGTATAGCCGGTAGCGGATCGGGTTCTTCTGGTAGAAGTCCTGGTGGTACTCCTCCGCGGGGTAGAACTCCGAGGCCGGCACGATCTCCGTGACGATCGGCCCCTTGAACGGCTTGGACTTCACCAGCGCCTTCTTCGATTCCTCGGCGAGCCGTTTCTGCGTCTCGTCGTGGTAGAAGATGGCCGGGCGGTACTGATCCCCATAGTCGCAGAACTGCCGGTCCGGCGTGGTGGGGTCGATGTTGTGCCAGAAGACCTCCAGGAGCTTGGCGTAGCTGACCTTGGCCGGATCGTAGAGCACCTCGACCGACTCCGCGTGGCCAGTCTCCCCGCCTGACACGTCCTCGTAGGTCGGATTCATTTTCTTGCCGCCGGTGTAGCCGGACGTGGTGGATACCACGCCGTCCACCTTGTCCAGCGCCTCTTCCATGCACCAGAAGCACCCGCCCGCAAACGTGGCCTTCTCCAATTTCCGGCCGGCCGTCGCGTCGGTCGCTGCCAGTGCCACGCCCGTCACAAACATGCTCATGATTAACAATCCGAGTACGCTGCACTTGTTCATGGTGAACGCTCCTTTACTCACTAGTCTATCGTAACGCTCAGACGTTACATATGATAGTTCGCGGGGCCTGTCGCCGCACCGCCGGGGCACCCGTTGCCTTGGAGCGGGTCCGGCCCCCGCATAGCCCAGCGCAGCTGGGCATTTCGCCGTCGAGGCCCCGCAGACCCGGCTGTACGCCCCGCGCTGCATCTGGGCGCCCATGCGGTGTCACCCGCTTGATCCAATGTCGCCCGGCGGCGGAGGGGTAACGCCGGAAGGGGGCCCACCGCCGCAGCGAGCGCGAGTCATCGGGGCTTCGACGCGCCGCGAGATGGCGGGGGATGCAGGCGACAGGACCCGCGATCCTGCGTGACAGGGCTCGCCCCGACATTGTAGAGTCAGGCCCACTAACCCTATGTCGGCTCAGGACGTCATCACGAAGGTCGAGATCTGGCCCGTTGATGTACCCATCACCGACCCGTTCGCGGTGGCTACGGGGCGGCTGGTGACGGCGCAAAATCTGTTCGTCCGGATCACGCTCACGGGCGGCGCGCGCGGCTACGGCGAAATCGCGCCGTTTCCCGAGGTGGGCGGTGAGGATCGGGACACCTGCCGGCAGATCGCGGCGCAGCTCGCGAAGGCCGTGCTGGGCCGGCCGGCTTCTCAGTACAGCAAAATCGCCCGCCTGTTTCACGACATGGCCGTCTCACACCCGGCGTCGCGCTGCGGGCTGGAGACCGCACTGCTCGACGCGCTCTGCCGGCACAACGGCGTCACCCTGTGGGATTTCTGGGGCGGCGCCGACGTGCGGGAGCGCGAATCCGACATCACCATCCCGATCGCCGACCTCGAGCGCACGGTCGCGCTCGTCCGCGAGTGGTACGGCCGCGGCTTCCGCCTCTTCAAGACGAAAGTCGGCGCCGACGTGGAGCAAGACATTCGCCGCCTGGAAGCCATCCACCGCGCCTTGCCGGACGTCGCGTTCATCGCGGACGCGAACCAAGGCTTCACGCGGGAGGAATGCCTCGCCTTCGTGAACGGGGTCAAACGGGTCGGCGGGCGCCTCGTCCTTTTGGAGCAGCCGGTGGTGAGGGAAGACCTTGATGGCATGGCCGCGTTGCGTCACCTCACCGGCGTCCCCGTCGCCGCCGACGAGTCTGTCCGATCTATTCTCGATGTGAGGAATATCTTGGAAAAGCAGGCCGCCGATTACATCAACATCAAGATCATGAAGAGCGGCCTGCTGGACGCGATAGACATCGCGGCCTACGCGCGCGTGTATGGACTGCGCTTGATGGTCGGTGGCATGGTGGAGACCCGCATCGCGATGGGCTGCTCGTTCGGCCTGGTCCTCGGGCTTGGCGGGTTCGACGTGCTGGACTTGGACACCCCGCTCTTGCTGGCCACTGATCCGGTGAAAGGGGGCTATCGGTATGAGGGTCCGAGGCTGCTGCCGTGGACTGGTGCTGGTCTCGATGTAGAAGCTCACACTACCGATGCGGTCACGACGATCGAGTGATGGCTCTCGCGGGGTGAGCCCTCGGCTCACATCAGCAATTCGGCAAGGCCGTACAGCGGCCACGTGCGGCCGTCATAAGACAGCTCGCCGCGCGCAATGCCCATGGAGAACCCGCCAATCACCCAATTGGCGATCCCTTTTCGTGCTGAGAGGGTGAGGGTCAGCGAGCCGGGGCCCTTGTTGCCTTTCCAGCTGATGCGCCAGGCCGTCGGCCATCGGTAGAAGCCGAGCGCGAACTCCCGGTCCAGCACCGTCACGTCGAGATCGTTGAGATAGTCCGTCTCTTCGTTCAGGACGGCGAAGCCTACGAGGTTGCCAACCAGCGGCGCCAATCGTTCGCTCAGTTGGCTGTGCAGGTACACGTCGTCTTTCCCGTCGACCAGCAGATACAGGCCTTGGAATTCCTCCCAGAGACCGAAGTACGTCCTGGTGAGCCGGTTGAAGTCCGGCATGGCCAGGTATTCGTAGATAGCGCGGCCGCGGATCGTCCGGCCTTGCCAGGTCAGCACCGCCGACGCGGACCCCATCCAGACCCTGGACTTCCCGTCCGTCCTGTGATGCCGCATGGGAATGGGATTGATCCGGAGCGTCAACTGATTCGGCGCGCTGGTGATCGTGAGTCCGGCCTCCGGAGCGCCCACGAACTGAAAGGAGGGAGAGTCGGGGATGCGCTCCAGCTCTTTCTTGAGGTTGTCGTAGGGACCGTTGCCGAGGACGTCGATCCAGCCTTTGCGCTCGTCATGCAACACGACAAAGTGCTCGGCCTGAAAGGCCTCCCCGTCACGCCCCCGATTGTTGTCCAAGGCAAACGCGACGCGTCCTTCCTGATCCGCTCCGACAAAGGAGAAGTAGTCGGACACGTAGACGAGCGTGGGGAGCGTGGGCTCCTGCGCCGCGCTGTCGCCGCTGCAGCCCGCCGCAGCGAGGGTGAGGAGCAGCAGAGCGACAAGGATTGCGCGTGTCATGGTCTCATGCTACGGTATCCTTTATTTTATTTCCAGAAGGGTGCCACTGAGAAACTGTAGGCCGTCATGCGCTCCCCTCGATGCCCACGGTGTTTGAAGACTGCCAGTCGCCCGGTCCGCTGGCACGGTCTCTGGGAGCGTCTCGCTGCTGCTCTCTTCTACGGTCCCTTCCGATGCCAGTTGTGCAACAAGCGTTTTCTGGCCTTCTCCCCGGGGCGGCCGGCCGATGCTCGTCTGACCGACGGCCGCGAATACGAGCGATTCCCTGTCGGCTTTCCGACTGCCTTCTCGGGCGAACTGGGGTGGGGGCGGGGCACTGTCGTCGACCTCTCCGTGAATGGTTGTTCGGTGAAAGGCAGAGCGCATCTCCAACCGGGTGGGCTGTTACTGCTCGAGTTCCACGTCTCCCAGTATTCTCCGCCGGTCGAGATCAAAAGGGGGTTCGTGCGGTGGACGACGGATTCCAAGTTCGGCGTCGAATTCCGTGATGTGGAGCACGAGCAGGCCATGAGGCTGCGCGAACTTATCGAGGACTGTTGGAGCTTGAACAGAACCGGGTCGTCCACGCCGTCCGTCTGACCGCGTTTCTACTTCTCTGCTAAAGCTCTTCCCGAACCTTCACGTTCTTGAGGAGCTCGCTGAGCCGGGGATCGGCGTAGACTCCGTAGGCGTCAACAACGATGCCTCGCGTTCCATCGGTAGCCTCGATCCCGTAGACGACCGACATATCGTCGGGATCGCTCGCGCCTTCGAACCGGTGATGCTCGACGATGGTGAGTTGCTGAGCCGTGAAAGTCTTTCTGCTGTCCACGGCTCGGAGGCCGTCGCCGTCAACCTCGAAATTCGCCATGAATCCCCGGACATTCAGCCCCTGCACCGCTTCCGACACGGTCGAATAAGGAACGGCTCGCATGGTTCCCCTTCGTGTTGACTATCCTACCACCCTCATCCCTTCTATTACCTTCTGAACTTGACACACCCTGCAAGCTGGGCTAGCGTGCCTTCATGGCCGACCTGCACCATGCAATAGAGATCGACGCCCCGCCCGCGAAGGTCTATGAGGCAATCACCACGTCGGAGGGTCTCCGGAGCTGGTGGACGAGCGACAGCACGGCCGAGCCATCGGTCGGCAGCGTTGCCGAGTTCGGCTTCTACAACCGCGAGACGGTCTTCCGCATGCAGATCGACAGGCTCAGACCGAGAAAGCGGGTCGTCTGGACCTGTGTGGGAGGTCCGGAGGAGTGGAAGGGGACGGTGCTGACCTGGGTCCTGTCACGTGAAGGGAGGGGACGAAGCTCCGGTTCAAGCATGGCAAGTGGCGCTCGACCAAGGGCGCGTTCGCGCACTGCAACTCCACCTGGGGCTCGCTCATGTGGCGCCTCAAAGCCTACGCCGAAGGCAAATCCCCCGGCCCGCACTTCACCTAAATTCCCCTCTCCCACAAGAGGCGAGGGTCGAGCAGATAGGCGTCTGTGCGAATGAGCGGGTGGAGCTGAGCCTGGGGAACCGCTGACCTCGCTTTTCCGAATGCGAGGCGCTAGACTCAGGGCAGTCTTTCTGCATGGTGACGTACTATGCCGGCGGGTCGCGTGCTGGTAATCGATGACGATGCCGATGTAAGGAAATTGGTGCGCGCGACGCTCGCCAAGGCCGGCTACGACGTGGTGGAGGCAGAAGACGGTGCGGACGGGATTCGAGCCGTTCAAGCCAGCGATCATCTACCCAAGTTCGATGTCATTCTTTGCGATCTCATGATGCCGAAGGTGGGCGGGTGGGAGGCGATCACCTATTTCAGATCACATTGCCCATCGATCCCCGTGATCGTCATGACCGCCAAGGATGATGTCCAATCCGTGCTCACATCGTTCGAGCTTCGAACGGTCAACTATCTGCTGAAGCCGGTCCGACCCGGCAAGTTGAAGGCTGCGGTGGCCAAAGCCATCAAAGGGCGGGAAGGGGCATGAGGCGAGGGCGCTCAGGTTCTGTCGAGGTTCTGGTACTGGCGGTACAGCAGGATGGCGCCCCAGAGGAAGGCAAGCACCATGAAGTAGATGCCGATGTTGTAGGCGGCGTGGGCGAGCGTGTGATCGTATTTGAGCCAGCCGAGGTTGGTCAATAGGTATTCCCAATCATGCCCTTCGACTTCCTGCCCGGTGACCCCGCCTAAGAGGATCAACTGGAGATCCCGCGCGTCGTTGATGTAGGGCGCGAGGTCCATCAGGCTTTCGGCGAACCACCAGAGCGATACCGACGCGCCGAAGGCATCATTGTTATAGACGAGGAACGCTCCCAGGCAGATCAGCGGCATGAGGAGCTGCCCCAGGCTGCCGCCGAGCACGGTCATGAACCGGCCGAAGGGCATGAAGACAAGATGCCCGGCTTCATGGAACGGGAGGTTGATGAGGTGCATGAAGTGCCCGCCCACGTAGTTCGTCTCCATGGGGGTCGCGATGAACCTGACACCCCAAAAGATCAGCAAGCCATACGCGAGTACCCGCCCGGCGAAGACGACCGAGTTGACTCGTTCCTCAGCAGGAAGCAGGTAGGCGATGATGAGCGCGAAGAGCATCAGGCGCTGCGTTTACTTGGCTTGCTTTGCCGGTTGTGCGTAGAGCTTCTGCGTGCAGTCTGGACAGATGCCGTGGGTGATCGTCGCCTCCGAATGAGCGTGGATATAGTTCTCGACATAGTCCCAGTAGCCCTCGTCATCGCGGACCTTCTTGCACGAGGCGCACATGGGTAACAACCCTCGTAAGGCCTTGATGTGCTCCTGGGCGTTTTGCAACTCCTGAAGGAGCCCCTCGCGTTTCGCTTCAAACCGATTGCGCTCGGACACCACCGCGGCAAACGCCATGGCCAGCATAGCGGTGACTCCGATGAACGCTTGCAACAACAGCAGGGACTCGTTCTGCGTGTTCCTCACAAAGGGGCCGAACCCACGCAGGGTGCCCCAGATCGCGATCCCCGAGAGCAGGACGGTGGCTGTCGCCGTTTCGCGTTGACCGAACCGAAACGCCGCCCACACGAGGATTGGAATGCACAGGTAGTCAAGCGGGTAATTTTTGGCTTTGAGCGGCATCCACCCGCCGAACACTGCCTGACCGACGACAACGAGACAGAGCAGCAAGCAGGCCGCCTCGCGAACCTGTCTCTGCTGCCATCGCACGCGGGGATTCGTGAGCCACAGCACGCACAGCGGGGCCACCTTGAGAGCACCCACCGCATCCCCGAGCCACCAGGTCCACCAGATCGCTCCAAAGTCGGCCCAGTTGGCGAAGCCGCCCAGCGACAGGCTGGTCACGCCAACCGTGGGGCTCACCATCGTGCTGAGCGTAGCGGCGAAGAACGCGAATCTGAACACATCCTGCGGCCGGTCGAAGGCGTGAGTGCCGCCGGCGAACCTGTTCACCAGGTACGCCCCTGTGACTCCTTCCAGAGTGTTGCCTGCCGCGATGCCTAGCGATGTGGCGACTGTGCCTTCCGTCAGGACATTCGCCAGGAACGCGCCGACGAAGATGCCAGGCCAGACGCGGTACCCGAACACCAGAAACGCCGCCAGGGCGATTCCGGTGGGCGGCCACACCGCCGTGGCACTGGCGTGCACGAAGGCGAGCTTCAGCCCGAGCTTGGCTGCGATCAGGTAGACGGCGGCCAGGACCGCGACAATCACCAGATAGCTGACCCACCGAGAAAGCTTCATCCCTTAGGAAAGCTGCAATTCCCATGCAAGGCACTGGTGACCGTTGATATGAGTTGTCTCAGGATTTCAGGCCCTGGCGAGATTCCGACCCAGCCGTCACCTTATTTTTTCTGAATGTAATCGTCGAGGCTGCGCTGGATGATGCCGCCGGAGAGGGAAGGGTACTGGCTGCGGAGGGCGCGCTGCCCGACGGCGGCGGGCTGATGATCGTCGTTGCGGAAGAGGCCAGCGATGTTAGCGTCAATGCGCGTGACGGCCTCGCGGAATAATTCGTCGGCGAGGTCCCAGACGCGGCTGTCCCCCTGTGCGCGGTGAAGCGCCTCGGCATGCAGGGCCGTGGCGGCGATCGTGAGAATGTCCTCGCCGACCTCCTCGATCCGGTTCTGCCGGCCCTGATCGTCGCGCAGCGCTTCGCGATAGCGTACCATCGCGTACAGAATTGTGCGGGCAAGACGCCGGCTGGCGCGCTCGGCGTACAGGAGCTTTTCCACGACCTTGCGATGCCGGAAATCCTCGCGATCCGGCAGGGGCGTGCGTCTCCAGAGTCCCAGGTACCAGGGTACGTAGCCGCGCAGGAGCTTCAGCCACTCGCGGAGCTTCGCGGCCCCGGTCACTCCTCCCTCGAGGTACGCGCGCGCCCGTTCGAGATGCGGACTCAGGGCCTCGCGCGCCACGAACGGCCGCAGGATGTCCGTGGCCCCTTCGCCGATGCGGTACATCTCTGCGTCGCGGACAAGCTGCTCGATCGGGATGGCCGGCTCGCCACGGACCTGCCGCGACTCCGCCGTCTCATAGCCCATCCCGCCGAAGATGATCTGGGCGTCCTTCAGGAAGCGGATCGCCTGCTCCGAGCAGAAGATCTTGGCGATGGCGGCCTCGATCCGGGTGTCGTAGTGGTGCTGGTCCGCCATGCGCCACACGAGCGCCGCCAGCGCCTCCATCGCGAAGAGGTCAGTCGCCATGCGGCCGATGCGCATCCGCTGCGTCTGCCGCTCGCCCAGGGGCTTGCCGAAGGTGATGCGAGAGTTGGCCCGGTCCAGCGTCGGCTGCCACGCCTGCTTCGCCATGCCGAGACAGATGGCCGGGATGCTGATCGCGCGGCCGACGTTGAGGATGGTGAGCGCGTACTTGAGTCCCTTGCCGATCTCGCCGATGACGTTCTCGGCTGGGATGCGCACGTCTTTGAGAGCCATATGGGCGTTCTCGATCCCCCGGCACCCTTCGAATTGGCACCGCTGCAGGACCGTCACCCCGGGGGTCTCCATGGGGAGAATGAAGGCGGTATGCACCTTGTCGTCGCAACTCTCCCCTTCCCGCGCCGGCACCCAGGCCGGCTTGCCGTCCCTGATTACCCTCCTGGCCGGGACCCGGGCGATCAAGGTGATGTAGCGCGCAATGGGCCCGTTCGTGCACCAGAGCTTTTCCCCGTTGGCGAGGAAGTGCGAGCCGGAACGGTCCAGCAGCGCTTCGGTCTGGATATTGGCGGCGTCGGAGCCCGTGATCGGCTCCGTCAGCGCGAAGGCGGAGATCGCTTCCCGGGCCACGCGCGGGAGGTAGGTCCGTTTTTGCGCCTCGTTGCCGAAGAGGAGGATCGGCATGGCGATGCCGATGGACTGGGGGACCGCGACGGTCAGCGACAGGATGTTGCTCCAACTGGCGATGAGCGTGAGGACGCGACCGTAATTGGTGTAGGAGAACCCGAGGCCGCCATACTCCTTGGGGATCTTCATCCCGAACGCGCCGAGCTCGAAGAGGCCCTTGAGCACAGCCTCGGGGATCTTCGCCGTGCGCTCGATCTCCTCCGGGTCCACGTGGCGTTTCAGGAAGGCTTCGATCTTCCGACAAAAGGCTTCGCCGGCGGCGCGTTCGGCCGGCGGCTCCGGCGGCGGGAGGAGCAGGGCGAAATCGGGTCGGCCGACGAAGACGCCCGCCATGAAGCTCGCCCCAGTCAGGCGCTCGCGCGCTTCCTCGATCCGCTCCAGGCCCTTGAAGAGTTCCGCCATGGCGTCATACCTCGCTGGAGGAAGCCACCGCCTCCCTCCATCATACCCTGTCTTCCTTCAAGGCTACTGAGGATTTGTCTGCGACGTGCGGGACTGGAAGGTCGGCAACGGCGGGCTCTCCCCAAGCCAAGGCCAGGGCGGCAGCGTCAAGATCGGGGTCATCAGGACCAGCGCGACCGGTTCCCAGATCCGATTCAGACAGGATTCCGCCCGCCTGCTCAGCAGTTCCTGGCAGTACCCGGGCGGCTCGACGATATCGTAGCCGGTTAAATCCCAGTCATCGCCTTTCTTCCGAAGCTGTTTCTTGTACCCTGCTCCATACATGACGGGCGACTCGAGCACCCAGCCGTCCTTATCCACGGCCACCAGTTGGCCGGTCCGTGTCTGGTAGTAGCGGGTGCCGTCGGACCGTTCGTGGTAGTACAGCGACCCGGACGCGCAGCCGTTGATGAAGAACATGCTCGCCATGATCCATGCTACGGCTTTCATGCGTGCCTCCTCAATGCACCCAGGGCCGCCAGGCTCCTCGGGGCGCCGGGGTGTTGGCCGGTGGTGGTGGCGTGTAGCGCTGCGGCTCGCCGCGCGGTGCGGGGGCGGGCGCCCGGCGCGCGTCTTTGCCCTCGAAGGCCTTGATCACCCGATCTGTGAGATCGATCGAGGGCTCGCTGTACATGATCAACGCGCCGAGTCCGGCCTCCCCTTTCTCCATGACCAGCGTGATATTTTCTCTCTCGGCGATCTCCCGCACCACTTGTTCGATCTGTTTGGTGAAGTCGCTGAGCAACTCGCGTTTCTTGGTCTGGACCTCCCCTTCGAGCTCTTGGACATGACGCCGGTAGGCGAGCAGCTTTTGGCGAATCACCTCCTCCTTCTCCTGTTTGGCTTCTGGACTCAAGTCAGCGCCTTGCTTGACGAGGTCTTCCTCCATGGCCTTGATATCTTGCTCTTCCGATTCAATCAGCCGTTGTCGGGTGTTGACATAGTCCGCCAGCGCGTCCTTGATCTTCCTTCCGGCCTTGGAGCCATCCAATACTTTTTGGGGTTCGACCACGCCGATTGGCAGGTCCGCGGCCCAGCCCGGGAGCCCATAGGCCAGCGCGAACAGACCGACCAAGACGTGGAGTTTGAAACGCTGTTGCATACGGCGCACCTGCTATTCGTATCGCAGAGCATCGATCGGATTCAAGCGCGAGGCCTTACTCAGCCCCCTGCTGGGTATTAGACACCGGCATGCGGGAAAAGTCACCGCTACTTTATAACTTCAAGAACCATGGACGTCTGTGATAGATATGGAGGGTATGACGGCCGGGAACTTCATCCGCGAGATCGTCGAGCACGATCTGGAGAGCGGCAAGCACCGTCGCGTCGTGACCCGCTTTCCTCCGGAGCCGAACGGCTACCTGCACATCGGGCACGCCAAGTCCATCTGCCTCAATTTCGGGCTCGCGCTGGAGCACGGCGGCGTCTGCCACCTGCGCTTCGACGATACGAATCCGAGCACGGAGAGCGTGGAGTACGCGGAGGCGATCCAGGCCGACGTGCGCTGGCTGGGCTTCGATTGGGGCGATCGGATGTTTTACGCCTCGGGCTATTTCAAGCAGCTCTACGAGTACGCCGTGGAGTTGATCACGAAGGGGAAGGCCTACGTGGACAGCCTGAGCGCCGAGGAGATCCGGCAGTACCGGGGCACGCTGACCGAGCCGGGAAAGGACAGCCCCTACCGGAACCGGTCGGTCGAGGAGAGCCTGGACCTGTTCGCGCGCATGCGGGCGGGCGAGTTCAAGGACGGGGCCCACGTGCTGCGCGCCAAGATCGACATGGCCTCGCCCAACGTGAACATGCGGGACCCGACCATGTTTCGCATCCGGCACGTCGCCCATTACCGGACGGGCGACCAGTGGTGCATCTACCCGACCTACGACTACGCCCATCCGATCTCGGACGCCATCGAGAGGATCACCCATTCCCTCTGCACGCTGGAGTTCGAGGACCATCGCCCGTTGTACGACTGGTTCTTGGACAACGTCAGCGTGCCGTGTCATCCCCAGCAGATTGAGTTCGCGCGGCTCAACCTCACCCACACCGTCATGAGCAAGCGCCGGCTGCTGGAGTTGGTCGGCAAGAGGCACGTGAACGGCTGGGACGATCCGCGCCTGCCGACCCTCCAGGGTTTGCGGCGGCGGGGCTACACGCCGGAGGCGATCCGCGCCTTCTGCGAACACATCGGCGTGCAGAAGCGCGACGGGGTGGTCGAGATGGCCCTGCTCGAGCACTTCATCCGGGAGGACCTGAACAAGCGCGCGCCGCGCGTGATGGCGGTGCTGCGCCCCCTGCGAGTGGTCCTTGAAAACTACCCGGAGGGCCGGGTGGAGGAGGTGGAGGCTGTCAACAACCCGGAGGATGCCGGCATGGGGACGCGGAAGGTGCCCTTCTCCCGCGTCATCTACATCGAGCGGGATGACTTTCGCGAAGTGCCGCCGAAGAAGTTCTTCCGCCTCGCACCCGGCCAGGAAGTTCGCCTCCGCTATGCCTATATCATCAGGTGCGTGAGGGTCGTGAAGGACGAGCGCACTGGCGAGGTGGTCGAGCTGCGCTGTACCTACGATCCGGAGACGCGGACGGGCGGGCCGCAGACGGGCCGCAAGGTGAAGGGCACGATCCACTGGGTGTCGGCCCCCCACGCGCTGGACGCAGAAGTGCGGCTGTACGATCACCTCTTCGTCAAGGCCGACGCGGGCGACGTCCCTGAGGGGCAGGACTATGCGGTGAATCTGAATCCCAATTCACTGGAGCGCCTGACGGGGTGCAGGGTGGAGCCCAGCCTCGCGGGCGCGCAGCCTGGCAGCCGGTATCAGTTCGAGCGGCAGGGCTACTTCTGTGTGGACCCCGATTCGGCCGCGGGCCAGCTCGTCTTCAACCGGACGGTGGCGTTGAGGGACTCCTGGGCCAAGATCGAGAAGGCCCAGCAGGAGGGCTAAGCCAGTAAACCGGCGGCCCGCAGAAACGTCATTGCGACTTCGCTGACGGGCAGGTGCTTGCCGTCCACCTGGTAGTTCAGCGTCCGCATGATCTCATCCGAGAACAGCCCCGACAGTTGCTCCAGCGCGCGCTTCAACGGCGGGCGCTTCGACAGCGCATCAGCGCGCACGACCAGCGACGCCTGATAGGGCGGGAAATACCGCTTGTCGTCCTTGAGGACCTTCACGTCCAGCACCGACAGCAGCCCGTCCGTCGCACTGGCGGCCACCATGTTCACTTGTTTCTGTTCGAGAGCCCGGTACAGCAGGCCCAGGTCCATGGTTCGGGGCGATCTCTTGAGGGGTAGCTTGTAGGTCTTGAGCAGACCGGCCAGACCGTCCCGCCGCTGCTGGAACTCGTAGCCCACGCCGAGCGTCCACCCGTTGGCGTGTCCGGCCGCTTCGCTCAGGGTTTCGATCTGGTATTTGCGCGCGTCCTCCCCGCGGATCACCATCGCGAAGGTGTTGTTGAACCCCAGCGGGTCGAGCCACAGCACGTTGAAGCGCTGCTGATACTCCTTGCGCACCCGGGCCAGGACCACGGCAGGATCGGAGGCGAGATGAAGCTTCAAGATCGCGGTCAGCGCGGTGCCGGTGTACTCGGGATACAGATCGAGGTCGCCCTTGACCAGCGCCTGGTGTGCCAGCAGCGTGCCGCCCAGGTTCAGCTTGCGGTCCACCCGCTGGGAGAGCCGCAGGCTGACGTGCTGGGCGATGATCTCCCCCAGGAGCACCTGCTCCGTGAAGTTCTTGGAGCCCACGGTGAGCAGGCGCTCCCTGCTGCAACCGAGGACCCAGTGAGCTCCCGCGGCGGCGATCAGCCCGGCGACAATTTTTTCTCCGCCCATCCGAGTCCTCCGTCGGCCAGCAGGGCGATGAACGCGGCCGGCACGGCTCCGGCCAAGATCTGCGTCGTGTCCACGGAGGCCAGCCCCCGGAAGATGAACACGCCCAGCCCGCCCCCGCCGATGGCCGCCGCGATCGTCGCCGTTCCGATCGTTGTCACGGTCGCGACCCGCACGCCGGCGAGGATCGTGCGCGCCGCCAGCGGCAGCTCCACCTCCCAGAGCAGTTGCCGGCCGGTCATCCCCATGGCGATCGCCGATTCTCGGACCGCCCGGTCCACGCCCAGGATGCCGGTCAGCGTGTTCTGCAACACGGGGAGCAGCGCGTAGAGCACCAGCGCGACGATCGCCGTGTGCTTCCCGATCCCGCCCAGCAGCGGAATGGGGATCAGAAATCCGAAGAGCGCGAGGCTCGGCACGGTCTGCATGACGTTGGCGAACCCGATCACCCACCGCCGCCAGGGCGCGTGCCGCGTGAGGAGGATGCCGGCGGGAAGGGCCACGGCGATCGCAATCGTCATAGACGCCAACACCAGGACCAGATGCTCGACCGTCAGCTCAAACATTTCACGCGCGAGCTCGGGTGTCATGAGACTCCCACCTTCATGTCGAGGCAGGCAAGGAACGCGTGGACCTCTTCCCCCTGCGCGCGGAGAAACTCGGCCGGCGTGGTCAGGATCGCCAGCCGGCCGTCGTGCAGCAGCGCGATGCGCGTGGCCACCAGCAGCGCCTCGCGGACATCGTGCGTCACGAAGATCGCCGTCTTGCCGATCTGCCGTCGCAACGCGAGGAACTGGCGCTGCAGCTCGACGCGGGTGACCGGGTCCAGCGCGCCGAACGGCTCGTCGAAGAGCAGGATCGGCGGGTCGGCCGCCAGCGCGCGGGCGACGCCGACACGCTGGCGCTGGCCCCCGGAGAGCTCGCGGGGGTAGCGGGAGGCGAACTGCGCGGGCGGCAGCCCGACCTGCTCGAGCAGGGCGTGCGCGCGGGCGCGAATCTTCTCGGCGGGCCAGCCTTCCAGGCGCGGCACGAGGCCGACGTTCTGCTCGACGGTGAAGTGCGGGAACAGGCCCGCTTCCTGAATCACGTAGCCGATCCGCCGCCTGAGACGGATTGCGTCCCACGCCGCGGTGGGCGTGCCTTCCACCCGCACTTCGCCCGCGCTCGGCAGGAGCAGCGCGTTGACCATCTTCAGCGCGGTGGTCTTGCCGGAGCCGCTGCGCCCCAGGAGCACGAGCGTCTCGCCCGCCTCGACGTCCAGACTGAGCCCGCGCAGGACGTCTTTCCCGCCGAGCCGGCAGGAGACGTTCCGGAACGACACGAGGGGCGTCATGAGGTCGCAGCGTGCGCCGCGATCCAGAGATTCTCGGCGAAGGGCCACTCGCTGTCCACCCATTGCGCCTCGCACACGAAGCCCGCGCGCGCGGCCATGCGGGGGATCTCTTCGACGCGGTACTTGTGGCAGGCCTCTGTCCAGATGGTCTCGCCTGCTCTCAGTGTGCAGGTGAACCCGGCTTCGCGAATCGACACGGACTGCCGTCGCTTCGAGCGGAGGTGCATCTCGATGCGGCGCTCCCTCTTGCGATACCGGGCCTCGTGCGCGAAGTTCCGCAGCACGAAGTCGCCGCCGAGCTCGCGGTTGATGCGCGCTAACAGGTTGAGGTTGAACGCCGCGGTGACGCCGGCGGGGTCGTCGTAGGCCAGCAGCAGCTCGGCCACCGGCTTTTCCAGGTCGGTGCCCAGCAGCAACGCGTCGCCTGGTTGCAGGCATCGGCGGATCTCCCGCAGGAAGACATCGGCCGCCGGCCGATCAAAATTCCCAATGGTGCTCCCCAGGAACAGGACCAGCAGCGTTTGGCCCGGCCGGCGGCGCGATGCCACCTCACGCACGCCGTCCAGATAGGACTTCTCCAGGCCGACGATGCTGACGGAGCCCAGGCTGGCGAGTTCCCGCTCGCACTTGGCCAGCGCCGCCGGCGAGATGTCGATGGGATAGTAGCCGACGGGTTCCCGCCGTGCGAGGGTTTCCAGCAGCCAGCGCGTCTTCTGGCCGCACCCGCTGCCGAGTTCGGTTACGAGCACCGGCGGGGGCAGGCGCTCGATAATGGCTGGCGCGTATTGTCGCAACAGCCGTTCGTCCGCGCGGGTCAGCCCGTATTCCGGCAGCAAGGTGATGGCCTCAAACAGAGCCGTGCCGATCTCGTCGTAGAGATAGATGGACGGCAGTTCCCGCTGGCCCGTCTTGCTGAGCCCGTCGCGCACGTCGCGGGCGAAATCGAGGAGCGCCTGCATTAATTTTCAACGCACCGGAAGCCGGCGTAGACGTAGGGATAGTTCGGCCGGAACCAGTTGCGGAACGAGCGCCGCAGCAGCCGCGCCGCCGTCCGCGGCGAGGCCCCTTTCAGCACGAAGTGGTCGCCGTCGAAGAAAGGCGCCGAGTAGCCGGGATAGGACGGAAATGGCTGGAAGCCGGGGAAGGGCTGAAAGGGCGTCGTTGTCCATTCCCATCCGTTGCCGACCAGTTGCGACACGCCGAAGGCGCTGTCTCCCAGCGGCGTGGCGGTGACGGGGATGGGGTCCCAGTGCCGGAAGTCGAAGTTGCCGCGCCGCTCGTCAGGCGGCTCGTTGCCCCACGGGTACAAGCGCTCTTCACCGGTCGGCGTACCGTAGGCCGCGCGATGGAACTGGGCCTCTGTCGGCAAGGTCTTGCCCACCCACTGCGCATAGGCTTTCGCTTGCTCGTACGTCACGTACACCGGCCAGTCGAGGGGCAGTGGGATGGTGCCCGCCATCGCGCGCCAGTACCATTGATCGCCGCGCCGTGTCCAGAAGGGAGGCGGTTCGGCGCCGGCATGCACGAACTTCAGATACTCCCCGTTGGTGACCTTGTACTTGCTGATCGCAAAGGCAGGCACGTGGACCGTTTGCGCGTCGAATTCATTGTCCCAGCCGAACCCGTCGTGGCGCGGGCGGCCCAGCGTCACAGACCCCTCCGGGACCTCGATCATGGCATGGGCCGGCACGGGCCCGACCAGGTGCAGGCGGGTGTGCGGGGCCAGTTTGCGGTCGGGTGCTGCCTGGTGCAGGATGTAGGCGAAGGTCTCGGCGTGCATCAGCCGGTGCTCGACGGCCACGTGGAGACTCTGCTCCGGCGCCCGATCCAGCACCTCATCCAAGGTTTGACGGACCTGTTGGGTGTACGCGCGGACCGCGTCCATCGTCGGCCAGTCCGATGGTTTGTCTTCCGGCATGCGGCCCACCGGCGGATCGATCCCGAACGCGAACATCTGCTCGAAAGAGGCGTGCAAGGGCTTCAGGCCCAGCGCGCCCTGGCCGATCTGGTTCCAATCGAACGCGTCCAGATGGCCGAGGTAGAAGATGATGCGGTGGCGTTCCGGGATCGGCCGCTCGTAGAACGCGTCGGGCTTGACCATGCCCAAGAGGGTGTCGGTGCGCGCCCGGGCTTCGATGAGAGATCGAGCGAGCGGTGTGCGTGGCTTCATACGGCGGCCCCTCCGTAAGCTGCAACCTGGGGATTGTGCCTTGTCTCTATAGAGGAAGGCAAGCGGGTCCTGCCCCCGCATAGCCCAGCGCAGCCGGGGCACCCGTTGCTCTCGGAGTGGGTCCTGTCGCCGAGCAGCCCCGTCGCGCGGCGCCTTTCGCCGTCGAAGCCCCGTGGACTCGGCTGCAGGCGCTCTGGCTCATCGGGGCATCCCGCTCGGCACCACCCACTCCAACTGCAACGGGTCGAAACGCTGTCGAGGCCCCGCAGACCCGGCTGTACGCCTCGCGCTGCTTCTGGGCGCCCATGCGGTGTCACCCGCCAGACAGGAATGCGGTTTAAGCGGCAACCATGCGGATGCGGTGGTTGAAGGTGTCGGCGATGTAAAGGTGGCCGGCCTGGT
>CAZSUT010000006.1:0-6264 GCA_964610095.1 uncultured Nitrospirales bacterium | reverse complement strand
ACCATGCGGATGCGGTGGTTGAAGGTGTCGGCGATGTAAAGGTGGCCGGCCTGGTCCACGGCCACGCCGAACGGGTAGTTCAGGCTGCACGCGTGGGCGGGCCCGCCGTCCCCGGCGAACTGCGGTGTCCCGTTCCCGGCCATGGAGGTGATGATCTTCGTCTTTGGGTTCCACTTGCGGATCAGGTGATTGTCGGAATCCGTGATGTAGAGGGTCCCGTCGGCGGCGAGCGCGATGCCGGCCGGCCGGGCCAGGCTCGTCGAGAACTCGTTGGGCATCCCCTGATAGCGATACTCGGTCCCGTCGCCGGCGACCGTGCTGATGGTCCGCGTGGCCAGGTCAATCTTGCGGATGCGCCCCGAGAAAGTGTCCGCGATGTAGAGAGTGCCCTCGGCGTCCAGGGCCAGCCCGCTCGGACCGGACAGAGCGGCGTGCACGGCCTTGTGTCCGTCGCCGTCGTACTCCCGCTCGCCGTTGCCCGCATAGGTCGTGATCCGTCCCGTGTCGAGGTCCACCACCCGGACGCGATAGTTCGCCAGGTCGGCGATGTAAAGCAGATCCCGCTGTTCATCGAGCGCCAGCGCCACCGGTTCGTTGAGCATCGCCTTGACGGCCGGCCCGCCGTCGCCGGCGAAACGCGCTGTGCCGGTGCCCGCCAGCGTCCAGATCGTGCCGGTGGCGGCGTCCACGCGCCGCACGCGGTGATTGAACGTGTCGGCGATGTAGAGGTTGCCTTTGCTGTCCGCGACCACGGCGGAGGGGAAGTTGAGCGTCGCCGCGACGGCCGGCCCGCCGTCGCCCTTGAAGCGACCCTTCTCGGCCGACCCGACGAGGAACCGGACGGTGCCGCTCTGGTCGGCCAGCTGCACGACCTTTTCGTCCTTGACCCTGACGGGATCGGCTAAAGGGTCGAGTTCGTCGGTGGTATGGGCGGAGGATTCTTCGACGACTCCCTGCTCCGCGGAACCTCCTTCGCCGGCGACGGTCGTGATGACGTCGGTGGTCAGGTCCACTTTGCGGATGCGGTGGTTCTCGGAGTCGGCGATGTAGAGCGCGCGGCCGGCGATGCTCACGCCCTTCGGCTCGTTGAGGCAGGCTTTCAGCGCCGGGCCGCCGTCGCCCGAGCAGCCCGGCTCGCCGGCGCCGGCGATGGTGGTGATGGTGCCGGGGGCGATGCTGATCACGGGTGGTTAGGCTTTGCCGAGCGCCTGGCGGATGAGGCGGCCCATCTCCTTCGTGCCCACCACCTTGGCCCCCGGCGACTGGATGTCCTGCGTCCGGTAGCCCTGCTCGAGTACCCGGACGATCGCCTGCTCGATGGCCGCCGCTTCCTTGTCCAGGTTGAAGGAGTAGCTCAGCATCATGGCCGCCGAGGCGATGGTGGCGATCGGGTTGGCGAGGTCCTTGCCGGCGATGTCCGGCGCGCTGCCGTGGATCGGCTCGTACATGCCGACCGTGCTCCCGAGACTGGCGGAGGGGAGCATGCCGATCGAGCCGGTGAGCATCGCGGCCTCGTCGCTCAAGATGTCGCCGAAGAGATTCGTGGTGACGAGCACATCGAACTGCTTCGGGTTGCGGATGAGCTGCATCGCGCAGTTGTCCACGTAGAGGTGCGACAGCTCGACGTCCGGATAGCCCTTCGCGACGGCGATGACGACGCGGCGCCAGAGCTCCGAGGACTCGAGCACGTTGGCCTTGTCCACGGACATGACCTTCTTGCGGCGCTTGCGCGCGGCCTCGAAGGCGACCTTGGCGATGCGCGTGATCTCCGGCGTCGTGTAGACCTCGGTGTTGACGCCTCGTTCGCCGTCGGCCGTCTTCTCGATGCCCTTGGGCTTGCCGAAGTAGATGCCGCCGGTCAGCTCGCGGACGACCAGGAGATCCGTGCCGCTGATGACCGCGGGCTTGAGCGTGGAGGCGTCCGCCAGCATCGGGTAGAGCTTGGCCGGGCGCAGGTTGGCGTACAGGCCCAGTTGCTCGCGCAGACCCAGCAGCGCGCGCTCTGGGCGCACGTCGTAGGCCAGGCCGTCCCACTTGGGGCCGCCCACGGCGCCGAGGAGAATCGCGTCGCTCGCCTTCGCGAGCTTGAGCGTCTCCTCGGGAAGCGGCCGGCCGGTCTTGTCGATGGCGGCGCCGCCCACGTCGGCCGCGTGGAACTCGAAGGTGTGGCCGTACTGCGCGGCGATCGCCTCCAATACCTGAGTCGCCTGCGGCACAATCTCGGGCCCGATCCCGTCGCCGGGCAGGACTGCGATGCGCGCCTTCATGTCTTGAGCAGCCCGGCCTGGCGGGCGTACGCGAACACGCCTCCGGCCTTGACGATGTCCAGCACGTCGCCCAGTGGCCGCAACGCGTAGGTCTTGCCGCTCGTGAGGTTCTTCAGCGTGCCGGCCGGGACGTTGATCTCCAGCTCGTCGCCGGTCTTGACCTCGCCGACGAGCCGCTGGGCGGATTCGAACGGGATGAAGAACCCGCCGTCCACGGAGTTGCGGTAGAAGATCCGCGCATACGATTCGGCCACGACCGCCTGGATCCCCGCGATCTGCAGGGCCTCGGGCGCATGCTCGCGCGAGGAGCCGGAGCCGAAGTTCTTGCCGCCGATCACGATCCCGAACGGCGAGCGGTGGTCGTTCTCCGGTACGAACTTGACGTTCCCCTGGGGAAGGCCGGCGACGGCGTCGGGCACGCCCGAGAGCGCGTACCTTCCGTAGAGCTTGCGTTCTTCGGGGTCGCTCAGGCTGTAGACGAGGTGCTTGGCGGGGATGATCTGGTCCGTATCAATGTTGTCGCCGAGGACGTACGCTTTCCCTCTGATCAAGTCTTGCACGCGGCATCCTGCTTACAGCAACTCGCGGCTCACAGGAACTCGCGCGGGTCGGTGATTGTGCCTCGGATTGCGGAGGCCGCCACCGTGTAGGGCGACGCGAGATAGACCTGGGCCGTCTTCGAGCCCATGCGGCCGGGGAAGTTCCGGTTGGTGGTCGAGATGCAGACCTCGCTCTTGTTGAGCCGGCCGAACGTGTCCGACGGGCCGCCCAGGCAGGCCGCGCACGAGGCGCCTTGCGCGATCTTGGCCCCGGCCTTCTGGAAGATCTCGAGCAGGGTTTCGCCGTTGAGCGTGGTGGTCGCCAGGCCGCGCGCCACCTCGGTCGTGGCCGGCACGATGTAGGTGTCGGTCAATACTTGATGTCCCTTGAGGATTCTGGCCGCCGCGACGAAGTCGTTCAGCTTCCCGCCGGTGCACGAGCCGATGTAGGCGCGGTCCAGCGTGGTGCCGTGGCACGCGCGGGCCGTGGCCCGGTTGTCCGGCGAGTGCGGCTTGGCCACTGTGGGCTCGATGGCGGCGGACTTGTACCGCCGCACGCTGTGGAAGCGGGCGCCGGGGGTGTCCGTCACCGGCTCGTAGGGTTTGGCGGTCTTGGACTTCACGAACTTCTCCGTGACGGCGTCCACAGGGATCATGCCGTTCTTGCCGCCGGCCTCGATCACCATGTTGCAGAGCGTCATCCGCTCCTCGATCGAGAGCGACATGACGCCGTCGCCGGCGAACTCCATCGCCCGGTACGTCGCGCCGTCCACGCCGATGTCCCCGATGATGTGCAGGATCAGGTCCTTGGCCATCAGGTAGGGCGGGAGCGGCCCTTCGAACTCGAACCGCATGGTCTCCGGCACTTTCACCCAGAGTTTGCCGATCCCCATAATCAGGGCGGCGTCGGTGTTGCCGATCCCCGTGGCAAACTCGCCGAACGCGCCGGCGGTGCAGGTGTGCGAGTCGGTCCCGAAGAGCACCTCGCCCGGGCGGGTGTGGCCCTCCTCGGGGAGCGCGATGTGGCAGACCCCTTTATATTTGTCCGTGCCGACGTCGTAGTAGTACGGCAGGCCCTGCTCCTTCACGAAGGCGCGCAGGACGTCGATGTTGCGGTGCGCGTGCTGGTCATTGGTGAAAATGTAGTGGTCCGGGATGATCACGACCTTTTCCGGATCCCAGACCTTGGCGTTCGGCCCGAACTGCTTGCGGAAGATGCCGATCGTCCCCGGCCCGCACACGTCGTGGGTCATCAGGATGTCCACGTCCACCCAGATGTTGTCGCCCGGCGCGGCGGTTTGCCGCCCCGCGTGTTGCGCCAGCACCTGCTCAGTCATCGTCATGCTCAAGGGTCCCGCTCCTCTCGAATTGGGAATGAGATCGATTCAGCGTGCGAGAGCGTGATTCTAGCCGATGAAACGCCGAAAGTGCAAGGCAGCCGCGATTGACACGGCGGACGGCCTTCGGCTATCGTACCACTCATGCACGTGAGTTCCCAGTCCGGATTCGGGGGCGACCTCGCGCCGATCCGAATTCCCAGCGTCATCCCGTTGTTTCCCCTCCCGAACATGGTCTTCTTCCCGCGGACGTATCTGCCGTTGCACATTTTCGAGCCGCGCTATCGCCGGATGGTCCGGGACGCTGCCTCCAGCCATCGGATGATCGGCATGGTCCTGCTGAAGGAGGGGTGGGAGATGGACTACGAAGGCACCCCGCCGATCTTCCCGATCGGGGCGGTGGGCCGGATCGTGACCGTGCAGGCGCTCTCGGATGGGCGGTTCAACATTCTGTTACAGGGACTCAGCCGGTTCGAAATCCAGGAAGAGCGTGGCTGCGAGTCCTACCGCCAGGGCCAGATCCGGCTCGCGGATTTCTCCGCGCCGGCGAAGAAGCTCCCCTCCGACGTGCGGGCGGAGCTGGTGAAGCTGGTCGGGAACTTCCTCCTGACGCGCGAGGACGGCGCCGCGCTCGCGAACTTCCTGAAGCAGCCCGTGGATGACGAGGCCCTCGTGCACAATCTGTCCTTTGCCCTGGATTTCACGCCGCTGGAAAAGCAGTTCCTGCTGGAAGCAGACTCCCTGGTCCAGCAGGCCCGCCGGCTCCTGGACCTCCTACAGTTCAAGCGTTACGAGCTGAACGAACCGACCAGTGGGGGCTGGGGCTGAACTTGGGCAGTTCCGCCGCCATTGAGGTTTCCCACCTCTCGAAGACCTACGAAGGCAAGGTCACCGCTGTCGAGGACATCACCTTCCAGGTGTCCCAGGGCGAGGTCTTCGGCCTGCTGGGGCCCAACGGCGCCGGGAAGACCACGACGATGCGCGTCTTGATCACGGTCCTCCGTCCGTCCGGCGGCACCGCGCGCGTGCTGGGAATGGACGTCGTCGAGCAGGCCACCCAGGTGCGCCAGATCATCGGCTACGTGCCGCAGGAACGGGCAATCGACCGGTTCCTCACCGGCCGCGAACACCTGCAATTGCTGGCCAGCCTGTACCACCTGCCGAAGGACCGAGCGGCCGCGCGCATCGACGAGGTGCTGAAGCTGGTCAGTCTCGAGAACAAGGCTGACGAGGTGGCCCGGAACTACTCGGGCGGGATGAAACGGAAGCTGGACATCGCCTGCGGGCTGATTCCGGATCCCAAAGTCCTGTTCATGGACGAGCCCACGCTGGGGCTGGATGTCCAGAGCCGCCTCAAGATCTGGGAGCACATCCGCGAGTTGAAGGCGCGGGGCATCACCATCTTCGTGACCACGAATTACCTGGACGAGGCCGACCAGCTCTGCGACCGCATCGCCATCCTCGACGGGGGGCGGGTCAAAGCGATCGGCAGTCCCAACGAGCTCAAGTCCGGCCTCGGCGGGGACGTGGTGACGCTCACCCTCGCGCCCGGCGATCTGGACAAGGTCGAAGGGCTGGCGCAGGCCTTGAAGGCGCAGGAAGGCGTGCGGGCCGTGAGCGCTAACCGAAACAGGCTGGACATCCGCGTCACCTCGCCGGAGAAGACCCTGCCGGCCATCCTGGCTCAGGTGAGCGCGCGCCGGTGCCGGCTGGAGTTCGTGGACTATCACCGACCGCGCCTAGACGATGTCTTCCTGACGCACACGGGGCACCGCATCCAGGAGGAAGATTGATGCAGCAGTACTTTCAAGAAGTCGGCGCCTTGACGATGCGCTGGGTCAGGCGGCTGAGCCGGGAGAAGTTCAGCATGCTGTTCACGCTGTTTCAGCCCATGGTGTTCTGGCTGATCTTCTTCGGCAACCTGTTCCAGCGGACCGCGAACACCCAGGTCGTGCAGGCGCCAAGCTACATCGCGTTCCTCGCGGCGGGCGTCGTCGTCATGACGATTCTCAATAACGGGCTGGCAGGCGGGACGGACCTCCTGTTCGACAAGGAGAACGGCTTCCTGGAGCGGCTGATGTCCACGCCGATCTCCCGCACGTCCGTCGTGATCAGCCGGTT
>CAZSUT010000005.1:0-54284 GCA_964610095.1 uncultured Nitrospirales bacterium | reverse complement strand
CGGCCAGGGCGTCCTCGTCGAAGTCGGACGCCACGACCACTTCCACAAACGTTGCAGTGATCTCCTTGGCGGTGGCGAGGTCCACGCGCGCATTGAACGCGATGACGCCGCCGAAGGCGGAGAGCGGATCGGTCTCGCGCGCCCCGACATAGGCGTCGCGCAGCGTGGGCCCGACGGCCACCCCGCAGGGGTTGTTGTGCTTGACGATGACCGCCACGGAAAGGGGCGCGTCCCCATATTCCTTGGCGAGTTCCAGCGCGGCATTGGCGTCGAGGAAGTTGTTGTAGGACATCTCCTTGCCGTGGAGCTGCCGCGCCTTCGCCACGCCCGGCTCGCTGCTCCCGAAATCGCGGTAGAAGGCCCCATGCTGGTGCGGGTTCTCGCCGTAACGGAGGCTCTGCACCTTCTCGAACTGCAGGGTGAGCAGGGACGGGAACCGCACCGGGCCGGGCGCGCCCTGCTGCTCGAGATAGCCGGCAATCATACCGTCGTACCGAGAGGTGTGGTGAAAGACCTTGCGGGCCAGTTCCTGGCGCATCGCCGGCGACACGCCGCCGGCGCGCAACGCCTCCAGCACGGGCCCGTAATCTGCCGGGTCCACCACGACCGTCACGTCCGCGTGGTTCTTGGCGGCCGAGCGCAGCATGGACGGCCCGCCGATGTCGATGTGCTCGATCGCCTCATCGAGCGTGCAGCCCGGCCTGTTGATCGTCGCCTCGAAGGGATACAGGTTGACCGCAACCACGTCGATCGGCCCGATCCCGTGACGCTCCATCTCGGCGACATGCTTGGGATCGTGGCGGCGGCCCAGCAGCCCCCCGTGGATCTTGGGATGGAGCGTCTTGACCCGCCCGTCCAGAATCTCCGGCGAGCTGGTATAGGCTGCCACGTCGGTGACCGCAAGCCCGGCATCCCGGAGCGTCTTGGCGGTCCCGCCGGTGGAGAGAATCTCATACCCCAGCTCCTTCAATCCCTTGGCGAATTCGATGATCCCGGACTTGTCCGACACGCTGACCAGCGCCCGCTTCACGCTCGTTTCCCTTTACATTATTTGGTTAGGAAATTCTTCGCTTCGCTCAGAATGACATGACGGTAGTGTGGTTATAGCTTGCCTGCATCCCGCAACGATTCCCGGAAGACACGGTAGAACTGATCGTTCTCCGCCACGGCCTGGCGGGCGATCCCCCTGACCTTGGGCAGCTCCCATTCCCCGACCACGAAGTTGACGCTCTTGGCGAAGGCCGTCATGTTGTCAAAGGTGCGGAACTGCCCGCCGACCAGCCCCACGCACATGTGCCGCCTCAGCGCCATCGTCATCGGCTGGATGGTCTGGAGCACCAGATTGCTCTCCTTCGACCCCCCGTATTCTTCGTGGATGATCACCAGTTCATAGCGGTTCGCCCGAATCCGCTGAACGGCGTCCTCCGGCTTGAGGGGAATGTGCACGGTGTAGCCCAGCCCGTCGAGGGCGGTCTTCACCGTTGCCCGATGGGGCGCCGAATCGAAGCAGACCAAGGCCAGCTTGCGGTCCTCCACGAACTCGTCTTCCGCCGGCGAGGAGGCCAACCCCTCATCCTTGATGTCAGAGGAGTCGAACTCCTCCATGGGCTCTTCGGGTTCCTGGGGCGGAGGGGGCGGAGGCGCAGGCCGAGTGAGGACGGGCGCCATCGGCGCGCCTCCGGCCCCCGGAGCTCGCGCCTGCTCAGGCATGGTGCTGACCCGGACCTTGGTCTGGCACTTGGGGCAGGTGACCCTGAAGACGGCGTTCTTAGGGACCTTCGCGTCCGGAATCGCGAGCTTGGTCGAACAGGACGTGCAGATGATTTCCATCGGCCTACTTCTTCTTCACCGTTTTGGTGTAGCCAGGGTCCAGGGTCAGGCCTTCGATGTCGGTCGTCTTCTGGCCGCGGGACTGCTTAACCTTGTCGAGGCCGCGCTGCACGACCGCCTTCCGGGTGGCATACAGCTCTGCGGTTTCCTGCGTGATCAACCCCTCAGCATAGGCTTTGAGGAGCGCCAGATCGAAGGTCTGCATGCCGAAGGGAACGCTGGCTTCCTGGATCTCGTAGAAGGTCTTCCCTTCGCTCTCGCCCATCAGAATCGATTCGTGGGCCCTGATATTGTTGGCGAGGATGTCGTGGATGGCGACGCGTCCCCCTCCCACTTTGGGCAGCAAGCGTTGGCTGATGATCCAGCGGATCGAGTCCGCGAGGCGCTGGCGGACCTGCTTCTCCTCCTCTGGATCGAACAGCCCGACGATGCGGTTGATGGTCTGGCCGGCATCCACCGTGTGCACGGTGCTCAGCACGAGGTGGCCGGTCTCGGACGCCTTCAGGCACAGCTCGGCCGTCTCGCGGTCGCGCATCTCGCCGACGAGGATGACCTTTGGCGCCTGACGGAGCGCGGCGCGAAGGCCGTTGGCGAAGGTGTCGAAATCGCCGCCCAGCTCCCGCTGGTTGAAGGTCGCCTTGATGTTGGGATGGACGAACTCGACCGGGTCCTCCAGGGTGACGATGTGAATGGACTTTGTCTCGTTGAAGTCCCGCAGCAGCGCGGCAAGCGAGGTGGTTTTCCCGACGCCGGTCGCGCCCGTCACCAGGATCAGGCCGTTCTTCTCCTTGGTCATCTTCCGGAATGCTTCCGGCAGCTTGAGATCGTCAATGGACGGGATCAGGGTCTCCAGTTTCCGCATGACGACCGAATAGTTTCCCCGCTGGCAGAAGATGTTGACGCGGAACCTGGCCTTCCCTGTCAGGAAGTATGAAGTGTCGCAGGACCCCTGCTGCAGGAGCATCTGGGTCAGACGCCGGTCGTTGTGTATGAGATTGAGCCCGAAGATCTCGGTCTGAAAGGGGGTCAGGTTCTCGATGGACTCGGTGACCTTTACCGGGACTAACTCGCCTGCCGATTCCACCTGCAGCGGGCGGTCCACCGAGAGGTTCAGGTCCGACACAAGTTCGTGCGAGTCGACCATCGCGGCCATCAGCGTATCCATCTGGGCTTTTCTCATGACACCCTCCTTCGCCGGCGCTCACCCGCCCCACTCATCCGGCGTGGCCTTCAGGAACGGCCGGAACTTCGCCCTATCGATGCAGTTCGAGTAGGCTTCCTCTGCGCTGACCCACTTCTTCTGCAGCACCTCCATGATCGAATCGTCGAGGGTATGCATCCCGAATTGTTTGCCTACCTGGATGGCCGAGGGGATCTGGAAGGTCTTGTTCTCTCGGATCAAGTTGGCAATGGCCGGCGTGACCACCATGACCTCCAGCGCCGCGCACCGTCCCTTCTTGTCAATGCGTTTGAGGAGGGTCTGCGCCACGACCAGCTTGAGGCTGGTGGACAACGCGCTGCGGATCTGTGCCTGTTCCTCCTGGGGGAACACTTCGATGATCCGGTCCACGGTCTTGGCGGCGTTGGTCGTGTGCAACGTACTGAAGACCAAGTGCCCTGTCTCTGCCGCTTCGATCGCCAGTCGGATGGTCTCGAGGTCCCGCATCTCGCCGACGAGGATGATGTCGGGATCCTCGCGAAGCGCACCCCTCAAGGCAGCCGAGAAGGACCGGGTGTGTGTCCCCACCTCACGGTGGTTCACCAGACAGCCTTGGCTCTGGTGCACGAACTCGATCGGGTCCTCGATGGTAATGATGTGGTCTTTGCGGTGCTTGTTGGCGTGGTCGATCATCGCGGCCAGCGAAGTGGACTTGCCGCTGCCCGTCGGCCCTGTGAACAGGACCAGTCCTTTGTGCAGCATTGCGGCCCGCTTCAGGATGGGTGGAAGCCCCAGATCGTCCGCCGTGTTCACCTTGGTGGGGATCTGCCGAAACACCGCCCCGCAGCCGTACTTCTGGTTGAAGAAATTGCACCGAAAGCGCGCCACGCCAGGAATCTCGTACCCGAAGTCGACGTCGCCGGTCTCCTCGTACTGTTTGATCTTCATCTCGGGGGCGATCTCGTAGAGCATGGCCTTCAGCTCGCCGTCCTCCAACACATTGTACTTGACCCTCTCCATATCCCCGTGAAGACGGAGAATCGGCTGCTGTCCGGACGCCAAGTGGAGGTCCGATGCGCCCTGGTCGAACATCAATTTAAAGAACGCGTCTATCTTGGCCATCCCTTCGTCCTCCCAAGCTCATCCCGATGCGTGCGCCGCGATGCTCCGCACAGGCGGCAAACGTAGCATAACCCTCCATGCGAATCAACCGCCGGGCTTCATTGACAAAGGGGGCAAAGCGGCCTAGCCTTCCTCTTATGTCCGACCTTTTTGACTTTTCCACGCCCATCCTGTGCGAGTTCTGCACGCTCCCCATCCCGATCAAGCCGGACTCCAAGGTCCATCTGGTCCGGCTTGAAGAAGGACCGGCCATCTTCCCGATCTGCCCGACCTGCGACCGCCTCCAGCGCCCCCGGCTCGTCAAAGACGGCAAGCTCTACCGGGTCAACCTCAGCGACGAGCAGATGGAGACACTCCAGGTACTGTACAAGTTGAACCTGTAAATGCCAGGATACCCTCGCCCCAGCTTCTGGGGAGAGGGCGCGGGTGAGGGGCCTTTGTCATTGCGGGTGCCATCTGTCATTGCGAGCGCAGCACCGTGTCATTGCGAGCGTAGCGAAGCAATCTTTTTCCCCCTCGCCCGGGGCACCCGTTGCTCTTCGGAATGCAACGGGTCAATGGAGAGGGTCAGGGTGAGGGGGCATCCGGATCGGAAGAGTCAGGTGGGAGAAAGCGGATGGGATTGCTAATGTATGCGTGAGGGCACGTCTTCAAGAGTGACCTGCTTGAAGACAGCAGGATCACCCAGGCGCTTTTTTGCGTCAAGAATTTCGATTCCGGCCAGGAATCCGTCGGCGTCGTAGTCCGCAGCGATACCTTCAGTCAGATGCTTGGTGGTGACGGTTGTCTCTTTGAAGCGGATATAGAGGGCATCCACTTCAGGATCGTATGTGATCTTCATGGCGACCATTCCTCTTCTATAGCTTACGGTAGACTTCGCGGCGATGGCGAACGTAATGAATCGTGACTTGCTTGGCCTCAGTGTCTACCTCGTACACGATGCGATAATCGCCGACCCGGATTCTGTAGAAACGTTCCGCGCCGGACAGTTTGGACGCCCCGTGCGGGAACGGATCGCTTTTCAAACTATCGATGCGCTTGAGAAGCCGAGAGACAAGGGGTTGGGTGAGAGGCCGTAGATCCTTCTCGACAGACGGCTTAAGGCGGACGCTATAGGAGTCCACTTCTCTTGAGCCGTCTCATCATATCCTCAAAGCTAATGGTTGGCTCGTCGCGCCGTTCCGCCACGGCAGCCAGATCATGGAGATCTTCCATCAAACGTTGATAACGCCTGATGGATAGGACTACTCCCTTCTTCCTTCCGCCCTTGGCGCCAACTGCAGTGCGCGCTTTGACGACACTCATACGCCTTCCTCCGACCCAACTACTTTCTAAGATTACCACAGTGCCGCGACGAAACATACCATCTTAGACACCGGCCGGGGAGATTCGTCTAAGGGGACTGGCTCCATTTCCGAATGGTGCCTGTCCCCCTTCTTCTATCCCTCGCCCCGCGTGCGGGGAGAGGGTCAGGGTGAGGGGGTCAGTGTTATTGCGAGCGCAGCGAAGCAATCTCGATTCGGATCTGAAGACTGAGGCGGGAGGAAGCGGGCTATGACGCCTTGACGATCGGCAGGTCCCGCCAGTTCGTCGTGGAGGCGGGCGGCGCGCGAATCTAAAAAGATACAGGGGGAGGCTGCGGGCCGGGGGTGCCTCCCGCTCCCGGGGTCCCGCGCCTTCTGGTTATGGATGACAGGCTGAGGGTGAACGGAACGAGATTGCTTCGCTGCGCTCGCAATGACAGAGACGGGGCGAGGGTTGTTTGAAACTAGTTAGACGAATCCCGCCGGCCGGTGTCTAAATGGCATATGGTCCGGTTGCATCCGCATGCCCTGGAGCGACTCTCTCAACGCGGGACGACCGAGCCCGAGGTGATCGAAACGGTTCGGAGCGGGGAGCAGTTTCCCGCCAAGTTCGGAAGGACCGGGTTCCGGAAAGCGTTTCGCTTCGAGTCCGAATGGCAGGGATATTTCTATGGCACGAAGGAAGTGGAGGCTTTTGCCGTGCGGGCAGGTGAAGACTGGCTTGTGATTACGGTCGTCACGAGGTACTATTAGGGCTGCCGAAGGGGGGAGGAGAGGCGTTGCCATGAAGCTGACCTACGACCCTCGACACAACATCGCGTACATCCGGCTGCATCCCAAGGCCGCGCAGGTGAAGACTGTCCGTATCAGCGACGAACTGAATGTGGATTTGGCGCCCGACGGAACGGTGTACGGTATTGAACTGCTCAACGCCAATGCGCAGCTTACTCAGGAAGACGACGGCCAGCTCGTCATGCTGAATGAGGCGACCGGCGAGCAGATCAAGGTCAAGCTGCCGCTTTCCTAACCCTTCCCCCTCCGCTTCCTCCCGCCTCGCTCGTCCGATCCAAACTAGATTCTTCACTGCGCTCAGAATGACATGGCCCCCCTCACCCTGCCCTCTCCCTCAAGGGGCGAGGGATGAACGGATTGACTTCGAAAGAGGGCATCGCTAGAATGAGCCGGCGTGTCAAGGAAGACGCCTGACCAATAAGGAAGCCTGCGTGGCGTCCCAGTTCGTCCACCTCCACGTTCACACCCAGTACAGTCTTCTCGACGGGGCCAATCCGATCGACGCCCTGGTGCAGGAAGCGAAGGGCTTCGGCATGCCCGCCCTGGCCGTCACGGACCACGGCAACCTCTTCGGCGCCATCGAGTTTTACCAGAAGGCCACCGCCGCCGGCATCAAGCCGATCATCGGCTGCGAGGCCTACCTCGCTCCGAAGAGCCGGTTCGATCGGGAAGGGCAGTTCGCCCACAACGAGTACTACCACTTGATCCTGCTGGCCGCGAACCGGACCGGCTACCAGAACCTGCTCAAGCTCGCCAGCAAGGCGTACCTGGAAGGGTTCTACTACAAGCCGCGAGTGGACAAGGAGCTGCTCATCGAGCATCACGACGGCCTCATCGCCCTCTCCGGCTGCCTGAGCGGCGAGGTTCCCTACTTCATCGGCCAGGGACGGCTGGAGGACGCGCTGCGCACCGCCGCCGAGTACCGGGACATCTTCGGTCCCGATCACTACTTCCTGGAAGTTCAGGAGAACGGCCTGCCCGAACAGCAGGTCGTCAACCAGGGGCTGCGGGATATCCACAAGCGCCTCGGCATCCCGCTGGTGGCCACCAACGACTGCCATTATTTAAAGAAGGGTGATGCCAAGGTCCATGACATTCTGCTCTGCCTGCAGACCGGCAAGACGGTGACCGATCCGAACCGGCTGCGCTTTCAAACCGACCAGCTCTATGTGAAGTCCACGGACGAGATGCTGGCCGCGTTCCATGAGTGGCCCGAGGCGGTCTCGAACACGGCCCGCGTGGCGGAGATGTGCGAGCTCGCCTTCACGTTCGGCAAGTCCCACCTCCCGCATTACACAGTGCCGCAAGGGGAGACGCTGGAAAGCTACCTGGACAAGCTCGCCCGGAAAGGACTGGCGGAGCGCCTGCGCGAGCGTCCGTCGGGCCTTCCCGCCGCGCACTACCAGCAGCGCCTGCGGGACGAGCTGACCGTGATCACCTCGATGGGGTTTGCGGGCTACTTCCTGATCGTCTGGGACATCATCAGCTGCGCCCGCTCGCGGGGCATTCCCGTCGGGCCCGGACGCGGCTCCAGCGCCGGCAGCCTGGTGGCTTACGCGCTGCGCATCACCGACCTCGACCCGCTCGTGTACGGGCTGCTGTTCGAGCGCTTCCTGAATCCCGAGCGCATCTCCCTGCCCGACATCGACATAGACTTCTGCATGGACCGCCGCCAGGAAGTCATCAACTACGTGGTCGAGAAGTACGGGAAAGACCATGTCTGCCAGATCATCACGTTCGGCACGATGAAGGCCAAGGCCGCCATCCGCGACGTGGGCCGGGTGATGGAGATGCCGTACGCCGAGGTGGACCGCATCGCCAAGCTCGTCCCCGACCAGCTCCACATCACCCTGGACGACGCGCTGGAGTCTGAGCCGCGCCTCAGGGAACTGGTGGACACCGACCCCAAGATCCGCGACGTCTTCGAAACGGCACGCGCCTTGGAGTACTCGCCGCGCCACGCCTCCACCCATGCGGCCGGCGTCGTCATCTCACACGATCCCTTGACGGCCCATGTGCCCCTCTACAAAGGGTCGAAGGAGACCGACGAGGTCGTGACGCAGTTCCCAATGGGCGATGTCGAGAAGGTCGGGTTGGTGAAGTTCGACCTGCTGGGGCTCAAGACCCTGACGATGATCGCCCACGCCGAGCGCCTGATCAACGCCAAGCGGCAAGGGGAGATGCCGGTTTCAGTCGCTAATCTTCCCCTTGACGATCCGCAGACGTTCGCGCTGCTCTCCTCCGGCAAGACCATGGGCCTCTTCCAGTTGGAGAGCGCGGGCATGCGCGACCTGCTCACCGGGCTCCGCCCCGACCGCCTCGAGGACATCATCGCCATCATCGCCCTGTACCGACCCGGTCCCATGGACCTGATCCCCGACTTCATCCGGCGCAAGCAGGGGAAGGTCCCGATCACCTACGAGGTGCCGGCCCTGGAGGAGATCCTGAAGGAGACCTACGGGGTGATCGTCTACCAGGAGCAGGTCATCGCGATCGCGAACAAGGTCGCGGGCCTCTCCCTCGGCCAGGCGGACCTCATGCGGCGCGCCATGGGCAAGAAGAAGCCGGAGGAGATGGTCAAGCTCCGCACCCAGTTCATCGAGGGCGCGAAGAAGCGGAAGATCACGGAGAAGAAGGCTGAGAAGCTCTTCGAGCTGATCCAGAAGTTCGCCGGTTACGGGTTCAACAAGTCGCACGCCGCGGCCTATGCGCTCGTCACCTACCAGACGGCCTATCTGAAGGCGCACTACCCGACCGAGTTCATGGCGGCCCTGCTCACCAGCGAAATGGGGAACACCGACAAGGTGGTGCGCTACATCAACGAGTGCCGCGACCTCGGGATCAAGGTGCTCCCCCCGGATGTGAACGAGAGCGACAAGGACTTCACGGTCACGCAGGAGGGGATCCGCTTCGGGCTGGCGGCCATCAAGAACGTGGGCGAAGGCGCGATCGAGGCGATCCTGGAAGCGCGGAAGGCGCAAGGCCCCTACGTCTCGTTCTTCGACTTCTGCCACCGGGTGGACGTCCGCAAGCTCAACAAGAGGGCGCTGGAATGTCTGATCAAGGCAGGCGCCTTCGATTCGACGGGCGCGCGCCGCGCGCAACTGGCCGCCGTGCTGGACCGGACCGTGGACCAGGCCATGGCCGCCCAGCGCGCGGAGTCGCGCGGGCAGACGAGCATCTTCGCCGCATTTGAGTCACCGGACGGCCAGGGCGGGCGTCGCGGCACGCTCCCCTTCGACGAGAGCCTGCCCGACGTGCCGGAATGGGACAAGGACCTTCTGCTCAAGTATGAAAAGGAGCTGATCGGGTTCTACATCACGAGCCATCCCCTCGCCCGCTATGCCGAGGCCATGAGCCGGTTCTCGACCGCCAGCACCGACGCGCTGAGTGAGGTCGCGGACGCCAAGGAGGTCAAGCTCTGCGGGATCATCGGCACCGTCCGCCAGACCATGACCAAGAAAGGCGACCGCATGGCTTATCTGACGCTGGAGGACCTGCACGGCACCGTCGAAGTGATCGTGTTCCCCGACCTGTACAAGACCGCCGCCGCCCTCATCCTCCCTGAATCGGTTGTCCAGGTGACGGGGACGCTGGACCGGGGCGACAAGGCGGCCCGGATCAAGGCGACGAGGCTCGCGGGCCTTGCCGACCTCCAGGCGCAGAGCATCGCGGGCGTCTCGATCTACGTCACCACGCGGGAAGCGTCGGCCGAAATCCTGCGTCAGCTCCGGGACGTGCTCCACCGCCACGCCGGTCCTTGCCCGGTCTATCTCACGCTCACAATCCCCGACCATTCGGAGTCCGTAATCGCCGTCGGGCCGGACCTGCGCGTCCTGCCGAGCGCCCAGCTCGTCGGCGACGTGGAAGCCCTCATCGGCAAGGGCACGGTCGATCTGAAGTGAGGCCATAGCCGCATGCGCGAATACCTGGACTTCGAGAAGCCGCTCGCGGAGATCGAGGCGAAGATCGAGAAACTGACTGCCGCGGGCCAGGGGCAGCCCGGCGTGCAGGACGATCTCCGCAAGCTCCGCGAGAAACTCTACAAGCTCCAGGCGGAGATCTACGCTGGCCTCACCCCCTGGCAGCGCACGCAGGTCGCCCGGCATCCACAGCGGCCGTCCACGCTCGACTACATCGGGCGGATCTGCGACAACTTCCTGGAACGGCACGGCGACCGTTTGTACGGCGACGACCAGGCCGTTGTGGCGGGGCTGGCCCGCCTGAACGGCCGCTCTGTTGTCGTCATCGGACAGCAGAAGGGCAAGACGCTGAAAGAGCGGGTGCAGCGCAACTTCGGGATGCCCAATCCGGAAGGGTATCGCAAGGCGCTCCGCCTGATGCGCCTGGCCGAGAGATTCAACAAGCCGGTCCTCACCTTCATCGATACGCCCGGCGCCTACCCTGGCCTCGGCGCCGAGGAGCGCGGCCAGGCCGAAGCCATCGCGCGGAATCTCATGATGATGGCCTCGCTCAAGGTCCCGATCGTGTCCGTGGTCATCGGGGAAGGCGGCAGTGGCGGGGCGTTGGCGATCGGCGTGGCCGACCGGCTGCTGATGCTCCAGCATGCGGTCTATTCGGTCATCTCCCCCGAGGGTTGCTCAGCGATCCTCTGGGACGATCCGAAGAAGACGCCGGACGCGGCGGAGGCGCTCAAGATGACCGCCGAGGACTTGCTCCGCCTAAGGGTGATCGACGAGATCCTGCCCGAGCCGCCCGGCGCGGCCCACCGCGACCAGACGGCCACATGCAACGCCGTGAAGAAGGCGGTCGAGGCCCACCTCAGCGAGCTGCTCGAGCTCCCGCTCGACGAACTCCTCCAGCGGCGCCACAAGAAGTATCGGCGCATGGGGGTGCTGGCCAGCGAGTAGCAGCGCGGGGCCTGTCCCACTCGGCGCCACCCGCTCGTGACTACTGTACTCACCTTTGGGAAGTGGGAGGAATAGGGAACCAGTGGAGTGGTCGGTGGAGCGGACGGCGCGGCTGGCGGCCGGGCAGACCGACGGCGTCCTGTCGGACATCAACTTCGGCGAGGTCTTCCCGTTCGTGGCCAAGCCGCTGAGCCGCGACGGCCTGGCGCGCTACATAGGCCCGATGCTCGGCGGACAGGTCGCGGGCCTCAGCCGCAGCGACCCGCTCGTTCTGGACCTGAATCCCATGGCGTTCGTGGCCGGCCGGCCCTACATGGACCTCTCGGCCTACATCAACCTGCCGAGCATCGCCTATCAACTGCACCTGCTGGAGGCGGTAGACCGGAGCAAGGGCCGGGTCATCGAGGAACTGGCGCGGACGAAACTCCTCAATCCCGTCCCCATCCCCCTCACAGCGCGGCTCACACTTCACCTCGCCTATGCTCGGATGGGCCTGCGCTCGCTGCGGTGGTTGCTCCGTCGCCGCACGCCGGTGGACCTGCGCGACGCCTACGCACGCACGACCGAGCGGTTGCGGGTCCTGGTCCGCCGCCCGCTCGACCGGGACGCCCCGTCCGTGCTGATCAGAGACTTGGACCATGAATTCACCGACGAATCGGACCCGACCAAAGATGGCCTGCGGCACCTCGGCCTGGCCATGCTCCTCCATACGACCCTGCAGCGCCTCTGCGGCGGACGCATCCCGCCCGACTTGCTTGACGACCTTGCCAAAGGCGTCCCCCACAATCCGACGACGGCGGTCTCGCTCGACCTCTGGGCCCTCGCGCAAGCCGCGCGCCCGCTCGCCGACATCTTCGAGAAGACCCCTCCTGAGACCCTGGCGCGCGCGCTGCAGACAACCGAGGAGGGACGGCGCTGGTGGATACGCTTCGACGAATTCCTCGCACAGCACGGGCACCGCGGGGAGGTAGAGCTCGACCTCTCGACGCCGCGCTGGCGCGAGGACCCGACCTTTCTCCTGCAGACCGTCACCAATTATCTGCGCCACCCCGCCGGCGCCCCGAGCCCGCCGGCCATGCTCGCGGAAGGCCAACGTCGGCGAGAGGCGGCCGCCGAGGCCGTCCGGCGGAAACTCCCGCTTCCGCTGCGCGGCCTCTTCACCTGGCTCTACGGGCGGTATGTCCTGTGGCTGCCGTTCCGGGAGGCCATGAAATACACCTGGCTGCTCGGCCTGGAACAGGCCCGGCGGGTGTACCGGGAACTGGGGCGCCGGCTCGTCGCGGCGGGACACCTCAAGGCGGCAGACGACGTCTTCTGGTTGCGGCAGGATGAAGTGCGGGCTTGGGCCGAAACAGGAACCGTATCATGGACCCAAGACGCCCTGAATGCGCGAGCGCGCGAATGGCGGGAATGGACTACGCGCCGCCCGCCCTCGTTGATCATCGGGACCCGCGGCGTGCCGGACTCAGCTTCGCCAGTTGCCCGCCTGTCACACGCCACGGTCCTGCGCGGCACGCCGGTGTCGACCGGCCATGCCGAAGGCGTCGCGCGCGTGATCATGGATCCGCACCGAGCCTCCTTGCGTCCGGGCGAGATCCTGATCGCCCGCTACACCGACCCAGCCTGGACCCCGCTGTTCTTCACCGCCGGCGCCTTGATCGCCGAGATCGGCGGCGTGCTGAGCCACGGCGCGGTCGTCGCGCGAGAGATCGGCCTTCCGGCAATTGTCGGCGTCGAGGAGGCGACCAGCCGCATCGCCACCGGCCGGCGCGTGAAAGTGAATGCACTCGATGGGACCGTGGAGCTGCTCTGACTTGCCGACAAGAAAGGACCGGCGTACACTATTTGTATGTCGCGCGTCGGCACGTCGCTCTTCATCGTCTTGGTCTCCGTGCTGCTCCTGCCACTTCCCGCCACTGCCGAGTCCCAGTTGTGGACGTGCACACGGGCCGATGGATCGACGATGTTTACGGACCACGTCCTGACCCAGGCCGGCTGCAGTGCCTACACCGTCCGTTCCGAGTTGGGCTACTTCAAACGCGCCGCGGAACCACCGCCGGTCATTCAGGAAACGCCCAAGCCGCTCGAGCCGCAGGCACAGGCTCAGCCCGCGCTCCCGCCCATCACTATCAATATCGTGATCAGCACTCCGCCTCCAACGCCTCCGGTAATCGACACACTCGCCCCGGTCGGAGAGATCGCATTCGAGACCTACCGGATGCTGTCCGTGGGGATGACTGAAGCGGAGGTGCTGGGGCGCGCGGGACTACCCCAAACGACGTACATTGGCAGCGCCTACTCGTTCGGCTCGCCTTATCCGTTCTGGCCCGTCTTCGGCGCGAACCGGTTCGTGTACTCCAGCGGCGACTGGATCGTGGAGCTCACATTCGGCGGCGGCCGCGTCATCTCGATCAATCAGACTCGCCTCAGACCGTAATCCGACCTGAAAACAGAACGGCCTCCGAGGGTTTCCCCTCTGAGGCCATTCCCTCATCGTCGCTTATGAGCGGGCGTAAGTGTTGGCTTACGCCCTGTGAGACGACTTGGCGTGGACCGGTCGCCCGGGTCTGAACCCGGAGGGCCGTCCCGGCCTATCGTCCCTCTGGCCATTGCCGCGCGTGCTGTGTGCGTGGGGCAGGGGATGTGCGGGAGGCCGGCTGCCGGCTGCGAGAGGAACCGGCTGGCCGAGCAGCTTCTCGATGGCCCGCAATTGCACGTGATCATCCGCCGTGACGAAGCTTGTGGCCCGGCCACTCGCTTTCACGCGGGCGGTCCGGCCGATTCGGTGGATGTAATCTTCCGGGGTGTTCGGCAAATCGTAGTTGACGACATGCCCGATGTTCGCGACGTCAATGCCGCGGGCAGCGATGTCCGTGGCCACCAAAACCCGGAATGTGCCCCGGCGGAATCCTTCCAAGGCCGCCCGCCTCTGCGACAGGCTCCGGTTGCCATGGATGACCGCCACTCTGTGGCCGGCGTTGCCAAGCGCCCGCCCCAGCCGATCCGCGCCATGCTTCGTGCGCGTGAAGACCAGCACCGAATCGCGGTCCGCATTGAGCAGCGTGAGCAGCAACTTGGTCTTGTCCTCCCGACTCGTGTGGTGCAGAGCCTGCTCGGCCCGCTCGGCGGGAGCCGCCGACCGGCCGATCGTCACTCGCACGGGGTCCTTGACACTGGCTCGCGCGAGATCGGCCACGTCGGTCGGGATCGTCGCGGAGAAGAGCAGGGTTTGCCGCTCCTCCGGGAGCGCTTCGAGGATCTGGTTGATCTGCGGCGCAAAGCCCATGTCCAGCATGCGGTCCGCTTCGTCCAGGACCAGGATCTGCATCTTCATCAGATTGATGGTCCCGTTCCACATGTGGTCCAGAAGCCTGCCCGGCGTCGCCACGATGATGTCCGGGCGCTGGCGAAGGCCCCGAATCTGGGCGTTCATGTCGGCGCCGCCCACAACCGTCGTCGCGTACACGAGCCGGCTGTGTCCCAGCTTGGTTATCGTTTCCTGGATCTGGATGGCCAGTTCCCTGGTGGGAGCCAGGATCAACCCACGGGGAAAGCCTTCCGACTTGCCGGCCAGACGCTCGACCATCGGAATCACGAAGGCCGCGGTCTTGCCCGTGCCGGTCTGCGCACATCCCAACACGTCGCGGCCGGCCAGCCCTGGTGGAATGGCCTGGGCCTGGATGGGCGTAGGCTCGGTGAACCCCGCCCTGGCGATGTCGCGCAAGATGGCCTCGGACAAACCGAGATTACTGAAACTGCTTTGAACAGTCGTCTGCACAGAACTATCCTTTCGTTAAGATCGCATTGTCACGGATTCAGAGAACCGAGGGGAGTCAGGATCGGGTGGGAAACTGCTCCAAACAGGACCTGAGCGCGATGCGATCGCGGGTCCGGAGTATGGTTACCGCCACCGCCGCCGGACCGTCTCGGCGATGACTGAACGACACTATACTGGATCAAACCCTGATTGTCAAATTATTTAAATTAAATTCCTACTCACTCGTTCCGCTCGCCACCTTCAGGCTATGCCGGGCACCTTTTGAAGGGATCAGCTCGGTTTGCGTTGCTCAATCTCCTCGACAATGGCGCGTTGAAGTTTCGCGATGGCGGCCGCCCTATCCTGCTCCATCTTGTGTTTCGACAACTCGCCGACCTTCTGTATCGACAACTGGCCGACACGCTGGCGATAGGCGTAAAGCGCATGGAGTAGGCTACAAATGGTTTCCTCGTCCTCTCCCGACGAAGCAGCCACCTTCTCCACGTGCGCCCGAACAGCTGGGATCGGCTGCGAGGACTCGCCCCCAGTCAGCGTGGCCTCGTAGGCAGCAAGCTGAGCCTCTTTCTGCTTTGTATCCATGTCGAGCAGCGGCTGCAGTGCGGCAAGATACTTGAACACATCGACGCCAGCCTCGGTAGCTTCACGACTTAAGTCCAGGTCGGGCGGCCACAACCCCCATGGTCTTCCGTGCATGTAGATCTGCTTGACTTCATCAAGGTTGAGCTTCGCCTGTTGGGCCAGAAATCCGAAGAAGCCGGATACAGTCATCAACTCTCTCAATTCAGTCTCGTTCATGGTAGGTCCTCTGTTGCGATTTTCTCTGGAGCCGCTGAGCTGTAGAGGCACGTCAGGTGATGCCTTGCGTCACGCAACGTCTTGAAGCTCGTCTCCACCCTTGTGGATAGATCGATCAGGACCCACCCCTTGCGCTTCCTATAGCGCCCGCCGTCATAGACCGGATTAATGCAGAAGCGCTTGGCGAAGGTCACGAAGCCGGGAGAGTACGCGACCGATTGCATCACGCTCTCATCTCTTTGCGCTTGGGGCCACGAGCCTTCGCCAGCGCGGTACCATAGGGAAGACGGGCCCGGCTAGGCATCGGTTCCTGGTGACCTTTCCGATTGGCTGCGATGACGGAATCGATGACCTCACCACACAGCAGGCATTTCCATCCGGAAATGGATTCGCCACTTGTGGCGCCTACCGCTTCCTCCAACCGGGTAGGCACCATCAATCCATGACAACGTAGGCAGTTCATCTGCGGGCCCCCGGGGCTCGATACAGCTACAAGTGTCAGCACACCGTTTCAGAGAGACTCTGGCATAGGAGCGGCGGAGACTGGGGAATCGATCGCGTAAAAGAGGGATCAGGAAACGCGAGGGATAGGATAGCCAGAGGAGCTCAAAACGTCATGCTTCATACTACGCGGGAAAGACCAGCCTGTCAATCCGTATTTCTTGAGCTTGTGAGAGTGTTACGCCCCGCCGACCCGGTGGCAGCGGAAGCAGTCCTGGCGCTTCGGGTGCCGCTCCTTCAGCGGGCGCTCTCCGCCCTGAACGTGGCAGGCCAGACAGTCCTTCAGTAGTTTGAGGCTCCTGTGTTTGGAATCCGGCGGGACGGGCGGATTGTTGTTCTTAGGTGAGGGCAGCAGCGTGAGGAAGATGATGACGGTCAGCGCCAACCTGATGACGACTAGGTCCGATTTTTGGAGGCGGAATCTCACCTATCGAAGAAGGTGACGAAGGGCTCGTTTGGTGTCATTGCGAGGAGCGAAGCGACGAAGCAATCTCTCATTCGCGCGGCGCCGGTGCTGAGATTGCTTCGCTCCGCTCGCAATGACAGAAACACCAAGGCAGCGCTCATTCCTCGTAGGCTTCTTTGAGCAGCTCGGCGATGTGGCGCACTTCCACTTCGCCGCGCAGGCCGTTCTTGAGCTGGATCATGCAGGCCGGGCAGGAGGTCGCCACGACCTGCGCGCCGCTGTCGCGGATCGCCGCGCGCTTGCGCTCGAATATCTGCTGCGAGGTGTCGTAGTCCTTCACCACGAAGGTCCCCGCTCCGCCGGCGCACCGGTCGGCGTCCCGCATCTCGACGTACGTCACGCCGGGGAGGCGCTTGAGCAGATCGCGCGGCTGCTTGCTCACCCCGGCCGCGCGCAGATGACACGACGAATGGTAGGTGACCGTCTTCTGGCAGGGTTTGGTCGGTGAGACTTTCAGTCCTCCATCTGCGAGAAACTCCGAGATGTGCTTCACCTTTGCCGCCACCGCCTCGGCTCTCTTGCGTTCCTCGCCCTGGAACCACTTGGGATAATCTTTCAGGCTCAGCGTGCAGGACGCGCAGCCGGCCACGATGGTCTGATAGCGGCTCAGCGACTCTACGTTGAACCGGGCGTAGGCCTTCACGCGATCCATATGACCGTAGGTCTCGATCGGTGTCCCCGAACACTTCTGGCGCGGCAGGACCGGCTCAATCCCGTTCATCCTCAGCACGGTGATCACTGCCTCGCCCACGCCATCCTGGAAATAGTTGGCCGCGCAGCCGTGAAAGTAGGCCACCGACCCCTGGCGTCCTCGCTCTTCCGTCAACTCCGCGTACCGCTCGCGTAACAGCCACGGGGCGAGCCTGGGCAAGACCATGTCCGCGGGCAGCTTCGCCGTCGGCGCGAGAAGTCGCAGGAGCGGAGCCAGCGCTCTCTCCATCACCTTGCGCGGCAGCGGACGATCCCAGAGCCCCTGCGTGCGACCCAGGAGGTTGATGAACGGCTCAAAGAGCCACGGCCTCCCCTGCCAGGCGAAGATGGCCCCGGCCAGCTTGTTGGGATGCTCGGCCCGCTTCTTCATGATTAGATCCGACACATCCACCCCGGCCGGGCAGACCGTGCGGCAGGACTTGCAGTTGACGCAGGCCTCCACCACCCGCTTGGAGTTCAAATACTCATAACCCGGCGCCGTCACGATCTCGAACCAGCCCCGCGAGCTCATGTCCTCCGACTGGAAGACGTCGTAGACCGGGCACACCGAGTTGCACTTTCCACAAGTCGCGCAGGGCTTGGAGAGCCGCACGTAGTCGATGTGCTCCGTAAATGGCGTGGTGCTGATCTTGACGCCCGGGTTCAGGACGGTGCGGGGATCGAAAGCCGCCTTGACCTGCTTGAAGAGCGCGTAAAGCTCCTCGCCGAAGTACTTGGGCACGAACTCCGCGCGCACACGCCCGTCCCCGTGCTCGCCGCAGATGGACCCGCCGAACCGCGTGACGACCGTCTGGTGGATCTCGTGATAGCCCGCGACCATCGCCTCAAAATCGTGCTGGTCGCTGACATCCAGCAGGGGGACGATGTGGGCGTTGCCGTTGCCGATGTGGCCAAAGATGGCAACGTTCACGTCCTGGTGCTTGAAGAACGTGGAAAGGTACTGCACCAGCTCCGCGATGCGGTCGGCCGGCACAACGACATCGTCCACGTAGTTGATGGGCTTCTTCTTGGCGTCGTAGCGGTAGAGCGTGGGATAGAGGGCGTTGCGGGCCTTCCAGAGCTGCTCCTGGTGTTCTTTCTCGACCGCAATCGTGGGACCTTGGCAGAGGCGGTATTTGCGGCAGATGGCCTTGACCTGCTCGAGGATCGCTGCGATGGAGAGACCGCGTGTGCCGTCGAACTCGGCGAGCAGGGTCGCCGCCGCGTCGGCCGGCACGCCGTGGGCCGCACGCCCGATCAGATTGAGCGTGTTGGCGTCCATCACTTCCAGCGCCATCGGCGTCAGGGTCAGCAGGTCGAAGACCGCTTGGCCTATGTCCTCCAGGTGCCGGAAGTGGATGAGCGCGGTCGCCGTCGCCGTCGGCTTCTCCACGAGCTTGAGCGTCGCCTCGCTGATGACGCCCAGCGTGCCCTCGCTTCCCACAAAGAGCTTCGGCAGGTCCACGATGCCCTGGTCCAGGCCGTCCACCAGCCCGAACAGGTTGTAGCCGGTGCTGTTCTTGGAGACCTTGGGCTTCCTGCTCCGGATGAGATCGGCATGCTTGCGGACGAGGGCAAGGGTCTCGGCGAGCGGCGGATGGGCGGCCAGCAGCGCGCCGGTGGCGGGATCGCCGTCGGCCAGCACCTCAGCGGCGAGCCAGGCGCCGGTGGTGAGATGGCTGCGGATCGCGTGGACGTTGTCCTTGACCGAGCCGTAGCGGAGCGTGTGCGGGCCGGCGGAATTGTTCGCGAGCATCCCGCCCAGCTTGCACATGTCGCGGCTGGAGGGATCTGGTCCGAACATGAGCCCATGCGGCTCGAGCTTATTGTTGAACTCGGTCAGGTGCAGGCCCGGCTGGACCCGCACCCAGTGCTCCGCGACGTTCAGCTCGAGGATGCGGTTCATCCGGCCGCAGTCGAGGATGATCCCCTCGCCGACCGCCGAGCCAGTGAGGTTCGTGCCCGCCGCCCGTGGGGTGATCGGCACGCCCGTGGCCATCGCGTAGGCGACCGTCGCGGCGATGTCATCCTCGGTCTCGGCTGTCACGACGGCCTTGGGCACCACCTTGTAGATGCTGGCGTCGACCGAGTAGGCCGTGATGGTGGGAAAGTCGTCCTTGACCTTGTCGATACCGAGAACGCGCCGCAGATCGTTGCCGATAGAACGGTTCTTTTCAGGAAGGATCAGTGCGGGCGCCTCGCTCACTGGGACAGTCCCCATTCCTAAAAGGGGACTGTCCCCTTTTTCTTTTTCTTTACTTCCAGCGCCAACTGGACGATCCGCTCCTCGGAAAGGCCCAAGGCGTAGTAGTGGCGGTAGTGGTTCTCGATGGCCTCTGGATAACCCTTCTCGGGCAACATCTGCTCGCGCAGCGTCTTCACGCGGTCGAGGACCTGCTTCACGAGGTCCGGGCTGATCTCCACTCCGTGCTCTTTCAAAGTTTTGGTGTGTTTGGCCAGGACGGACTCCACCGCAGCGGCCCCGCTGTGCTTGCCGAACACGAACCGCTGCTCGCCCCCGACGGCTTCTTCGGCAATGAACTGGTAGATGGCCGGATGGATCGCGATGGCGGCCGTGTGGATCCCCGATTCGTGCTTGAACACCCCCTCGCCCACGATCGGCTCGTGCGGCTGGAGCGGGATACCGGAGTACAGCTCGATCTTGCGGCGCAGCTCGGTCAGCCGGTCATAGCAGAAGCCGGGCAACGTGACCCCGTAGAGCATCTTGAGGATCATGACGAATTCGTGCAGCGGGCAGTTGCCGGCCCGCTCGCCGATGCCGTTCGCCGTCACCCCCGCGTACAAGGCTCCGTGGCTGATGGCCCGGACGGTGTTGATCGCCCCCAGCCCGAAGTCGTTGTGGAAGTGCGCCGTCATGGGGACGGGACCGAGGACCTTGACCAGCCGCGGAATGTAATGGTCCACCCCTTCGGGCGTGAACACTCCGCACGTGTCCGAGAAGCACATCCGCGTCCCGCCAGCCGCCACGCAGGCCTTGGCCCAGACCTCGCCATACGCGACGTCCGACCGTGAGGCATCCTCGGCGGCGAACTCCACACGCGAGAACCCGTGCTCTCGGGCGTAGCGGATGGCGCCGGTGATCAGGTCTAGGTTCTGCTCGCGGTAATAGTCCACCGGCCGGGTCAGCCATTGATCTTCCGGCTGGCCCGCCCGGCGCAGGAGCGTCTTGCCCAACTTGTACTTGAGGTGCAGGTCGGACAGGGTCGAAAGCAACAGGACGCTCACGTCGTCCGGCTTGGCGCCGACGGCCGTGACGGTGTCCACGACCGCGTCGATGTCCTCCTTGAGGCTCCGGCACATGGCCAGGACCTCAATGTCCCTGCGGATCTCGCCACGTTTCTGCGCCTGCACGATCAGTTGCAAGGCCTTGCGGTCGGATTCGGAGACCGCCGGGAAGGCCGGGTCGATGACGTGCACGCCGATCTCAGCGAGCAGCTTGGCCAGCTCCAGTTTCTGTTCGGGCGAGAAGGCCACGCCGGGCATCTGCTCCCCATCCCTCAGCGTATCGTCGTAGATGCGGATCTTCGCGGGGTCGGGAAACTTCAGGTGCTTGGTGAAATGCGTGGGAGGGATCGCCAATTGATTGAGAGGTTCTTTCAGGTCCATAGGCGCTCCGGTGAGAGGTGGTGGCTAGAGGAATTGTAGCGAGTTTTTCCCGCGGGTTCCACAACCTAGTTATTTGACGGTCCCGGCCATCTCAAAGACGGGCAAGTACATGATGATGACGATGGCTCCGACGACCAGGCCCATGATCAACAGCAGCACCGGCTCGATCCAGGTCGTGAGCTGGCTGAGCCGCTGGTCTAGATCTCCTTCGTAGAGTTCAGCGACATCCCGCAGCATCGAGTCCAGTGAGCCGGTCTCCTCGCCCACTGCCAGCATCTCCAGGGCCATGCGAGGGAACACCTTCACTCTTTCCAAGGCCGCGGAGAGCGTGGTCCCCTCTCGCACTCGCTCAGTGGCCGTTGCCAGCCCAGCCGCCAGAAACCGGTTGGTCAACGCCCCGCGAACCGTCTGGAGCGCGCTCACCAGCGGCGTTCCGCCGGCCAGCACGGTCGCCAAGGTCCGCGCGAATTGAATGGTCTGGTGCTTGACGAGCACGTCGCCGATGAGCGGAAGCGTCAAGGTGGTGCGGTCCCAGAGCGCTCGGCCGGTCTCGGTGCGGACCCACCATCTGAACGCAACGACCAGCGCCACGATCGCCAGCCCAATCCAGACCAGATGCGACTGAATCGCTTCGACGAGGGTGATCAGCGCCCTCGTGGCTTCCGGCACATTCGTCCCGGCCTCCCCGTAGATCGCCGAAAACGTCGGCAGCACGTACGTCAACAAAAAGCCGACCACGGCGGCGCCCACGATCACCAGAAACGCCGGATAGGCCAACGCCTTTATCATCTTCTGGCGAAGGCCCATCATCAGCTTGAGATAGGCGATGTAGCGCTGCAGCACTTCCGGCAGGTTCCCAGCCTGTTCGCCGGCTTTCAGCGAGGCGATGTAGAGCTCCGGGAAAAAGAGCGGGTGGCGCGCGAGGGCCTCCGACACGGCGGTCCCGCCGCGGATGTCCTTCCGCGCGGCGCGTAAGGCCGCCTGGAATGCCGGGCGCCGTGCCCGCTCGATCAGCAGGTCAACGATCTTGAGAATCGGAAGCCCGGCCTTCACCAGGGCCACGAGCTCTTGGTTGAAGACCAGAAACTCCTGCAGGGGGATGCCGCGCTTCCTCCCCCAAAGTCCGGACCCCATGAGCGCCGGCCACGCCCCGAGGGGCCGCAGGCGAAAGACCAGGAATCCTTTTTTTTCGAGCTCAGCCCGGACCGCCTGCTCGTCCTCCCCTTCGGCCTGGCCTTCGAGGGTTGTTCCGTCAGCCCGGGCCGCCCTGTAGAGATACGAAGGCATCGAAAAGGTTATGGCTCAGGAAGGGTGAGCTCCTGCCCAGGGAGAATGAGGTCGGACGTGAGATTGTTCACCGCCATCAGCTCCGACAACCGCACCCGATGCGTGCGGGCAAGGCCCCACAGGGTGTCCCCCCGCTCCACGATCACCGTGCGTGAGGGAGACTCGTCGGACTCGCCGGAGAGCGCAGGCCGGTCGGATACGTCCTTGTAAATCGGCCCCGCCAGCCTCGCACCCGCAGGTTTCGGCTTCGACCGGGTCGAGAGCTTCTGCATCGCGGTCTTGAGGTCGGCCAATTCCTTGGTGTGCCGCTCGATGGCCTGCTCGAGCGCCTGGAGGCGCGACAGGTCGCGACCAGCCTCGCCGACTTGCTGGCGCAGGCGTCCCAGCTCGACCAATTGCCCCTGCAGTTCGCGGCTGATAGCAGCCAGACGGTCGCGCTCCTCCCGCGTCCGTACCAGCTCCTCGCGCTGCGCCTCCACTCCTCGTTGCGCCTCCTGCGCGCGGCGTTGGGCCTCCCGCAACTCGCCTTCCCAACGAGCCTGCGCGGCACGGGCAACGCCCAACTCGCGCTGAAGTCCCTGCATCTCTGCGCGCAGGTCCATGATGGTGCGTTGGGCCTGCAAGGACTCCGCCTTGAGCGCGGCCTGTGTCATTTGGAGGTCACGGACTGAAGGGCCGGCACAGCCGGCGACCATCCAAAGACTGCTCAACAGCGCAGCGTGGAGTGCATAGAGATTTCTCATCCCACCATCACCACTGGTTATACGGCACGCCGTTGGTCCCAACGAGGTCGGAACCGGAGTGGATATCAAAGACACCACCCTCTGTCGTCTCAATAATTTCTTGCCAAGTGGACGCGGATCGCGTGAAGGGATCCATCGGGATGGTACGCAAATATCCGACCTTCACCAAGTCAGTAAGCGAGTCCGGGTATTTCCCTTTGTCGGCCCGGTGTTGGTCCAGCAGGTCCCGGACCGTAAAGAGATCGCGCATGAGGACCGCTTCGCGGGCCTTCACAACGGACTGTTGATAGGAGGGCACGGCCAGTGTCACAAGAATCCCCACAATCGTGACGATGCTCATCAATTCGAGGAGCGTGAAGCCGCGCTCACCAGTCCCGATACTTCGTCCCATCCAACGAGACCTCCGGGCTGGCCGAGGCCAGATCATACACATCGTCACCGCACCAGGACGACGCATCCGAGGGATCCGTGTAGCACCGGAACAGCCAGTCGGCCTTCCCAGTCAGTGGGTCCACCGGGATCCTCCGCAGGTAGCGCTTGAGCGTCGCCCCTTTCACGGTGGCTTCTTCGCCCGTCAGCTTCACTTCCAGCAAGGTCTGCAGCGTCTTGGGATACCCGGACACGCTGGACACCTCTTTGCACGTGAGCTTGTTCTTGACGCACAGGGGACCGAGCGACACATCGCCCTCCCGGTTCCAGTCCAGTTTGAAGGCATCAATGGCCGCCCGGACCGTCCGGAGCTCCTGACGCAGCTCGATCTCACGCGCCCGCTTCCCAGACACTTTGGAGAGCGGCATGGCCACCGATGCCAGCACCATGATGATGGTGATCGTGACCAGCAGTTCGAGGAGCGTGACGCCCGACTGTCTCACTGAACCCTCACGCTGCCCTGCCCGCCCGTGGCCGCAAGCGGAGCCCTCGCCGCGCTCAGCAACCGTGACGTCTGGATCGCCACCGGAGATGAGCCGGGCTCTTTAGCGACAAACGCCAGCGTGGCCAGGACACCGGCGCCGCTCACGCCTTTGGCGCCCTCTCCCCGCGTGAGCTGGACGACCACCGTCCCGGTCGCCGGATTCGCAGCCGTCACGAGAGTGGCCGTCCCCTCTCGCTTTAAAAATTCACCTTCGAACGCCTGGCGGAACTCCAAGACCTTCGGATCGTAACTGACGGTCAGCGTGCCTTCGGCAAGGTCCTCGATGTTGGTCACCATCACATCCAGCCTGATCTCCTCGCCCACCGATGCCGTTCTGTCCGGTGGGAGAAAAGAAAGCACTCCCAAGGGGGGCGGTCGTGGGACTTGGCTACCAGGAGGGGCCGGCGCTTCCGGCGCCGTGGATGGCGCACCGGGAGGCACAGGCGCCGGACTTGCGGGCACAGCGCCCAACGTCCCCCTGCCTATGCCTCCGTCAGGGAAAAGCTGCTTCAGCCCATAGGCTTCCTCCGTTCCTGACCAGAAGGCTTGATCATCCACAGGAGGGAGTTCCATGGACCGGACGATGTGCGGAGTGATGGTCAGGATCACCTCGGTTATGTCCACCTCGCGGGTGGTGGCCTTGAACATCTCCCCCAGCACCGGGATGTCGCCCAGCCCCCGCACCTTCTGGACTGTTATCCGGTCCTGGGGCTGAATCAGGCCGGCGAGCACCACACTCTCCCCGTCCTTCAACGAGAGCGAGGTCTCCGCGGTGCGGGTCGAGAACTGGAACTGCTGGATCAAGGGGTTGGTCTGAAGAACGACCTGATTCCCCAACGCCGTGACTTCGAGTTGGAGCTTGAAGGTCACGTCCTGGTTCAGATGGATGTTGGGCTCCACCGTGAGCTTGACTCCGGTGTCCTTGAATTCAATCGACGTCACCGTGGATTGGGTGGGGATGGTGCCGGGCGTCACGCCGGGAATCGTGCTAGTGGTGGACAGCAGGATAGGTACCTTGTTGCCAATGTTGACCTTAGCCTGTTTGTTGTTCACCACCCGTAGCCGCGGGTTGGCCAGAGTCTTGGTGGTAGATTCCGACCTGAGGAAATTCACCAGCATGCTGGTGGGCAATGTGAACAGGTAGCTGCTAGGGCCGATGGTCTTCAATTGCTGATACGAAAAGAGGGTGGTCGAACTAGCGGCCGGGAACGTCGTAGTGCCGGACGGGACGAGCGCCGCCCCGGCTTGCTGGGCGATGTTCACGCCAAAATTGTCGGACAGGACCTTATCCACTTCCAGGACCTCGATCTCGAACATGACCTCGCCCGGCTTCCGATCATTGGCCAGGATGATGCGCTCGGCCAGCTTGACCTTGTCCACGGTGTCCCGCATGACGATCGCGTTGACATCTTCATTGACGAAGATCCGCTTGGTCTCCAACATGGTCCGCAACAGGTTCACCATGTCTTTTGCCTTCGCGGTCGAGAGATAGAAGGTACGGATGAGCATGTCCTGGTACTGATCCAGCTTCTGCTTCGTCCTCGGAATGACAAGGATCGTGTCGGCCGCAAGCCGCCGCATGAAGAGGCCCTGGGTTGTCAAGATGAGGTTCAGCGCGTCTTCGAACGTGGCGTCCTTGACGAAGATCGTGATGGGATCGTCCTTCATGTCCTTGTCGAACAGGATGTTGATTCCGCCTGCGCGCGCCAGGACTTCGAATACCTCCTTGGTCCGGGCGTTCTGGAACTTGAGCGTAATGGGCTGCTTGGAGCCGGTGAGCGGCAACGCAACGCTCTTTTGCTTCTCGGCAAGCTGGATAAGGCCGTCTTGCGCGGCCTTCAGGTCCGGATCCAGCTCCAGCGCGCGCTCAAAGGCCTCGGCCGCGTCATCCAGCCGGCCCCCCTTCAGCATCTTCTGCCCGACCGCCAGCCGGTCCTGGGCTTCCTTGTAACGCAGCGCTTGAGCCAGCGCAGACTGGTATTCCGGATTCGATGGCTCCAGGCTCAAGGCCCGTTTGAACGCCTCGATCGCCTGCAAGAGATTACGCTCTTTGAGTGCAGCTCGGCCCCGTTCTTGGTAGGCCGCCGCGACCCGCCCTTTGGCGGCGTTCAACTTGTCCTGAATGACAGGATTGAACGGATCGTCTTTGAGGGCGTCCTGATAGGCCACCATGGCCCCCTCCCAGTTGCCCTCTTGCATGAGTCGGTCGGCAAGCGTGGTGTCCGGAGTATAGAAGGAGGCACACCCGGCCAGCAGGGTAAAGACCACCAGCGCGCTGATAACCTTCCAGTACATCAAGGAGTGCTCTTTCCTGCCTATTCCCCCATTTATCGGGCCATATTAGCGCTCGCTACGACCACAGTCCACCGGAAAAACACTGCAAGGGTATCCTGGTAAACACCCTATTCTCGCATCCGCCGGGCCCAGAGCGTCAGAAACTCTGGATATGAAAGGAAAACGCGCCGCTCGAAGGCTTGAGTAAACTCCTGGCCTTCAGCCAAATCCTGGAGCAATGCGGTCAACGCAGGAATCCCGCCGCGCTCAATCAGCATCTGGACCGCCAGCGCGCTTTCGGCATAGGCAAGCGGGACTTGATCCGCAGGCAAGCTCAGAAAGCCGTCGTGAAGTCGCGGGAGCGGGACCAGGAATGGTGCCTGCCGGGTCAGCCGCTCGGCCCACTTTAAATCACCCATTTCAAACACAACCGCTAGTCCCTCATCGACCCAGGTCGGGACTCCACGCGGCGCCAGACTCTTGACCAGCGCATGAGTAAACTCGTGCGCCAGGACCCTTTCCAGTTGCCGGGGGTCATTGAGCGCCCCCCGCATCGGGACTCGAATCTTGCCGTCAAAGACACCACCCGCCCACGTGGGGCTTCGCGTAATATCACGGAACTGTTCATCGGTATACAAGACGACAGTAATGATCCCAGATGGGTAGGCCAGCAGCATAGTCCCGATGCGCCAGTACGCTGCCTCCAGTGCATCCACTGCGGCCGCTGCGAGACGTTGCTCCGCCGACCCTTCAAAGAGCACGTTGAAGTGCGGGCTCAGGCTTTGCTGAAATCTGTTGTGCAAAGCTGCTTCTTTGCGCCAACTCTCCAACCGCCCACGGATTTGCGCGTTGTTCGGTTCAATCTCGAGCGCCGCCTCATACGTCCGGACCGCCGTCTCAAGATCGCCCATGCGATAGGTGATGTCGCCCAGCAACAGCGCCGCCGCCGTCAACTTGGGGTTGAGTCGCACAGCTCCTTGAAGCGCCGTGCGGGCCTCCATCTCTTGCCCCTGCAGGTGCGCGGCAAGTCCCGCTCCCAGGAACAATGTGGCGTCTTGAGCATTTTCTGCGATGGCGTCATGAAACAAGCGCGACGCCTCCTTGATCTGACCAGTCCGGATCGCCTGCCATCCCAGCCGCCCCAGCGCAGCCCCGGAAGACTCCGCCAGCCCAAGGCTGATTTCCCCGGAGATGGCCCAGAGGAAAACGGATGCGAAAACAACAAATCGCCGCATAGTTACAAGATATCACCTTTGCTTTTGGCGGTCACTTCTCTTAATCTTATCCCTATGCACACTCTTCGCAATGTACGCGGGGTGACCTACCTCCTCGTGATGTTGGCCGTGGTGTTGATGGGGATCTCTGTATCCGTCGCGGCCAAACAGTGGAAGGCCGTGGTGCAGCGTGAACGAGAAGCCGAACTTCTAGTTCGGGGAATTGAGATTCAAAACGCGTTGGCAGTGTATTCAGCCCAGCAGAAGAAAGGGCGCGTCGGCTTCTCCGGTGAGATCTATCCGCTGACGTTAGAGGAACTCACCAAGCAACCAAAGCCTGCTTTGCGAAAGGCGTACAAGGACCCGATTACCGGCGACGACTGGGAGTACGTGCGCGATCCCACAGGCCGCATCAAGGGAGTGAGGAGTAAGAGCAAAGCGGAGCCGTTCAAGCAGAAAGATTTCCCGCCTGTGGTGCGACACTTCGACGGACTAACCAGTTACAACGATTGGGTCTTCCAACACCCGAACGCCTCGACCCCGCAAGCCCCTGTGGCACAACCAACCACTCCGGCACAACCGACACCGCCGGGCCAACCAACACCACTGGGCCAACCAACACCACTGGCTCCAGGCACCTCTGGTCTCAAGATACAGCCACCGGGAACCAGTCCCCCACAGACACCTTCATCACCTGGCGGCTCTCCCATTCCGTAGGCTTGCGGTTACTTGCCTTCGACCAGCGGGACCGTCCGTTCCACCTGAGATCGAGGTTCCTGCAGAGTCACGCCGGTCGGCGTGACAGCCTTGACAAGCACCCTTTGCTCGATCGTCTCATCGCTCCGCACGATGTACAGCTCTTTGCCCTTTGAGAGAAACGCTTGCTGTCTGCCATCCCGGCTGAGGTACCCGAGATAGCGGAACTGGGCCAACTCCTGACGGGCAGCCTCCGTGGCCAGTTCTTCCGGCGAAGGCGGCGGAGGAACTGCGGGAGCGGCGACAGCCGGCGCCGGCGGAGGCACCGGCCGTTTGGTGTGGGCGGGCGCCATCTTCTCTGTTGGCAGCAGTGCGAAGATGTTCTTCGGTGCGATGAACGCCTCTTCCGCCCGGCGCCGTGCGGCCGCAAGCAGGTCGAGATTGACTTTCAAGCCGGCACTGGCTTGGGGCCGGCCGGCCTTTGCCCGATCAGCCTTGCCAGTGACATACGCCAGCGACACGCGCTGAGGCTCAGGAGCGGCTGCAATGATCCAGATTGCGACACCACCCCAGATCCCGAGCAGGAGCAACAGTGTCAGCCATTGGGAGCGCCTCGTCATGGCAAGAAGGCATGAGAGGACACGCGCTGACCAGGCCCCTCTCGGATGTAGGTACTTAAGGTGATCTGAAACGCGACGGCCTCGCCCTTCTTCGTACTGTGGCGACTGACGTTGAGGTCTTCGACGAACAAGAAGCCGTCGGCCGTTTCCAGATGATGAATAAAACGCCTGAGATCTTGGTAGCGACCGGAGACCGATCCTCTCAGCACCGCCTTGGTGAAGCCCCCTGCCTGGGGTTTCTCCAGCGCGTAGGAGAGATCCGGGATGGAGACCCGATCCCGCCGCGCTACTTCCGAAATGGCAAGCGGCAGCTGCGCAAAGTCACGATGCCCCGGCAAGGCATTCAGGATCAAGGTAAGATTCTTCCGCGCTTGCTTGGCCTCCTGGCGTTGGGCAACCCGCTGTCTCGCCGCCATCCACTCGGCTTCGGCCTGGGCAAACCGGTCTTGGGCTGGCGCCACCACGAGCAGACGTACCACGACCAGAGCGGCGCCCAGCACACCAGCCACGGCCATCCAGAGAATGAGGGGGCCATAGGGCTGACGCCGCAAGAGGCGGACTATCGATAATCCGCGAGTCATGATCCCCTGGCTTGGGACTGGTACCGCACGGTCAAGCTGAACTCCACAACGTCATCGTCTCGGACCCGGTGCTGAAGCAGAGTGGCGTCCTTAAACGCCCGATGGTCTTCCAGGCTGATGATGAAAGTGGTCAAATCCTTCAAGCTCAGCGCTGATCCAGCGATCGCGATGACAGCGTCCTTGAAATCGAGCCGGATGCTGTTGATCGAGACGCGCGGAGGGACTGTCGCTTCCAGATCACTGAGGAACCGCGTCCAGGAAAACGCACGCTTGGCGATCAGGTCGTTGGCAAAGACCACTTGGACCGTGAGCCGCCCCATCGCCGTATCGGAGAGGTCCACCCCCTCCATCTGTCCTCGGAGCTGGATCTGGCGGTCTTGGTCCTGAACGCGGGCCAGCGCCTGCTCGACTTCCATGGCCTGGGTCCGGATGGCACGAGCTTCCCGCACATTCCAGACGATCGATCCGACCAGGAGCAGCGAGATAAGTACCAGCGCGGCACAGATAGGGCCCAGGTAAGCGTAATGGCTGCCGCTGAGATCGACAGCCAGAACGTCTCGCCTTCGTTTCGGCGCAAGCGCCGCGATCGCCGGCAGTGCTCCCGGCGGCGTGGCCTCGTCGAGCGGCACACGCCGGGCCTGTTGAGCAAGAGTCGGTCCCACGGGGACCACGTCCAGGCCCAGCTCCTTGGAGATCGCCGTCATGGCATCCGGCTCCCGCTCTTCGCTCAGTACATACAGGCGCCGCAGGGGAGGCCCCGGATGGGTCTCCTCGTAGAACGCTAACGACGCCACGAGATCGTCCAGAATCTGCGGCGATTGCGTTTTGGTGCGGGCGAAGACCGGGCGGCCGGCTTGGTGGACGATGAACGTGAACCCCTCGTCCAGTACGGACAACCAGCCGGCGGGCTCCTCAACGGGGGAGGACGCGCGCGCCACGTTGAGCAGCAGGAAGCTGGTCGCCGTCACACTGACCGGGACCAGCCCCAGTTCGTCACAGATCGTTTCGTATTGCCGCAGCACCGATTCGCCGATCATCACCACCAGGACGGTGTGCGGTCCGACGACCTGCGACACGACTCTGGCGCTCGCCACCGGAAAGGTCGCCTCTTTTTCAAGGCGCCAGCGGATGAGGGCGTCCCGTTCGCTCGAGCGAGACGGCACGGTGTCCACATTCAGCAGCACGGTCCGGACACAGAGATCCGACAAGACCAGCGCGATCGGCCAGCAAGGCGCTTGGCGTCCGACTGGTATCCCGATCAAGGCACGAAGGTGGGACTTCAGCGTATCAACGTCACTGATGTTGGGCTCGACCGGCGAGGGCCTGAGGAGGCCGGACGGAAGATCCACCACGAGAGACCGAACGCGTGGCCGCCCTTGCCAGTCCGTGGACCGCACCGCCCACGCCGCCTGACGCGGACCCAGCTTCAAACTGTACCGCGGCGGGCCAAATCCCAGCATCTCACGCCTGTTCGATGAAGGTCACGCGATTGATCTCCGCCAGCGTGGTCACCCCTTGCCGTAACTTTTCCAAGGCGGCCTGGCGCAGGCTCGTCATGCGGAGGGACACCGCGCGCTTGCGGATCTCAGAAGGTGGTTTTCGATCTAAGATCATTTCCTTGATCTCATCCGTGAGGTCCAGGAACTCCGTGATGCATTGACGACCGCGATACCCGGTCCCGTGGCAGTGCTCACACCCACGGCCCTCGGAAAGCACGACTTCACGATACTGGTCATAGTTGAGCCCCGCCTCTTCGGCCTGCGCGCGATCCAGCCGGATCTCCTCCCGGCAGGCGGGGCAGATCGTCCGCACCAGCCGCTGCGCCAGAATGCAGTTCAACGAGGAGACAAAGTTGTACGGTTCGATCCCCATGTTCACAAACCGGCCGATCACGTCGAAGGCGTTGTTCGCATGGACTGTGGTGAAGACCAGGTGGCCCGTCAGCGCCGACTGAATCGCGATCTGCGCGGTCTCGGCATCCCGGATCTCGCCCACCATGATCTTGTCCGGATCGTGACGGAGAATCGAGCGCAGGCCGCGGGCAAAGGTCAACCCCTTTTTCTCGTTGACCGGGATCTGCACCACGCCGGCGAGTTGGTATTCGACCGGATCCTCGATCGTGATGACCTTGCTCTCGAGCGTATTGATCTCGCTGATCGCGGCGTACAGCGAGGTGGTTTTGCCGCTGCCGGTCGGGCCGGTCACCAGCACCATGCCGTACGGCTCGGTGATGGACCGACGGAACCGGCGCAGATCTTCGACGTTGAATCCCAAGCGATCCAGCCGCAACGCGGCCACCCCTGCCGCGATGTACTCCTTGTCCAGGATGCGGACCACCACGACTTCCCCGAACGCGCTCGGCAGGATCGAGACGCGAAAGTCCACCGTCTTCCGGTCCAGCCGGATCCGGAACCGCCCGTCCTGGGGCACTCGCCGTTCAGCGATGTCCAGCTCCGACATCACCTTGATTCGCGAGATCAAGGGCGCATGGAGCTTGAGGTCCAACGGATCGAGGGCCGGCGTCAGGATCCCGTCAATCCGATACTTGACATGCACCGCCCGATCGCTGGCCTCCACGTGAATATCGCTCGCCCGCCGTTGCAACGCGTTCAAGATGATCGTATCCACGAGCTTGACCACTGGGCTCTGGTCCTTGGCGATCTTCTCGATGGACAGCACTTCGTCGCCCCGCTCGTCCTCCCGGAGCAACATCGGCCGATAGTCCGCCTCCATATCCTTCAACGCCTGGCTCGACCCTTCGCTCCGGGTCAAGACCGCCAGAATCGCGTCCTTGGTGCTGACCACCAGCCGCAGGGGGCGCTTCAGCAGCAGTTCCATTTCGTCCAGGGCCGGCAGATTGCCTGGATCGTGGATGGCAATGACAAGCAGTCCATCCTGTTCGGCGAGTGGCACAAACGGATGGCGATACATCAGTTCAACGGGGATGGTCTGATAGAACCTGGGGTCCACCCGGTACTCGGTCAAGGGCTCATAGGACACGCCGTACTGGGCCGCCAGCGCCAGGCCCAACTGCTCTGCGGAGAGGAGGCCCTCCGCCACCAATGCCTGCCCGATCGGCCCGCGTCCGCTCTCCAGCTTGCCGAGGACCGCGTCAAGTTGTGGCCCAGAGACTACACCCTGCTCAATCAGCACCTCACGGAGGGGTTTACGCTTCACGAAACGAGTCGTCTCATATCCCATGGCCAGTGCTCCTCCACCCAGCAAAAAGGCAAGAAGAACACCAAGCTTAGCAGAACTACACGTAACCAGCCAACTATGGCAGTGCAGCGGAGATGTTGATGTGTTTACCTGGCAGCAACGGCCGATCAGTGCTATCCTTGCTAAAGAGATGGCCACGAGGATCAGACACCTGTTTCTACCACAGAGAGGGCGCCCCCTCGCCTTCTTTCTGCTGGCCTCTTTCAGCCTCAGCAACGTTTTTGTGGAACCCGCCGCCGCGGATATGCGGACCGTGATCGCAGACGGAGAATACCGCATGGGGCCCCGCGATACCCGCGAGGATGCGGTGCGCCTAGCGACAGAGGCCGCCAAGCGGCATGCCCTCGAACAAGTCGCGACCTACCTTGAGAGTGTCACCGTGGTCACCAACCTGGATGTCACTTCAGACGAGATCCGGACGTACACGGCGGGCCTGATCCTGGTCCTCGATCAGCAGATCAGCACCCGCCTCGATGGAGACACCGTGGTGATCCGCGTGGACTTGAGCGCGCAGGTGGATCCGGACGAGGTCGTGCAGGCTATCGTCGCGTTACGCCAGAACGAGGATGCCCGGCGTGAGCTTGCAGCCCTCAAGGCCGAGGTGGACCAACTCCACCAGCAACTGGAGGCGGCCAACCAGGCACTGACGACAGCGACAACGTCGGATCGGGTCCAGGCTGTCAGCCAGCAACGCCAACAACTGCTGAACGAACTCCAGGCCAATGCGCTCGTTTCCCAGGCCTGGACGGATTGGGTGCTGGTCACGCCGGTTGTGTACCCCAGTCCTTGGATCGGTGTGGGGCAAGTGCAAGGTTTCCTCGCCCAGGCAGGACGGGTTAACCCCATGAATCCGCACATCGTCATCATCCAGCGGGTGATCACAACCCAGGGGGGGCTGTTGCCTGCGAGCGCACCGCCCCGCACTCTTCCGCAAGCGCAGCCGCCAGCACAGCCACAACCCCCGTCATCGGCAAGTTCACCACCACCGACTCTTCAGCAGCTCCAGCCGGCGCCACCCGCGCCGACAAGTCCCCCATCCAGGCCCCCTCAGCTCGCTCAGCCTCCATCAACACGTTCCCTCCCACCGACGCTCAACCAGATCCATCCGTTTCAGCCCCACCACGTATCGCGCACGCCTTTTGTACTGTCGCGCCAGTCTCCCGGCACAAACCCCAAACCCTCCAGGGAGAGTGGCCAGCACAGACGGTAAGACCGTTTGACTTCAGGATGTAGAAGGGGTGTATAAAGGGTTTATGAACGCACACGGTGAGGCTCGCAATGCACGCTGGAAGGGGCTCTACCTCTGTGTCGCGATGCTGTTCAGTGCCATTTGCGCGAGCGGATCAGAGCAGACCGCGTCTCCCCAACAAGACTCGAATCAACTCTTCCAAGAGCTGCGCAAAATGGAGCAGCAACCGCCGCAGGGAAAGGAGCATGCAGTCCAACCACCTGCGATCGCGTCGCACTATCCGCCTGACCAATACCTGATAGGCACTGGCCAGGGCGACCTGTCCAAGGGGCGCCTGGTCTGCCGACGTGTGTCAGAACTCGCTGCCCGCGCCGAACTGGCCAAGCAAATCCGCGTCTGGGTGAAGGAACACGCCGTGGATCGCGTGCGTGAACGCACGGGAGCGCCAACCGAACAAGATATTGAGGTGGTGCGGGAGGAAACGGTCAACGAGTTACTTCAGGATGTCAAGATCGTGGATCAACGCGTGGATGAGGCTGCGGGTACCTGCACCAGCGTGGCGGTGATGCCGAAGAGTCGTGTGACCCCACAACCAGCGACGTCTCCCCCCGAGACTCCGCGATCTCCATGAACGCAGCTATACGCCCATGGGTTCGCTCTCAGACGTGGAACCCCGACCCTCCTCCCGAGAAGCATCGGCGTCTGCGTCCAGATTCGGGAGTGTAAACGGCTCGGCTTCTTTGAGCTCCTTGATGTCCCGGAGCGCCGGCAGGTCTGCCAGGTCCTTCAGCCCGAACGCTTGGAGGAACTGCCTTGTCGTCCCGTACATGATGGGACGGCCGGGGGCGTCCTTGCGTCCAACGATGCGGACCAGCCGGCGTTCGAGGAGCGTTTTCAGCACGGCCGCGGAATCCACGCCCCGGATCTGCTCGATCTCGGCGCGGACCACCGGCTGCTTGTAGGCGACGATGGCCAGCGTCTCCATGGCCGAGCGCGACAGCTTGGCGCCCTCCTTGGCCCTCTCCAACCGCTTGATCCACGGCGCGCAGTCCGGCCGCGTGGTGACCTGGAATCCTCCAGCGACTTCGACGAGTTGCAGCCCTCGCCCCTCCGCCGCGTAGTCAGCCTGGAGTGCCCGGAGCGTGCTCATCAGCTCCTCGCGGGCCGCGCCCTCGACGACGCCCAGCATGCGGTCCACCGAGAGCGGCTCGCCCGACACGAAGAGGATCGCCTCGAGGATGCCCTTCAGCCCCGACAAGGGACTCTCCGTTGTCTCGGCGTAGCCGAGGCTCGCATCCGCGACGTGTCCGTCCACATCCCTATCCCCGTTCCCGTTGCCTTTGCCTTTGTCATGACCATTGCCGTCAGCGTGTCCGTGTACCCCTTCGTACGCCGCGGCAACCACTCCAGCGACTTCCTCTGTTTTCATGGGCGCGTCTCCTCAGCGTCTGCACCCTCGACCGCCACCGGCAGGAACGTCCGTGACAGGAGGATGGTCCCAAAGGCCTCGGCCTGAAAGGCGCGAACCAGCTTGATCCGCATCAACTCCAGCAAGCCCAAGAACGTGACGATCACGACTAGGCGCCCTTCGTCTGGCAAGAACAAGGCGTCAAACGGGAGAGCAGGCTCCTGTTCCAGTCGCTCCAGGATGTAGTTCATGCGGTCCTTGACCGTCAGGTGATCGGCCGTCACCTCGATCAGCGTCTTCGCCGGGACCCGCTGCAGCACTCCCTGCACGGCGTCCACCAGATCGAACAGCGTCAGCTCCAGCAGCCTGCCGCCCTCCTCCCCTTGCAGTCCCTGACGGCTTGCCTCGACGATCGCCGGGCGGCCGAAGACCTCCCGCCACTGCTGACCGCGCTGCACTAACTCACCGGCTGCCTCCTTGAACTGCTTGTATTCCAGGAGCCGGCGGACCAGTTCGGCCCGGGGGTCTTCGCCCGTCTCGTCCTCGTCCCCGTCGGCTTCAACCGGCAGCAGCATCCGGGACTTGATGTGGATCAGCGTGGCCGCCATCACCAGGAACTCGCCGGCGACCACCAAGTTCAGCGACTTCATCATGCTGATGTAGTCGAGGTACTGCTTGGTGATCACCGCAATCGGGATGTCGTAGATGTTGATCTCGTTCTTCTTGATCAGATGCAGCAAGAGGTCCAGCGGACCCTCGAACTCGTCCAGGCTGATGCGATAGGAGTCCTCCGCTACATCAAGACCGGTGTCGCGATCTTCTGCCATAGACCTCTGAATATACCAGATTTAGGGTAGAAGGCAAGTTTTCCTTCAAGATATGGTAGGGCGCTACCCTTTTTTCAGGATCACGACGAAGGCGATGAGGAAAATCAGGAGGGCCGCCCCCACGATGGCCAGGAACACAGGGTTTTCGAACCCGGTAGAGGAGCGCGGGGTGGCAAACTTGGTGCGGGTGAAGTTGGGCTCCTGCTGGTAGAAGACCTTGGCGAAGTCGTCCTTGGCTTTGAAGTCGGCGTCGGAGAAGTTGACCTCCCCGCGGAATGTGGCGCGTCTGAAATAGGTGTCTGCGGCGAAGACAGCGTGCATGAAGAAGACGTTCTTCTCGAACACGGCCTCCGAGAAGTCCGAGATCCCTTCGAACCTGCTGCCCGAGAACCCGGTGCCCATCTTGAAATAGGCACGCGAGAAGCTCGACTCCTTTTTGAACGTGACCGATAGGAAATTCGTCAGCCCGCTGAACCCGGCGCGGAGGAACGTGACCGGCTCGTGAAAGACCGCCTGATAGTAGCGAGTGTGCCCGGCGAACGCCGTCTTCTCGAAGCTCACCGCCTTGTCGAAGATGCAGGTGAGGAAGAACGCGTTGCCCAGAAACACCGCTTCGGAGCTATCGACGGGTCCGAGGAAGATCGTCCGAGAGAGGTCCACGTTCTTCGTAAAGGTGGTGCCGCGGAACGTGACGGGGCCCTGGATTACTACCATATCGCCCAGCATCCGATGCTCGACCATGTCGGGCTTGAGCTGAGTGTCCAGGAGGCCGTCGAAGATCGAGTTGCTGATCACGACCGGCCCGCGGATCATGCGGGCCTCGGTGACAGAGGAGCCCGTCATGGTCCCGAGCACCGATGGCGGCAGGGGAACTGCGGCCAGCGGCACCGTCGGCAGACGGGTCAGCAGCAGATCGCCGGAGACCACTCCGTTCCGGACGGACACGCCCTGGCCGGCCTTCAGCGCCTCGAGAATCTCGCCCGCCGGCACCGCATGCGCGACCCGCTCCGCCTTAGCGCACTCCGGGCTGAAGTGGCGGACAAAGAGCGCGGGCTCGCCGGACACCGCCCGTTCCACCGTGCAGGCCGCCCAGGCGGTCGCCGCGGGAGCGATCTGGAGCAATGCCAGGAGCAATGGCAGGAAGCGGCGTGCGTTCACGTTCGCCATCCTCTGCTAGAACGGATAATCCAGTCCAACAAAGATATTGCCGCCGTCTTTCCCATACGCCACGTCAATGCGCCCCACAACGTTGGGCCGTGAGAGGACGCGGAGGCCTATCCCCGGATTGAATTGCGTGTCCTTGAGGCGAGTAAAGAGGTCATCGTCCACCCGTCCTACATCCAGAAACGGCGCCAGCTCAAACTCGATGGGATTGTCAAACACTCGCTTCTCAAGGACACGAATGCGCTCCTCAAGATTGATCAGATACAAGTTATCATCAATAAACCGGTTGCGTCCGAACCCACGCAACGTATTCTCGCCGCCTAGAGTCGGCCGTTCATAGAAGGGAACGCCCCGACTGAAGACCATATCGAGCATAAGGCGCGCAACAAAAACCATGCGTCCAGAGGCATGCGGAACCATCTGACGGGCATCCAGCGAAATCCGAAACCACCGGTTGGGCCCCTCCACATGGAGGTTGTGTGCCAACTCTCCGTAGAGAGAGACATACGTTCCCCTGACGGGAGTGAGCAAATTATCCCGGGTATCGTACAGAAGCGTCAGACGATGCCCGAAGATCTGCGCGCCTTCGATGCCCGTAATGCCGTTGAACCGGGCCTTGGTCTGAGGCAGCGTATCAATGACCCCATCCTCGATCCGCACATCGCGGTATCGCTCCGTCCAGAGCACGACAAGATTATTCTTCAAGTTGAGACCGCCACTGAGCCGTACGTTGGTTTCGCGGGAGGTGTAGGTCGTTTCGTCCGCTTCAGGCGTGTTGTTCCCAATGCCGAAAAGCCGGGCGAAGGCGTTTTTGAACCAGTTGGCTTCGGCCGCTAGGATATAGCGTCCTCCGCCGGCCCCCGTATCTTTAAAGCTTGCCTCGAACTCACGCTCGACTTTCGTGGCATAGGAGGCGATCGCGCGGTACTGAACGGTTTCGTGGCGGTATCCGTAGTAGTTGAGGGAAAAGCTCTCGCCGATAAACTTATTATGTAGGAACTGCGGTGCGAAGATGTCTTCGATTTCCTCCTTGTCGTTCGCTCTGAGGATCGGCATCAACGCGCCGACCCAGTAGTTCTCGTTACGGGTGTAGGAGAAGGCGGGCAGCGGGATCACCATGTAGCCGCCTTTTGCGGGCAGGGACTTCAACGCGTGCTCCTGCTTGGGGTACACGTCCTCCGAGGCCTTTTCGGTCGTCTCCTCCGGCACCGTTTCTTTGCGAGGAGCACTTCCGGCTTGTTCCGGAGGAACGGTTCCTGTTTGTTCGCTCTCGGCTTTCACCGCGACACGACCCTCCGACGAAGTACCAGTTTCCGCAGCAGGCGAAGGATGAGCAAGACCAAAGAAAAGAAGGCACCACAGGACACCAAGCCAGCGGAACAGGATGCCGCCGCCGACCGCCGTTTCATGCAAAGCAAGACACCGTTCTGAGCAGACCTCTGTTCAGGCGTTACTCGACGTAGAGGGCTAACTGGATGCCCAGGAGCAGAAGCCCGGCGGGAAGCAGGTAGGGCTTTCCCTTCCATGTGAACCGTGCGCTTCCCTCTACTACCAGGCTCGTAGCGATAAAGAAGGATGTGAGGGCAAAGAAGCGATGCTGGATGTTCACGAAATCAATGCCGGGATGATCCAGATGCTGGTGGATCAAGAGGGCGGCTCCCCCAAGCATCGCGATACCGGCCGCGAGGTAACTCCACAGAGGCCTGGGTTGTTCCCAACGAAACAGCATCGTGTAGATTCCGAGCACCATGGGAATCATGGAAAGGAGATGATGCTGAATCCACTCGTGGGTCGTGGAAAGAGAAAAACTCTCGATAAGCCCAGCCGGACCGATCGGCCAGGCTTCTAAATCGCTGAAGACGAAAAGGAATACCCCAAACATGAGCCAAGTCAAGCCGCTGACGACCCTGAGCAGCCGATGCCGGTGAGCGGTCAACCGATCTAGTAACAACAGCGCACCAATGACCAATACCGTCGCACCCGAGGAATGGTGCATGAACCGCGAGTATTCCAAATCCTCTTCCGGCGACAATCCGGACGCGGGGAGCTTCTCAAACACGGGTTCGTGCTGGGTGCCCGCTGAGCGCTCATGATGATGTGGAGACGCCTGCTCGTCTGAAGCGATGGAGTCGGCAGCTGCCAGCGGCCAAGTGAACAGACAAAGCCAAAATGCGGAGAACAGACACCTCAGCTTGCGGCGTCCGCTACGGAGAGACATTCGCTATCAGAACCGCAGCAGCCACGGAAGTTCTTCGAAGATCGCACGCAGCGAACCCAGATTCGCCGGGCGCGCGAGGGCCTTGGCAGCCTGACCCAGCTCGCCGGCGCGGAGGGCCTGGTAGGCGTCATGGACGGAGACGCCGACGTACTGCATGACGCTTGAGTCACGATAGCAGTCGATCATGCAACGCGTGCACCCATCACGGATTCGTTGTGAGCCATCGAACTCGTAGATTGAGCACATCGGCTTCTCCCAATAATGGCACCGCCACAGCATCAGATGCCAATCAAGATGGAAGTACTGAAATCCACCCAGACAAGGGAATCGTTGTGGCTGATGTTTCACAAAACGCTGCATCTCCTCGAGCGAGGGGGTCGGATTCAAAACCAGAAACCGCTTCTTGAGGCGCTTGATCCGCTCAAAGGCCGCGTCGAGCTCTTCATTGGTGAAGTTCACCAGCTGCGAGTCCGAGTATCCGAGAAAACTCGATCCCAGCTGGCGAAGCGGGTATGAAAACGTCACGGAGGTGAAGCCCAGCGACTCCAGAAAATCCGGGAGGGCTTCATAATCCACCAGCCGGCTCATAGTTACTGAAGCGGTGGCGTGGATATTCAGCTCTTTCAATTGGCGGTTGGCCTCACGAATTTTTTCGCATACGCCTGGCAGTCCGCGATTGCGTTCGTGGCTTTCTACCGTGGCCGCATCAATGGAGATGATGAAACTGGAGATGCCGGCGGTGACCAGGTCCCGGATCCGCTCTGGCCGTAGAAGGCCTCCGTTTGTGACGAGCATCACTTTCATGTCCAGATCCGATCCACGCTTGACGATGAGGCCGAGGTCGGGATGCATCGTGGGCTCGCCACCTGTGATCACCAAGTACCGGATCCCCTGAGCATACAAGATATCCAGCGCATCCAACGCTCCTTGGCGTGAGACGTAGACCCAGTCCTCGCGCGGCAGCTTGTCCAAGGCGAAATTGCAGAATCCGCACCGTGCGTTGCAGGCGTTGTTAATGGCGAACGTGCAGACGCCAGGCCCGCCCTCTTCAAGCACCAAACGCAACGTACCACGATTCTTGTGCTTCATCGTCAGCGATTTCCTCTCGACATGTGGCTCTTGACGTACGGCTCCTATTTACTTCCTTTTACGCAGCCGGTCAAGAAAAATGAGGGCGGCGGGTTTAGAAGAACGTTACCGAGGCCACGTGCAACTCTACAGTTGCCCATCCAAATCTTTCCATGACCAAATCTGCTTCCTCTCCAGCAGCATGTTGGTGGTGAGATAGAGCGCTAGCAGGCGACGGTAGCGCGGAGCGACGTCCGTGGCTGTTACTGTGAGTGGCCGTGCCTGACCCTTCAGTTTCAAGTCGATTTGATGAAACAACCCTCTCCGAAAGGAGTAAAGCCAGAGACCATCCTGATCAGCCAGCCCGATTAGATCGTCGTAGACGCTGCTGAGGTAAGCAAAATTATCATGGAAACAGTCTCGCACGAAAAGACAGGTGAGATCCCGGCCCACGAACGGCGAGACATGCGGCATTAGCCCGTTCATGGCAAGGATCGTCGGTGCAAGGTCAACCTGACTGGCGATCCTCTCAATATGGCGAGGGCGATAACGGTCCGGCGTGCGAAGCGACTCGTCCAACCAAATGAGCAACGGCACGAGAAAACGGCCGCCTTGCCGCTCAATGTCCGTCGTCCCAACCGGTTCATGGCGACCATGATCCCCTATTACGATCACCATCGAGTTCCTGAGCAGCCCGTCCCTCTGCAGCGATGTAAAAAAAGTCTCGAATTCCAAGTCGAAGTAGCGAAGCGCCGCGACGTAGCGGTCTCTGTGATGTTGCAGGGCCTGCACCTCAGGATGCCGCAGTGGAATGGTAAACGGATGATGCGTGCTGGAAGTCAGCGTTGCGAGGAAAAACGGTTCTCCGCGGGTATGCAGCGCCGCGATCCGCGTTCGCATGAAGCCGAAAAGAGCGCCATCAGTGAGACCCACGCCAAGCCGCTCCGCATTCGCCGGGAAGTCGCTCTCGCCGTAAAACCGGTCGAGACCATTCCTTGCCATGAATGGCCGTATTCCGGGTATGTCACTATCCAAACTGATTACCATCTCCGTTCTGAACCCGCCCTTCCGCAGCAGGGAGGGCAAACACAAATAGTCTTGCTCGTATCGGGTCTTGATGGCCGCTGTTCCTTGACGCGGATAGTAGGAACAGAACGTAGAGAAAAGGGCTCTGGTCGTTGCCACCCCATTGCTGAAGAAGTTTTCGAAGTAGAGGCTCTCGTCCTTCAAGCGGTCGAGAAAGGGTGTGAGACGAATGGGTTGGCTCGATGGCGTACCCGGAGCGAGTAACTGTGTCGAATCCGCCGAGACGTCAATGGTTCGATCGAGATATCGCCTGTCCAATCCTTCCACAAAAATCAGCACCACATTGACCGGCTCATCAAAACGAACCTCGACGCGCCCATTGGTTTCTTTTACCAACGGATACTGGTGAAAGGGAAAGCTTGCTCCCTGCCCCACCGCTTCCTGGGCCACCTGCACAGCCTCCTCGAATTTGATCGCCCCAGGCATACGGCGTGGCATCCAGGACCATTGTGAGAGAAAGGCGTCGCGCAACGGCTCTCGCGCGAAGAGGAGGGGATTCTGCCCCAGGTTGAAATAGGCTTCGCTGTCGGTTGCCGTGCGAGGGGACCAAGACTGATCGAACGGGCCTAGCCCAGCCGCTCCACTCACGACGGCTGTCACCAGCGCTACAGACGCCACGACAGGTCGCTGAGCGTCCCATCGAGCCAGCATCGGTCCAACCTTTTGCTTGAAAGCGACCCACCAGCCCGCTATGGCTAAACCTTCAAGCAGCAGAAATGTCCCGATCCGTACACCCCATTTTCCGCCGTCCTCCAGTTCGGCAACGGTCTGCTCCGCCGCTTGGGACGCCCCAGTTTCATTGCCGGACGTGTGCAGCAGGTCATCCAGATATTCAAAGAACACGAAGTTCACGTGCTGTTGGCTGAAGCCATAATATCCGACGTCCACAATCAGGATCACCAACAACAGGCATCCAACCACCGCCAGCGTTACGTTCAATCGCGTCGTGTACCCGCCATTTCTCTTGGCCGTTTTACTCAATCGAGAAACCGGGATGTTGAGCAGAACACCGAGAACGGCCGTGACGGCAACGGCGCCTGTCGCGCTGATCATATCTCCCACGAGACCAGTTCCCAGTGTTCTTAAAAGAAGGCCGGTGGTCGGCCACTCCAACGCGGCGGTCTCAGGGAACAAAAATAGTCGTTGCGTTTGCTGGATGGTCACGAACAGCACCCACCAGAAGGCGAGTAGGCGAGAGAGCGAGGAGGATTTGTCGACAGGTGAGATCATGTCACCTGGAGATGCTATTTACTCCATTTTTGACGGAACCAATCTACAGTCCGTTTCAGCCCGTCTTCGAACGAGACGATCGGATACCATCCGAGCTCCCGCTTGGCCTTTTCCGCCGAGACTTCCTTTCCACCGAAGTCGCCGGGGCGCGCCGGCACGAACTCAATCTTCACATGGTCCCCGATCGCCTTTCGGATCCCTTCCGCTACTTCCAAGACCGTGACCTTTCGAGGACCTTCGAGGTTGTAAGTCTGATTGACGGCGGAGTCTTTCATCGCCAGGACGTGGGCTTCGGCCATGTCCCGCACGTACACGAAATTTCGGTATTGCTCCCCCTTCCCCGATACAGTGAGGGGCTCCCCATTGAGCGCCTTCTTGATGAAGATAGGGATCAGGAGTTCGTCCCGCATGCGGGGGCCGTACGGGATGCCGTACCGGAGGATGGTAAAGGGGACTTTGTAGAGCTGACTGTAGTTGTGGCAGACCATCTCGCTGGCCATCTTAGTGGAGGTGTAAATGTGTCCGGCACCGTCCAAAAAGAAGGGCTCCGACTCCCGCAAAGCGCCTCCGTTCTGCGGGCACCCGTTATACACCCAGACGGTCGAGGCGAGGTACAGCCGACGAGCGCCGTTGAGCCGCGCCGCCTCCAGCACGTTCGCCGTCCCCACCACATTCAACGCCGTGGTGTAGACCGGGTACTTGTGCGCGTAGTTGACGTTGGAGACCGCCGCCAGATGAAAAATGTGCTCGGCATCCCTGGTAGCGGCCAGCACCGACGAGAGGTCCATAAGATCCACGTCCTCATACCCAACATCCTGTCGGTGCGGCCGCACACGATGATCCACGACGGTCACCTGATGTCCCGTCTCGACCAGGATGTCCACCACATGCGAGCCGATGAACCCGCTTCCCCCTGTCACAACGACTTTAGCCATTGGAACACCCCTTCGTTATCCGATCAAATCCCGTAACGCATCCAACACCTGATGCGCATCCCGTTCCTCCATGCCTGAAAAGATCGGCATACATATGTGCCGCGCGCAGTAGTCTTCCGCGACGGGCAACGGCCCAGGCCGATACTTCTCGAACACCGGTTGCTTGTGGAGCGGCTCTTCGTACACCTCCCCCGCAAGGGACACTTCGTAGCGATCCCTCAGCAGCGTTTTGAGTTCCTTCCGGTCCCGCTTCTGCTTAAGAACCACGATGTACTTGTAATAGTTGCACACACCTTCTGGCGGTACAGTCAACGTACTCAGGTTTCGAAATCCTTTCAGTCCCTGGTCGTAGACCGCCGCGAGCCTTTGCCGGTCCGCCATCATCGCCGGTAGACGTTCGAGGTGCCTGAGACCGATGATCGCGTGAGGCTCCGACAGGCGCCAGTTGTAGCCCATGCGGATATGCGCGTTTTGAGTAAAACTGGCCTTCCCCTGATCTCGGTAAATCCTGGCTTCTTCGGCAATGCGATCGTCACTCGTGACGATCATCCCTCCCTCCCCGGAAGTCATCACCTTGGTGGGATAAAAGCTGAATGCGCCGGCGATCCCCAAGGAACCGGCGCGCCCGCCGTTGTAACACGATCCGTGGGCATGAGCCGCATCCTCCACTAGCCACAGGCCTTTCTTCCTGGACCACTCCTGCAATTCCGGCATCCGCCGCGAGACGATCCCGCCGATGTGAACCACGATCAAGCCAGCCGTCTTGGGCGTGAGCTTCTTCTCGACGTCTTCTGGCCGCACGGCAAAGGATTCCGGATCCATGTCGACGAGAACTGGACGTCCTCCGGCATGGACCACTGCTGCGGCAGTAGCGAAGAACGTATTGGTCGGTACCAGCACATCCTTGCCTTCCACCCCCAGTACCCGCAAGATGATCTCCAAGGCGCTGGTCCCACTGTTCACAGCAATTGCGTGACGGGTCCCGCAGAATTGAGCAAATTTCTGCTCAAACTCCGCTCCGTACTTGCCCAGTGTCAACTGGCCGCTGGCCAGGACTTCCTGGATCCTCTCTGCGATCCAGGTCCGGTCTTCCGGCAGGAACTGGATCTTCGCGGCCGGAACACGCCTGCTCGGCGCTATGTCCTGTTTCACGCTTTCCAAGGTCTCATCGTTCCCTTCTGCTTTGTGGGCACGCGATTTACGGAAGCGACACCAACCCCACGCCCAGACAGACGAGCATCGTCCCCGCCCAGCGATGCATGGAGATCGTTTCCTGCAAGATGAACTTGGCAGCTAGGGTGCCAAGGACATAGACCAACGTGGTTGCGGGAAACACAACACTGAGGTCGGCCCAGGACAGGACCGCAAGAAACCCAACGAAGTGCATGACCATGAACACAATGCTGGCGAGAAAGTGGTGATTGCGAATGGCCTTGCGGGCGATCGCCAGAAGCTCTCTCGGCGCAAAGGTGGACACTTCGCCCACCTGCCTCATGCCTTTGGTGAGCAGGACATCTCCTGCCGAATCGGCGAGCACAATGATCGCAATCATGATTGCCGTTTTCACCTACCACCCTCCGCCATGGTGTCCTGTCCGCTCGCAATCCCGAATGTTCTCGGCGAGGATCGCACCACCAGGCCGACGCCAATGGAAATCAACAAGGCTCCGATCCATCGTATCGAGGAGACAGTTTCGTTCAGGAAGCAGTCGGCAAACGCAACGTTGATGACCACTTCAGATGAGATAGCCGGCAGAACGAAACTCAAATCCGCCCTGGACAGGGCGGCCGCGAAGAGCACGAAGAAAATGACATAGAATCCCACCCCGAGCAAAATCGAAGGGCTCTGGACAGCCTGCAAGAATATGGCGACCCAATTGCTCCAGATCAGTTGGCTCTCTCCTGCGATGAGTTTCATGCCCTGGCTCAACAGCACATTGCCCACCGCTTGGCTGACGATGGCAACCGCCAGAAGAGCAATAATTCTTATCCGTTCAGTCCACATCTGCTTCATTCCCTACAAGCACCACGCCGGGCTCTTTCCGATCAGCGCTCACACGCTTTTCTTTCGGAGAGCCTCTTCATGGAATCCCGGTGTCTTCAAACATTCGTCTGGGTTCTGACAAACCTCTTCCGCTGGGCGCGCACTTTCAGAAACTCCTTGCCTTCGATGTAGAGCCGCCGCCGGTCGTTGGCGTCAAAGATCGCGCGCCGCAGGATCCGGAAGATGACGTGCGGCCGGAAATAGTAACGGTCATAGAACTGTTCGACCGCGTGCATGATGTCCCTCCGGCTCAACCCCGGATACTGAAACACGGGAAGTTGATGTCCCTCCTCGTCCGTCATCACCGAATCGACGGCATAGTTGTGTTTCTTCAAGTAGGCATCGAACTCCGTGCCCGGATACGGATGAGACATCGAAACCTGAATCGTCTCCGGGTCGAGCTCCATGGCAAATTGAATGGTCCGCTCGATCGTCTCCGGCGTTTCCCCTGGATGCCCGACCTGAAAATCGCCGTGCACGACGAGGCCCAGCTTCTTGCAATTTTTCATGAACGCGCGCGCCTGCTCGACCGTGGCGCCTTTCTTGATGTTCTTCAGAATCTCCGGATCGCCGGACTCGAACCCGACGATTAACAACCGGCACCCGGCCTCTTTCATCGCTTTCAAGGTCTCGTAGCCCGCCGTTACCCGGGAGTTGCAGGACCAGGTAAACTTCAGAGGTTTGAAAGCCTTGCAGATCTCGATCGTGCGGTCCTTGGCCCAGGGGAACGTGTCATCGTCGAAGAAAATTTCCTTCGCGTGGGGGAAGTACTCCAGGCAGCGCTTCACCTCTTCGACCACGTTGGGAATGCCGCGGGTCCGCCAGGGATGGCCGCTCATCGTCTGGGGCCAGAGACAGAACGTGCACAGTGCCGGGCAGCCCCGAGAAGTATAAAAAGCGACAAAGGGGTGCTTCAAATAGGGAATATTGTACCGCGTGATGTCGAGGTCGCGCTTATACACATCCACCGCGAAGGGAAGGGCGTCGAGATCTTCGATCTGCGGGCGATCTGGATTGTGGACGATGCGACCATCCTTCCTGAAGCTGATGCCGGCAACCTCCTCCAGCTTCTTGCCCCAGGTAAACTCCGCCACCGGATAGTCGAATTCCCGCCTGACCACGAAATCAATCGCCGGTGATGCCTTCAGGCTTTGCTCCGGCTGAACGGTCACGTGAGGACCGACGAAAGCGATCTTAATCGCAGGGTTGGCCGCTTTGATGGCCTCCGCCAGCTTGGCATCGCTCTTAAAACCCGGTGTGCTGGTAAAGAGCACGAGAAACTCGTACTCGGTGGCGATCTTGATCGTTTCCTCCGGAGTCACGTTATGGGACGGTGCGTCCAAGAGCCGGCTGTCTTTGATCATGCCAGCCGAATAGGCCAGCCACACTGGATACCAGAAGGAAGGAATTTCGCGGGTGGCTTGGTAGCGCGAACTGGCCCCGCCGTCGAACATCTCGAATGAAGGTGGATTTAAGAGCAAGGTCTTCATCGTTCTCTCCTTTACACTCTAGATTTCGCAATGACCTGTGCGAGGCGCATGTATCGGATCGTCTCGTAGAGTCCGCGATGGAGATCGTATTGCGGGCGATACGACAGGACGCGTTTTGCTTGTTCAATATCAGCCTGATCGTGCGGCAGATCCCCCGGTTGGGGTGACGCATAGATGGGGGGAAGGTCCGTGTCCAGGGCCTCCTGTAGGATCGCACACAACTGGTTCACGGTCGTCCGGTGGCCGGTGCCGACATTGAACACCATCCCGGACAGGTCGGGGACCTCGCAGGCGGCCAAGACGGCGGACACGCAATCCGCGATGAAGGTAAAATCGCGCGACTGCTCGCCGTCACCGTAGATCGTTGGGGCCGTCTCAGCCAGGAGAAGAGAAATGAATTTGGGAATGACCGCGGCGTAAGTCGAGGCCGCATCCTGCCGAGGGCCGTAGACATTGAAGAAGCGCAAACAGACCGTGTCAAGGCCATAGAGAGACCAAAACATCTGGCAGTAATGCTCGCCGGTGAGCTTGCTGACCGCATAGGGCGAGGAGGTGGGAGACGGCAACATGCTCTCGGATCTCGGGATCACCGGATTCTCCCCGTACACGGCCGACGAAGAGGCGAATACGAACTTCTTGACTCCCGCCCCGCGGGCGACCACCAGCAGGTTCAACGTGCCCGTCACATTCACCTCATGGGTCTCCATCGGACACTCAACGGACCGGACCACCTCATGGAGCGCCGCGAGATGAATGACGGCCTCCACCCCCTCCATGACCTCCTGGCAAAGCGCGCCATCCCGCACATCCCCCTCAATAAGTTCCACTGCACTGAGAACCGCATCGAGATTCTCTCGCTTCCCCGTGAAAAAATTGTCCAAGACTCTGACACGCTCTCCCCTGCTCACGAGCGCCTCGACCACGTGCGAGCCGATAAAACCTGCTCCACCCGTCACCAGATACCGCGTCATCGTGTTCCTCGTTCTCGGTTTACCGCCCCATGCTTGAGACTAGGCAACCTTCGTTACAACTGGCTAAACGCGACTCTTTGGAAGCCTGCCGCCGCGATTGCCTCGCGGACCGCTGGACTGATCAATGCTTCGAATTCCCGTTCATGCCGATAGGTCGGCATGGCGCGATCAATTTCAGGACAGCGGCGCGTTGCGGGATGGAAATACATCTCCGTGACGCCGTGCGGCAGATGTCGTAGCATTCGCAGCACGAGATCAACATCCATCTGCCCGCTGTCATTCAAACCAAAAACATATTCGTTCGAACGCACGCCGGCGCGCCGTAGGCGCGCCTTCAACAGCTTGCTCCACGGCGTCATGAACAGCCATAAGGCCGAGCGGGAGAAAAACGCCTTTCCTGACGCACGCCACGAAGGAAACAACGGCTCATAGGGAACGCGGACGGCTTTGAGGCCGTAGTCCCGTCCGACCTTCAAGATCAACCCTAGAACTGTTGGATGCAGGTGCATATGGTTGTGCGCATTCACATGATCCAGGGGCAGCCCGGTATTTGTGAACGCCTCAAACTGCGCGCGAATCTCCGCCTCCAATTGCCGCCTCACGCCGGGCCGAAAGAAAAAGTTCAGACCGGCGCCGACGAGACGGGTCGAAAACTCACCCCGGCCGTCCAACAGATCGGGGATCTCGCGCGGGGGGAGGACCGGACGTCCTTCGACCAGCACGAGATGGAGGCCCACCCGCAACGTGGGGAGCTGCCGGGCCCGTTCCACCGCATCGACTGCAGCCCCTGCTCCAACCATCAGGCTGGCGGTGGTCAGGATCCCTCGCCGATGCGCTTCTTCTATCGCCTCGTTCACCGGAACGGCGAGACCGAAGTCGTCGCCGGTGACGATAAGCTTTCGCATAAGGTTTTCTCCCGTGCAACTATGTGTCCATCGCGGGTCAGGACAAATTCCTTGCCACGCCAGATTGTGGTCAGTTTCATAAAAGCGAGGAGCAAGGAGACAACAGCCGCCAGATCACGGAACGGAAGAAGCATCAAGCTCCTCAACCCTTCACGATCTCGAAGCCCCCATCCTAGAATCACAGCAGTAGTGACGAAACGCAGGGCAAGAGCTCCCGCAAGGACCGATAGCCCCAGCGGATCTCCTAGCCTAGCTGCTGCGAAGAGGAGCGCGAACGGAACAGGACGGATGACCAAGGTGGAGATCAGTGCGCCAGGCCGAACCACACAGCTGTTTTGATCCCAATAAAGCTGATGGTTCCACCACTGGGAGGGCGTCTTGAGGTCAACCACCGTTTCCACCACGTAAGGCGCGACTGCCATCTTTTTGCCCGTCTCCCAAATGCGGCGACCCATCTCGTAGTCTTCGGCCAAATAATCTGCGAGGCTCTCCAGACCACCAATCTCGTTCAGCGTTGAGCGCCGAAGGGCCACCGACGATCCAATACAGAACTTGGCGGTTCCGGTTACATAGGCGAACACCGTGTCGGGGAAAAAGCCGGCATTCATCGTAAGCAACTCCATCTTCTCGAACCAGGATTCTGCAGAGGTCGCCATAAAGTACGTGCAGACGAACCCCACTTCCGGATCATCTAACGGAGCCACGATGGCCTTGAGATAATCCGGCTTCAAGTAGACGTCGCTATCGCTGATCAACAGAATCTCATGACGTGCATGGATCAGACCGCCTATCAAGTTGTTGATCTTGCCATTGGTGCCGACCTGGCGATGTTCGATTGCCACAGATACCCGTTGCTGGCCAAACTCTCGTTCGAGATTTCTGAGCAAGGGGATCGCAGGGTCTTTCTCGTCCTGGATAGCGAAGACCACTTGATAATGGGGGTAATCCTGAAGGCAGGCGCTGCGGAGATTTTTATCAAGGTCTTTCTCCAGCCCGTGAACCGGCTTCAATATGGTCACTGCAGGCCACTCTCTGCCTGGTGTTGGAGAGGACTGGGCTTCCAGTGATCGGTAGCGGACAACGCACAAGAGACAGACAACCCCATAGACAGACCCAAAGATGACGGGTATCACACAAATCCACTGAAGAACTGAAAGAATGCTCACGATTTGGTCCATTTCCATGGGCGTAGAGCAAGCAGGAATTGCACCACCAAGACCGAAAAAGATCGAAAAAAGACCTCCTGTAATCTCAACTACTTAGGTGAGCCTGCGAGGTGTGCAGAAGCTCCTCACCTCAGTCACGTCAAAGAACTTTGACAGTCGTCAAAATTTTTATACAGGCGGAATGGGGATGAGGCAGGTCTAGCGTGGGCTGTCCGGAGAGTTCCCCAGCAGTTTTAGCTTGTACTGAAGGAGGCTGCGGCTGATTTTAAGCAGTTCGGCCGCCTTCGCCTGGACCCCATTCGCGCGGGCGAGTGCGCGCATGATCATGTGCCGTTCGACCGCTTTCAGTGCGGAGTCGAGGGGGACATCATGCGGTAAGATTCGATTAAGGGCGGTGAGCCACTCTCCGCTCGCCACCAGCTCCAGCGGAAAGTCGTCCGGCAGAATTTCTTCCGTCTTCGCCATCAGCGCGGCGTGAGCCAACACATTTTGAAGCTCGCGCACATTGCCGGGCCAGCTATAGCGAGCCAGGAGGTCCATGGTAATGGCGGACAGGTGTTTGTCGCGAATGTCGCCCTCTTTGACGAGTTGCCGAAGATAGGCCTCGGCGAGTAGCGGAATGTCTTCAAGACGATCGCGGAGGGGCGGCACGTCGATCCGGACCACATTCAGACGAAAGAACAGATCCTCGCGGAACCGTCCGGCCTTGACCTGGGCTTTGAGATCGTGGTTGGTGGCGGCCAAAATACGGACATCAACAGTGACCACCTTCTCGCTTCCTACCCGTCGAATTTCCTGTTTATCCAGAACCCGGAGGAGCTTGGCCTGAAGGTTCATCGGCAACTCTCCGATCTCGTCCAGAAATAATGTTCCGCCGTTTGCCTGTTCGAAAAACCCCAGGTGTCTGACGTTGGCTCCCGTGAAGGCGCCTCGCTCATGCCCAAACAGTTCGCTCTCCGCCAGCGTATCGGTCAGCGCGCTACAATTGACCGGGAGGAAGGGCCGGCCGCACCGCGGCCCATTGAAATGGATCGCATGCGCCACCAACTCCTTGCCACTGCCGCTCTCACCAGTGATGAGGACCGTACTCTTCGAATCGGTCACGCGTTTGATCTTGTCGAACACCGTTTGCATGGCAGCACTCTTTCCAACCAGCTGATCGAAATGGTACTGGTGCGCCAGTGACTGGGAGAGTCGCAGATTCTCGCGAACGAGTACGGTCCGTTCTATCGCCTTGGAGGTCGTGCGGAGAAGGTCTGCATTGTTGAATGGTTTGACGATGAAATCATAAGCTCCCAACCGCATCGCCTCGACCGCCCGTTCGATCGTTCCATAGGCCGTCATGATAATGATGGAGACAGGCGGGGCAAATTCTCGTGCACGGGCGAGCAGTGCCATGCCGTCCATCTCGGCCATGCGCAGGTCAGTCAGCAGCAGTTCCACCTGGCCCTCTCGGAGTAGTGTTAACGCCTCCGACCCCTTCTCACAGGTCAGCACCTCATAACCTTCATTCTGAAAGAGTTCTCCTATCATCCAGAGGTAATTTTTCTCGTCATCCACCACTAGAATTGTGGCCATCGCGACACTCCCACTTATCCTCGAACATCCACGGATTTGGTCGAAAGCAGGCTCGTTGACTCGCGGAGCTCGGCAGGGAGACGAATAGTAATGCAGGTGCCATGGCCAAGTGAGCTGCTCACCTCCAGCGTCCCCCTGTGTTCGGAAATAATCCGTCTGGCAAAGGCAAAACCCAGCCCAACACCGCCTGCCCGCTTGGTAAAGAATGGTTCTCCCAAGCGTTTCAGATCTTCAGCAGAGAGGCCGACACCGGTGTCCCCGATTGTGACAACCACATCACCCCTATCCTTGCCTGAATCGTGCTGGGCTGTGACGGTCACGGCCCCCCCATTCGGCATAGCCTGGAATGCATTGTGGATTAGGTTCGTCAAGGCATGGTGTAACAGATGATCGCCTTGGATCCACAGAGGCTCGGAAGGAACTCTCAGTCTCACTGTGTGTAATTCATCCGCCGACCAAGCCGTCGCCGTCTGTGTAACCGATTTGAGAAGATCCTGCAGAGTGAGCCGAACCGTTTGGAGGCGCAACGGCGTTCCGAGGCGGAGAATACTTTCTACTGCCTTGTTGAGACGGTCAACCTCCTCGAGGACGACGCCGATGTGGCGTCGTGCGGAAGAATCCGAGACGCGTGACGCCAGCATTTCAGTCGCGCCTTTAATGATCCCTAGAGGATTTCGCACTTCGTGTGCGACCTGGCCCGCCAGCTCTCCGAGCGCAGCCATCTGGCTGATGCGCTGAACCCGTTCCTCCATATGGGCCAATTGCGCCAGGCGCTCGGTCAACTCTGCCTGGACCTGCCGAAGCTCCGCGTTGGTTTCAGCCAAAGTCGCCGCAATTGTCTGGTAATGCAAGCGCTGGTCACGTTCGTTCTTCGTGAAAAAGTAGATGAGAATACCGGCCATCGTGAAATATACCGTCGACGCCACCGCGTCCTGGACATCCTTTACTCGGGCAATCGAAGCGGTGAGAGGTGTGCCAGTCACGGTGAACCCAATCATCGCAGCCACGGCTCCACCGACCACGATTGCCACCTCCCGCCCCGGCAACATCGTGGCCGCCGAGACAATGGGGAGGAGATAGATCAACTCATAGATGCTCCCACTGCCACCCGTCGCCGCTACCAGCACCGAGGCCAGCAACAATTGCAGCACGATGCTCACACGGAGGACCGCAAACCGCCAGGGATAGTCCGCTCCGCCCGCTTCCGTGGAGATAGGGAAGAGGAACTCGATCCCCTGGAGTAGGATGATCGTGAAGAAAGAAAGATACGCCGCGAGGGACGCCTGGTTCGCAAAACTGCCCAGAGAGACCAGTAAGATGGCTAGCAGGGCCAGCGTGCTGAACTTGATGGTTCGGGAAAACAGTTGGGAGGAACGTAATGGGCTTATTCCTCGCGCTGGTGGAAGCGTGGTCGCACCGTCGTCCACTCGAGACCCTCCGCTATTTCTCGCACTCAGGATAGGCGTCTTCCATTGGAGAATCAAGGTGACAAGCCAGGCGCGTCATCAGGCGGGATTGCAAAAAAGTCGAGGAAGTTTGTAGACTGCGACAGTATGGTCCTGGCCTACATCTCTGATCCATTAGATGAAGAACATTCCCGCGGCCACTTCTACCACGTCTGCCGGGGGGTTCTGCAAAAGGAAGAAGTGCTCCCGCCCCCGCCCGGCGAACCGATCGCCTGCACGGTCTGCGGCGTCGAGTTGGAATACGAGGACTTTATCGACGCACAGATGAAGGGGGGCACGTAGGTCGCAACTGTCATTGCGAGCGACCATCGGGAGCGTGGCAATCTCACCTCTGCCGAAGAGAGATTGCTTCGTCGCTTGGCTCCTCGCAATGACATGCAGTCCAGGCTATCTGTAATTGACGTACTGCAGGTCTATCCCAAAGTCCTTGCCCTTGAGCAGGGCGATCGCGGCCTGGAGTTCGTCCTTGCTCTTGCCCTGCACGCGCACCTGATCGCCCTGGATCTGCGCCTGGACTTTCAACTTCCCATCTTTGATGACCTTGGCGATCTCCTTCGCTTTCTCGCTCGACAGCCCGTTCTGAATCTTCGCGACCTGGCGGACCGTGCCGCCCAGCGCCGGTTCCACCGGACTGAACGCGAACGCCCTGACCGAGACGTTGCGTTTGATGAGCTTCGCTTTCACGATGTCTACCACGCTCTTGAGCTTGTACTCGTCGTCCGACACGATTACCAGTTCGCTCTCCTTCTCCTTGAGCATCAACTCCGTTTTGGTTCCCTTGAAGTCGAATCGCTGGCGGATCTCCTTCAACGCCTGATCGAGGGCGTTCTTGACCTCCTGCATCTCCACTTTCGAGACCACATCAAACGAATTCTGATCAGCCATAAATCCTCCGACTTGTCATTTTGAGCGAAGCGAAGAATCCACCGCCACTCGGTTCGAGACCCTTCGCTGCTCTCAGGGTGACACGGGTGTGCGCTAACAGCACGGGCCCGCGGGAATCTTGATACAGCCCTCGCCGACTGGCACCTCGCTGGTCGTATAGGGTCGCTTCCTGA
>CAZSUT010000004.1:0-60768 GCA_964610095.1 uncultured Nitrospirales bacterium | reverse complement strand
AGAGGTGCAAGGGAACGAACATGGTCGCTGAATTGGGCCCGCGCGTGTTGAACACGAAGTTCTGGCCGACCAGCGCATCCGTGCTGTGGATCACCGGATTGGACAGGAAGTACTTCTCCAGCTTGCTCATCACTTCAGTGGTCCGTTGCAGGGAGGCGCCGTCGGGGAGTTGCGCGATGGTGATGAAGTAGCCCTGATCTTCGTCCGGCAGGAAGCTGGACGGGAGCCCTCGGAGCAGCCCGAAGGCGAGGGCGATCACGACGCCAAAGACCGCCAGCGCCAGCGCCGCCCGCTTGATGACCTGTGCGGCGGCCGTGGTATAGCGGTCCCTCGTCCAATCGAAGAGCTTGTTGAAGAGCGGGAAAAAGCCTTTGCGTTGGACCTCTTCGCCTCCCGGCTTCAGCACCAGGGCGCAGAGGGCCGGACTGAGCGTGAGGGCGACAAACCCGGAAATCGTCACGGAGATCGCGATCGTGATCGCGAACTGCTTGTAGAGCTGGCCCGTGATCCCGCCCAGGAAGCCCACGGGCACGAACACCGCGCACAGCACGAGCACGATCGCGATAATAGGCGCGGTGACTTCCTCCATGGCCCTTTTGGCGGCTTCCTTGGACGAGCAACATTCTTCCTTCATGTGGCGCTCGACGTTCTCGACCACCACGATGGCATCATCCACCACGATGCCGATGGCCAGCACCATGCCGAACAGCGTCAGGGTGTTGATGGAGAACCCGAGGGCCTGCATGCCGGCCAGGGCGCCGATGAGGGAGACCGGCACCGCCACCGCGGGAATCAGCGTCGTCCGCCAGCTCTGCAGGAACAGGTACACGACTAGAATGACTAAGATCATCGCGATTCCCAACGTCAACGCTACCTCATGGATGGAGACCTCTATGAAGCGGGTCGTGTCATAGGGGATGTCGTACTTCACGCCGGGGGGAAAGCTCTTGGCGAGCTCGTCCATCTCCCGTTGAATGCGCTTGGCGGTATCGAGCGCGTTGGCGCCTGGCGAAAGGAACGTGATGAGAAACGTGTTGGGCTTGCCGTTCCACCGCCCTTCGAGGTTGTAGGATTGGGCGCCCAGTTCGACTCTGGCCACGTCCTTGAGGCGGACCATGTCTCCGTTCGGAAGCGCCCGGACAATCATTTCTTCGAAGTCTTTCACCTCCGTCAGGCGGCCTTGCGTGATCACCGGGATGGTAAGCTGCGTGCCCTTGGGCGCGGGCTCCCGCCCGACCAGGCCGGCAGGAAAATCCCGGTTCTGTTCGCGGACCACGTTCGTGATGTCGGTCGTCGTGAGGTTGAGCTGTGCCATCCGGACGGGATCCAGGATCAGCCGCATGCTGTAGTTCTGGCCCCCGAAGACCAAAGCATCGCCCACGCCGCGGAGCCGCTTGATGTTGTCGAGCACGTTGATGATCGCGTAGTTGGATAGATAGAGCATGTCGAACCGTGGGTCGCTGGAGCTCAGCGCCACGACCGTCAGCAGGTCCGGAGAGGTTTTTTTCACCGAGATCCCCTGGCGTATGACCTCGTTCGGGATCTGCGGCTCCGCCAGCTTCTCGCGGTTCTGCGTCTGGACCTGTGCGATATCCACGTCGGTCCCGATCTCGAAGGTGAGCCGGATGGTCATGTGCCCGTCGTTGGTGCTGGTGGAATCGTAATAGAGGAGATTGTCGATGCCGGGGAGCTGCACCTCGATGGGGCGGGCCACCGAATCCGCCACCACCTCGGCGTTCGCGCCCGGATAGTCGGCCTCGATCTGCACCACCGGAGGCGTAATGTCGGGAAACTGGGAGATGGGCAGAGTCTGCATCGCCGCGAGGCCCACCACCACGATGACGATGGACAAAACCGACGAGAAGATCGGACGGTCGATGAAAAAGTGGGAGATCACAGGTCTTCCTTCACCTTGGTGTCGATCGGCTTGCCGTCGGAGACCACGCCAGCATCAGCGGCGGGAACCGGCTTCACGGGCGCGCCTGGCGAAATTCTGTGCATCCCATCCACCACCACTCGCTCGCCCGCACGGAGCCCTTCCTCGATAAGCCACTGAGTGCCCTGCCAGTTGGTGGCTTGGACGTTACGGACTTCCACCTTGTTGCCCTCGCCCACGACATAGACGACGGATCCCTTGGGTCCCTGCTGCACGGCCCGTTGCGGCACGAGGATCGCGCCGGTTCTCGTATATCCCTTGACGCGAATCTTGACGAACTGCCCGGGCAGCAGCACCCGCTCGTGATTGGGAAAGACGAACCGACCCTGTCGGGAACCCGTTTCGGTGCTCAGCCCCACGGAGGCAAAATCCAACTGCCCCTCGTGCGGGTAGGTAGTCCCGTCGGTGAAGGTGAGTATCCCCCGGAGCTGGTAGAGGTCCGGCCGCTCGACTTTCTTTGTTGCGAGTTGCTGGCGCCGCTGCAGGAGGTAGCTCTCCGGAGCGCTCCCCACGACATACATCGGATCCACCTGGTGGATGACCGTGAGCAGGTCGGTCTGGGCGGAAATCAGCCGGCCTTCGTAGAACTTGGTCCGCTCGATCAGTCCGGAGATGGGCGCGATGATGCGCGTGTTGTCCAGGTCGAACTGGGCCTTCACCAACTGCCCTTGGGCCGACTCCAGCGCCGCCTTGGCCGCCAGGTCTTCCGCAACGGCGTCATCCACGTCTTTCTGGCTCACGGCCTGTTCCGCCAGCAGCGGCTTGACGCGGGCGAGGTTCTGCTTCGCCTGGACCAGCCGCGCGCCGGCCTGGGCCACCATCGCCTTGGCGCTCGCCACGGCCGCCTCGAACGGCACAGGATCGATCAGATAAAGCCGGTCGCCTTTTTTGACGTCACGGCCCTCACGAAAGAAGAACTGCTTGATGATGCCCGTCACCTGCGACCGGATCTCGACGATGCGGGAGGCTTCCGCTTGGCCGATGAATTCCGGATCGTCAGGTATGGTCTGAGCAGCTACCGTCATCACTCCCACTTCCGGAAGGGGACGGGCGGGAGCAGAGCCAGCCTCTTGTTTGCACCCCAGCAAACCGGCCACTCCCGCGCACAGGAGGAGGCTTGCACCGAATCTCAAAGTCTTGACGATGGCAATCATGTCGGTTTCCTCCGTAGAGACGGCATTATACTAAAGCGGCGCTTCCTGCCTCTACCCCCGCGTGTAGCGCTTCCGATGGGAAGTTCCGCTCGCGCTAGGCGGTGATCCCACCGGACAGTGCCCCGGTTTACTTCTCGATGTCAAAGCCGTTGTCCTTCCACCAGCGCCACCCACCCTCCAACTCCATCACCGGGTAGCCCTTGCTCGCAAACTCGATGGCCCCCGTCGCCGCCAGATGACAGATGTGCGAATAGCAGTACACAACGTTGATCCTGCCCTTCTGCAATCGGGCCTTCAGTGTCTTGGCATCCGCCCACTGATCCTTCGGCAGGTTGACGGCGCCGGGGATGTGGCCTTCGTTGTAATCCTCCGCAGCCCGTACGTCCACAATGTGGACCGGCTGGCCCTGTTGAACCATGCGTTCGAGTTCGACGGGGCCTGTTGTGAAAGCCATTTTGTCCTGGAAGTATTTCTTGGCTTTCGCCGCGCTGGGAATCTTGAGTGTGGTCGCCATGACTCCTCTCCTTAATCATCTTAAAGGGTAAATTTATGTTGTCGATTCGAACCGCACGCCGACCTCATCGAGATGCCGCAACAAGTCGGCAGGATCGTCGTACACCCGGTAGGCACCCGCCCGTTCGAGCTCGTCTTGCCCGTATCCGCCGGAAAGCAGGCCGACTCCTAGCGCCAAGGCCCGTCGCGCGGCGAGCATGTCCCAGACGCTGTCGCCGACGACGACGCAGCGGGTGATTGGGACGTTGAGCTGTTGGGCGGCAGCTAAAAACACATCGGGGTCCGGTTTGGCGCGGCGCACCTGATCGCGAGTCACGACTGGGGCGCCAGCGTGAAGCTTGAGCAGTTTAAGCGTGTGTTGGGCGCTCTGCAAGCGTCCACTGGTGGCGATCGCATACGGCACGTGATGCGCCGACAACTTATCCAAGAGCTCTTGCGCGCCTGGCAGAAGCCGAAGCGATTCCACTTGCCGTTCATACGCGTCCGCGTGCACGCGCTGGATGCGCTCGGCCTTTTCCTGTGAGACAGGTTGGCCGGTTTCCCGAAGCAACGCATTTAACATGAGACCGCCGCTCATGCCGATCTGCCGATGAATCCGCCACACCGCTAGCTCAATGCCTGCCGCGTGCATCGCTTCTCGCCAGGCCAGGACATGCTGGTACACGCTATCTACCAGGGTACCATCCAGATCAAACAAAAAGGCCACCGACTGAGTTTCCTGTGATGCGCTCATTGTTACTCCTTCCCAATCACCTGAACTCCCGAAGGCTTACTTGGGCGGCTCCTGACCTGTCACAGTGTTTTCATGTCGATGACAAAGCGATAACGTACATCGCCTTTGATCGTCCGCTCCCAAGCCGCATCGACCTGGTGTATTGGGATCACCTCGACATCGGAAGTAATGTTCTTTTCTGCGCAGTAATCGAGCATCTCCTGAGTCTCGCGAATACCGCCGATGATCGAACCCGCAAGGGTTCTTCGCTTTAGAAGAAGCGAGAAGGCATGGACCTCCAACGGTTTGGCCGGAACGCCCACCAGCGTCAGCACCCCATCCCTGCGCAATAGATTCAGGTACGCATTGACATCATGTGGCGCGGAGACCGCGTCAAGGATGAAATCAAATCGGTTGGCGAGGGCGTCCAGATTCTTTGGGTCCAACGACACGACAAAGTCATGCGCGCCAAGACGCCGCGCATCCTGTTCTTTCGTTTTGGATGTGCTGAAAACGGTGACCTCAGCGCCCATTGCGGCAGCCAGCTTGACTGCCATGTGACCCAAACCGCCTAACCCGACGACTCCGACTCGTTGTCCCGGACCGACTTTGAAATGCCTGAGCGGCGAGTACGTGGTGATGCCGGCACAGAGCAGGGGAGCGACGTTGGCAGGCGGGAGCTTCGGGGAGATCTTGAGCGTGTAGTTCTCGTCCACAACGATTTGCGAGGAGTAGCCCCCGTACGTCGGAGTCTTTTCGTCTTTCTCGGTTCCGTTGTACGTGAGGACGAGATGAACTTCGCAGTACTGCTCCAGGCCTGCCTTGCAGCTCGCGCACACTCGGCAGGAGTCCACGAAACAGCCGACTGCGGCAAGCTCGCCGATTTTGAATCGTTTCACTTTGGATCCGACGCGTGTAACGCGTCCGACAATTTCGTGGCCAGGGACCATGGGAAAAATCGAGCCACCCCACTCGTCTCGTGCCTGATGAATGTCAGAGTGACAGATGCCGCAGTAGAGAATTTCGATCAGCACATCGTGCGGACCCGGTTCGCGCCGCTCAAAGTTGAATGGTTCGAGAATAGACGTAGGACCTTTGGTTGCATATCCACGTGTCGGTAACATGTCTTGACCTCCTATTTCGCTTTCACGTTCTTCAACGGACTACAAGATCTGTTCGCATGGCAGAGCAAACATCCTAAATGGGATAGGATGTCCATGAGTAGCCTGTAATCGGGCGACATGAAACTCCTTCAGGGCGCTAACCACGTGCTCTGCTCGATCGGATGGGAGGACCGCAAAGACGATCAAATTATATCCGGGATAGAGGAAAGAGAAACCTAACGGTATTCCTCTTTCTCCTGTCTCTCCAGCGCCCCCCACCTTACGAATCAGGGTAAACGCATGAACATTATTCTTTCTCAATATTTCTAACAAACTTTCATCCAAATAATCATGAGCCACAATTAACAACATTTTCATACTCGTCTCTGTGCCTCCTCGTTGCTGGACCTTACGGCTGGTGCATCGCCGCGCCGACTGATCGGAGCACGACGCGAAAGCGTCATCTGGGATCCCTACCCCACTCGTCCGCTGGCGCGAACAAGAGGCTCCTCAACCAAATGCTCCGAGAGAAACCAGACCTGCATTTCGTTCGTGCGGATCACATCGCTCACCAACAAGTCATTCGTCCCGTCATCACCAGCTTCGACGGCTTGCTTTGCCATCGTTCGGGACTCAAGCAGGATGACCTCGTGCGCATGGAGTAGCCGAGCCAGTTGCACGGGCACCTCCTGCCGGCCGCGCGGGAGCCGAGGAATCAGGGTCGTCTCTGCCACATCGTGCGCCATCGCAATGCTGACCCCACCCAGCATCTGGATACGCTCGGCGAGCGAATCCACGAGTTCGCTCTGTTCCTGAAAGTGCTTGTCGTAGAGCAGATGCAGTTGATAGAAGGTCTGGCCCGCGACCTGCCAGTGGTGCTTCTTATACATGTCGCGCAGCGTGATCGTGTCGGCGAGGAGTTGGTTGAGATTTTCCACACTCGCCTTGCAGACGTTCTCTGCCAACGCGATCGGCAGCTTTGCGATCCTTCCATACGGTTGGATCTCTCTCGAGTCCTGATCCACAACCGGCCGCACGCGGTCGAGAATGCTCTGATCTTTTACAGAATGACTCTTCATGGAGTACCTCCTTTCAAATTTTCATTTCCTTTCCCTTTTCCTTGACTCACGTGGTAACGAAGGTTCCCTGTCGGAGTTCTTGCAGGGTCTGCTCGATCTCCTCTTGCGTGTTCATCACGAACGGGCCATACCGCGCGATGGGCTCGTGCAGCGGTTTCCCGGAAACCAGCAGAAAGCGAACCGGTGTCTCACCCGTGACCACCTTCAGATAGTCGCCGTCACCCAACACGACGAGCCTTGGGTGCGAAACCATGGTGCCGCCATCTTTATCATCGCCAGCAAATCTCGCCTCGCCTTCAAAAACGTAAGCGAATGCTGTGTGCCCCCGGTGGATCGGCTGGGTGAATGAGTCATGAGCGGGAACGAACACGTCCATGTAGATTGGGTTGGCGGCAATGTCGGTCACCGGACCGTTGATCTCATCAACTGTTCCAGTAATCACCCGGATGCTTGCCCCGTTTTCATTTTTGATCTCAGGGATCTCGGCCGACCGGATATCCTGGTAGCGCGGCTTGGTCATCTTGAGCTTCGCCGGCAGATTGACCCAGAGTTGGAATCCGGCAATCCCTTCCGGGCGCACCTGCGGCATTTCCTCGTGCATGATGCCGCGTCCGGCCGTCATCCACTGAACGTCCCCGGCCCCGATGGTTCCGGAGTTGCCGAGGGTGTCCTTGTGATGCACCTCTCCCCGCAGCACGTAGGTCACCGTTTCGATCCCTCGATGGGGATGCAGGGGGAATCCGGCCTCATAGTCACGCGGATTGCTGGACGCAAAGTGATCCAGCAACAGGAATGGGTCAAGATAGTCCAGCCTTCGCGTCGCAATACTTCGTTTGAGCCTGACTCCGGCGCCTTCAACGACAGGTTCCGGCTCGATGATCGTATCGATTTTTCGAGGCAACGACTTCATTGCAGCCTCCTTTCATCCCATCCTCCTCCATAGACGGCCGGGTTCTTCACCATCATGCCACCTGCTCGCCCAGCTTTTGCAATGGATAATTACTCGCACGCCAAGCCTCGACCCCGCCGGCCAGTGGCCGGACTCGCGTGATGCCGTTCTTTTTCAGCAGAAGCGCCGTCCGAGCGGCGGTCGCTTCATTGGGACAGGCGCAGTACAGGATCACATCCCGATCACGAGGGATTTCATGATGCCGTTGCTCCAGCTCTTCCATCGCCATCCGCAGCGCGCCGGGGATCGTGTAGGGATCGGTCTGAATATCGAGAGGCTGGCGCAAATCCACGATCATCATTTCATGGCCGTCGTCCATCATTCGCTTGAGCTCGTCAGCGGTGATCCGTGCAATGCGCAATTTCCTTAGTATGAGTTGCCGGTTGATGTATTTGTAGGAGATATACAAGGCCAAGGCGCCTACGATCAACACGACGAACGAGCCGCCGAAACGGGCCGCCTGCGCCGCGATCTGCTCGAGCTGGTCGCTGAACAGATAACCAAGAGCGATGAAGGCTGCCGTCCAAAGGAGTGCGCCCAGGCCATCGTAGAACAAGAATCGCCCGATGCTCACATTGAACAGCCCCGCGAGGGCCGGCGTTACCGTGCTTACTGCGGGAATGAACTTGGCGAGAACGAGAGACCGCATTCCGTGTCGGCCGAAGAAGTTCTCCGTGCGGCGCACGCACGAATCCGGCTCGAACGAGATGCGGCAGAGCAAGTTCAGCACATGCCGGCCCCGATAGAGACCCAGGTAGTACCAGATGAAATCGCCCACCAGGCTGGCGGTCACACCTAAGCCGACAGCCATTCCGAGGTTCATTTGGCCAGCCCCAGCCAGCGCCCCAGCGGCGAGCAGCACCGGGAACGCAGGAATCGGCAACCCCACCTGATCGACAAACACCGCAGCGAAGAGGACGAGGCTGCTATAGCGGATCACGAATTGTGTCACGTCATCCATGGGTCACCTTGCAGCCGAATAGACACCCTCATCCGACGCTGACAGGACCGTGTCTGGATGCAGAAAGGCCTGAACGCGCTCTTCAGTGGACATCTTCAGTTCAGAGACCGTCCCATCGAAGATCTTCTCCCCTTGGTGGATCATGATCAGGTGATCGGCCACCTGATACGCAGTCTCGACGTCGTGTGTGACAACAATCTGGGTGACATGATCCTGACCGTGCAGCCGGCAAATCAGCTCCTTAACAATGTGCGTATTGATCGGGTCCAACCCGGCTGTCGGTTCATCATAGAGGATCAGCCGGGGGTGGCTCGCCAGCGCGCGCGCAATCGCCACCCGCTTTTTCATGCCACCGCTCAGCTCGCCCGGCATGGCCTCTGTGATGTCATCGAGTCCGACGAAATGCAAGCTTTCCGCAATCCTGCTCTCGATCGTCTTCTCGCTTAACATCGCCTGGTCCCAGAGGCGATAGCCCACATTCTCCCGCACGGTCACGGAATCGAAGAGGGCCGCGCCTTGAAAGACCAAGGCCATCGTATTCCGGACACGAGTCATCTGATGCTCCGATAGACCCACTACCTCTTGGCCGTCGATCATGATACTCCCCGTGTCCGGTTGCACAAGCCCCTCAATAAGCCGAAGAAGCGTCGTCTTCCCGGCGCCGCTCCCTCCTAGAATGGCAAGCGTCTCGCCAAACGGCACAGTCATAGAGAACTTCTCGAGGATCTGTCGGTCGCCGAACCTCACGGAGACATCTGTAAACTGAATCATGGGCGAGCTCAATGTATTCCTTCCCCTTTCCTTCACCCCAAACAATGGCAATTCACATTCCCAACGCACCTCAATCTGGCAGAAGTCGGCTAACTTGTTGAAACGACTGCTGGTTAGAGCTTGCTAGAGTGCAGGCTTTTGTCGGGTGAGGGATGCGGTGCCGAAGAGGCCGCGCCGACATATCGGCAGATGCCGAAATATCGGCATCAGGAGCGGCGTGAGATGCGGAGCTTCCTCATTCTGGACTGGAACGTGGCCCGCTTCATCCCGAGACGGGCAGCCGCACCGGAGGGGCCGCCGATGGAGCGTCCTCCCGTCATGAAAAAGGAGCCTGTCCCCATTTTCGCCTTGTCAAGGAGCAAGCCAGATAGCCAGGTTGCGAACGTACGTCTTTATGTCGTTGAGCGTGTGCGGCTCGCGCTTGATGCCGTCGCCAGGCGGCTCGTCGACAAAGCTCGGCGCACCCTTCTCCGTATCCCAGTTGTAGTCCACGAAGTGATGAAAGCTTGCCTCGGCTATCCCGCGACCGACCGTGTTGCCCTGCTTGTCTTTCGCTCTCTCGAAAGCGACGGCGAGGTTGAATGTGCGCCCGGTCTTCCGGCTTTTGCCAATGGCGATAACGCACGCGTGCTCTTCACCGTCGGGAACGCCGACCGCGCCTTCATGGGGATGAGCAGGAAAATATCTAATCACCCTGGGAGGCGCACTAGGATTGTGCAACAGCTCATGTACAGGCTCTACGGGCGTGATGATTTGATAATCGCCGTTGCTACCGGAATGATAATTCGGCCACGAGATGGATTTCGTGGTTGAATCGTCAATCGTGCGCCGTGATTCATCAGGATCGGGATTTCGCGTGTGAAAGAAATGCGCGCGTCCGACGCCGCCCAGCGTGCAGAGAGATGAGCCCAAATCCTGATGGTCCCGTGTGGCGAGGACGCCTCCGCCGCGTTGACGAAAGCGCGTGATGCCTCGACAGTCCGCAGCCGTCAGACCGTCGCCAACGTCAACGGCAAACAGCCAGAGCTCATCAAAGTCTGAGCGATCAAGTGTACTCAGCACCGGGTCATCTGCTCCGGCATCCGACTCACGGTTGCGCGCCGTCACCTGGCACAGCCTATTCCCCGTTTCGTCTTTCAAAGAAGCAAGGTGGTCGCGCAGCAAAGAGAATCGCCCGATGTGCCAGTCATCTTCGGTTTCGGGAATGGTCGTCTGTAACAGAATGCGAATCGGTCTGTTCATAGTTTTATTATCCCCTCACATCACCACGCCGCCGCCGGCGTGGATATTCCTGTCCCCTTTCCCTTCACTCAGAGACGTTCCTCTTCCAAGTCGTACACATCGAACCAGTGGTACACCACGCGATTGCGCGGGATGTACTTCTGGATGTAGTCCTCCATGTATTCCTGCAACTCCGGGGTCAGGTCGCTCAAGTGCAGGTCACGTTCCCGGTTGTTCCAGATGACGATGTCGGCTCGGGAGCGTTTCTTGGCGTGCTCGCCGATCCACGCGGCGACCTCGTCGTCGGTCGCGCCGGTGACGACAAACGACCGGTACGCATTGTAGTCAATCTCAGCGAACTTCAGCCACCGCTGATCGAGCGGGCAATTGGAGTGGAATTCGCCCTGCCAGCCGACGAGGACCGCGCGGCATTTGTCCAGCGCGCGAGCGGCCAGCACATAGCCGCCCAGCGTTTCACGCGGGCTGCGTGGGAACTCTTTGCCGTTCCGCAGATCACGGGCCAGCAGTTCGACTTTCTCGAGGTTTTCTTTCATGAGTCTCTCCCTTATTTCCGTTCCTTGCCGGTTGCATCGCGCATCCTCACATCATGAAAAAGTGATCAGATGATCGAGCGGACCACTCCGCCATCCACGCGTAGCGCCGTCCCGTTTGTCGCGGAGGAAAGCGGGCTGGCGACGAACGCGACCAACGCGGCGACTTCCTCTGCCGTGGCGAACCGCTTGAGGAGTGAACTAGGGCGGACGGTCTCGAAGAACTCCTTCTCCACAACAAACGGCTCAACTCCCCGAGACTTCGCAATCTGATCGACGAATCCCTCCACTCCCTCGGACCAAGTCGGTCCCGCCAAGATGGAGTTGACCGTCACGCCTGTGCCTGCCGTGGTTTCGGCCAGACCGCGCGCCAGCGCCAGTTGCATGGTCTTCGTAACACCATAGTGAATCATCTCGACAGGGATATTGATGGCTGATTCGCTCGAGATGAAAATGATCCTGCCTCAATTCTTCGTTTTCATCTTCGGCAGGTAAAGACGGCTCAATCGCACGCGCTCATGAAATTCGTTTCGATGATCGCCGTCCAATCCTCATCCGAGATGTCCTCGAAAGATTTTGCCTCGTAGCTGCCGAGGTTATTGATCAAGATGTCCACGTGAGGGAATCGACTGGTGGCTTGCTTTACCACTTGCGCTTTGCTCAGGTCCGCGGCGAGCGTCTCCAGTTTTGCCTGAGGATACCTCTGTCGGATCTTCGCGACGGCTCCGGTCACGCGGCTCTCTGAGCGTCCGTTGATGATCACCGTCCGCCTTCATCGGCCAGGGTTGAGCCAATGGCAAGACCGATGCCTGCGGTCGAGCCAGTCACCAGCGCGAGCTTGCCTGTGAGTTGCAGGTCCATGGAATCTTCCTCTTCCTCATCACAGAATGTGGCCGAATGATGGACGGTTTACTGCACCCCGGGATTCGACAGCCGGGGGTCCTTGGCGCTGTTCGGCGCGCTGTTTAGCCCGCCGCTCCATCTCCAGGCTGGCAATTCCATAGAACTTCTCCGCGTCATCATTCGTCAGCACACCGGTCTCCACGAGTCGCGCGAGCTCCAGGCGATAGCCCGCCAGCGTGTCATCCTCCTGCACGGGAAGGCTCGCGCACCCGACGAGCGTGGAAGCGAGAAGTCCTAGGGTCAGCAGCGTGACAGAAAAAGGAGACAGGTAGCCTGTACGCATTTTCGCCATTCAGAAGATGGGTTGCTCGTACGCCTGCTGCCGCCTGACCCCCTCATTGGGGAGGCGAAGCACGACAAGGACTTTCAGCGGCCGTGTCTGGCTCGCGTTCTTGAGCACATGGCCTTGCTTCGGTTGCAACGTCGTCACGGCCCCGGGATTCAACGCGACCGGCGGCTTGCCATCCGCTTCCAAGTATCCTGCGCCTTCCAGGACATAGACGAGCTCGACGCCAGGATGGAAATGCCGCTCGTCCGCCTTCCCGGGCGCCAGCTCGACGGTAATGACCTTCCATTCTCTGCCTTCCGCCCCAGCAGCCTCGGCGATGGCGAAAGCTCCCAGGACCATCACGAAAATCGCCAGTGTTATCTGTTTCATCGCTTTCTCCTTGTTAATCATCCGGTCAGCCCTCAGGCTTTCCTTTCCTCTGCCCGCATAATCCCTTCCACGATGGATTTGTTTAAGCACCCCGCCGCCACCAACTCGGCCCCTTCCTGGTACATCCGACCCAGCAACTCTTTCCCCTCTTTGTCAATGAAGGTGACCGAGGACAAATCTACGCGCACAGGGTAGATCCGCTGAGTGCTGGCAGCGGAGCGCCAGCAAAGTTCCAACTCCTTTACCCAAGGGCCGGCGAGTCTCCCTTCAAGCTCGAAGGTCATCACACCGGTTTCTATTCTCATGGTAATTTTCAACATACGGAGTTCTTTAAACCTCTCTCGGTTTTCTCGAGACTGCTCAGCAGCCGCAGGCGGCGATGCTTGAGAATGATCGGGTCCACGAGCTCGCCGCACTGCACGCAGCGTCGGGCCAGGAAATCGAGGTAACCACTGTCACTGAGAAGATCAAAGCACTGTTCGGTCACCATGAGGCCTCCGCACCGCGAGCACCGTGCCGTGCCGACGAGTTCCTTCCACTCGGCGACATTCGCCTCTTTCAAATCTTCCACTGGAAATCCGACTGCCGTAGCCATCGAAGCCTCCCCTTCAACATTCCGTCAGTCCGAATCGTGCCCTGACTCGATCCAACGCCTGTTGGTTCGGTACATGGAATACGACTGAAACATCCTTGGCTGGAGCGAGGCACTCCAACCCCAATTGCTTAACCGTAAGGTCTTTGAGACCGTGCGTCGGCACAATGCCTGCACGCGTTCCGTTCGGTAGAGTAAAGGTCAGTTCCATCGGGGGTTCCTCCTTTCCCTTAGATGCGTCATGCCTCAGGTAATGGCAATTCATATTCCAGACGCGCTGCAATGTGGAAGAAGTCGGTTAAGTCGTTGAAACGACTACTGGTTAGAGCTGGCTAAAGGATTCGCTTTTGTCTGAAAAGAGATGCGGTGCCGAAGAAGGAGCGCCGAAATATCGGCACGTGCCGAGATATCGGCACCATCCGCGCTTGCGGCAGGCTCTAGCGGAAACGGCTAAGTGCGGTCCTCAGAAGCTCAAGCGGACTCCGCCATGGATCAGAAATGGAGCGCCAATGGAAGTGACACCATCGGTGGTGCGACCCACAGCGTAGGTCCGGTTAAAAAGATTTTCGATGCCGACGAAGATTTCGCCTAGCTTGCCTATCGCTCGTGAGAGAAACAGATCTACAACGATGTAGCTGCCGAGCGGCAGTGTATTCGCATCGTCTTCAAACTGCTTGCCGACGTACCGAGTAATGACAGAAGCATTGACCCAGTCCGAGTTCTCGTACCGGACAACGAGCGTGAGGCTGTGTTCTGGGACCTGTGCCAGGCGGAGTCCTTCAAGACTAGGCTGCTGCGAAGCGGCTACGACTCGTGTGTCGAGAAAAACGTATGTTGCAAGAAAGCGCCATGATGGGGCCGGACGAAACTCCAACTCCGCTTCGAGCCCTCGGACCCGGACCAAATCGAGGTTCTGCCGCTGGCGGCAGGTCGTGCCTGCCGGGCAATCCGGGAGGGGTGTGCTCAGGGTGACGTTCGTCACGAGGTCTGTGATCTCATTCCAGAAGGCGGTGAGACAGGCATTGAAGGGCGCCCATCGCTGCTGGACGCCAATCTCTCCGCCTGAAAGTCGTTCCGGACGCAGTTGCGCATTGGCAACGGTCACATCGTTCCGCACGCGAAACACCCTGTAGAGCTCGTTGATCGTCGGGACGCGGAATCCCTCATAGACGGAGGCGCGAAGGTCTGTGGATGGAGTGGCATGAAAGAGAGCAGCAAGGCGCGGACTTGTGAGGGTTCGGCTAAGATCAGCGAATGATTGGCCGGCTGGGATTCCCGCGGGTGGCGGTGTGTCCTGGCGTGATCCATTGTAGGCGGCCCAGTAGTCCTCACGAACGCCGCCGACGAGTTCCCAGTCTGAATTGGGCGTGAAGATGTCCTGGACAAACAGACCGCTAATCACTTGCTCTCCACCAGCTACACGGTTACGCAAGAACCCGCTGGTTCCGAAGACGGCTTCATCCGTCTCTCCTTGAATCCAGCGGAAGTCAGCGCCGGAGCTGATCAGGTGTGACGCAAAGGGGTGATTCCACTGCACGGAACCACCCCACGAGGTAGAGGGCACGGTTTGATCGAGTGCAAGTGTTTCCGAATTCCGATCAGCTGCCTGCGTAGAGAAGGTGCTTCGAAAACCCTGAAATTGTCCGAACAGCTGAAACGCCCACTCACTACCCTCAACTGTTCGGACGCGACCGCCGGTTGCAAAAGAACCGGCATCTGTTGTGTTGAACTGCAGCGGTGTCCCATTTCCGCGGTTTTCATCGAAGAAATTTCCGCTCACGAACAGCATGAGGTCGGGGGACTTGGCGAATTCCACACGCCCGTTGAATGTTCTATGCTTCGAGTCTGCCGGGATGTCGATTTTTCCACGGAAGGATGGTTCAACAATCTGGTAGCCCTCTGTATCGAAGAAGTTGCCTTCAAGGCTGACGCGCCATGGCTCCCGGGTTTCTGTCACTAGAAGGTCCAGATTGGTGGTGTTGTGGTTTCCATAACTCCCTTCGAAGAGGGCTTGGCGTTCCGTCGGGCGCCTCGTGATAATATTGATGACTCCACTGAGCGCGTAATTGCCCCAGACGCTTGAGCCTCCTCCTCGTACAACCTCAATCTGTTCGATAGCTTGCAGAGGGATCTTATTCCAGTAGACCCAACCCCCAAACGGGTCGTTGATGGGCACACCGTCCAGCAAGACTAATGCTCGGCTTGCCCCACTCGGACCGATGCCTCGCAGGGACACGCCCTGGGAGGTTGGATGGGTCACGAGGCTTGAAGAGCGACGAAAGAGGCTGAAGCCGGGAACCTGTCTTAGGATATCGTCGACCATCTGGCTCGCGGAATGGCGAATATCCTCAGCTGTAATGACCGTCACGCTTGCGGCTGTTTCACTGGCTCGCTGCTTAATGCGCGTTCCAGTGATGACGAAAGGTTCCAGGTTCGTCGGTGACTCCGGTTCATCGGCCGAGACGTCCCAGGCGATCAGAAGGAGCGCGAAGAAGAGTATTTGAGCAATAGAAAGAAAGGGTTCTCCTATTGTTTTTTATAGCTGATCCGATAAATCACACCTGCCAAATCGTCTGAGATCAACAGGGCACCGTCTGGCATGACGAGAACATCAACGGGGCGCCCCCATGCCTCCTGGCCCTGAAGCCATCCTTCTGCGAACACTGAATAGCGGAGGTGTCCTTGCTCATCTCGTAACACTGATGTGATGCGATAGCCTATCTTCTTGCTCCGATTCCACGAGCCATGTTCTGCGATGAAGGTTTGGTTTTCGTATTTCGGAGGGAACATCTTTCCTGTGTAAAAGCGCATGCCTAGTGAGGCGACGTGGGGACCGAGATTAACAGTCGGTGGCGTGAATTCACTGCAGGGGTGCTTGCTGCCGTACTCCGGATCGGGAATCGTCCCGCCATGGCAATACGGATAGCCAAAATGCATCCCCGGCTTCGGCGCATGATTCAGCTCATCCGGCGGTTGATCATCTCCGAGCCAATCACGACCATTGTCCGTGAACCACAAATCATGGCTCGTGGGATCCCAATCGAAGCCGACAGAGTTCCGGACCCCGCGCGCCACGATTTCGTATCCGCTGCCATCAGGATTCATACGCGAGATCAAAGCATAGCGGTCGGGATCCGGTTCACAGATGTTGCACGGAGCCCCGACCGGCACATAGAGCTTGCCGTCAGGACCGAAGGCAATGAATTTCCAGCCATGATGCGTCTCGTGCGGAAAGCGGTCCGTCACGATCACTGGCTTCGGCGGATTCGCCAGTCGCTGTTCGATCTCATCGAAGCGCAGGATGCGATCGACCGCGGAGACATACAAGGAACCATTCCGATAGGCCACGCCGACAGGCATCTGAAGGCCGCTGGCGATCGTAAAGACTTTATCAGCGCGCTGATCGCCGTCAGTGTCCACCACGGCGTAGACGTCGCCTTTATCCCGAGAGCCGACAAACACCGTGCCGTTCTTCCCCAAAGTCATTCCTCGGGCATTGGGAACTTTGTCCGTGTAGACCGCGATTGTAAAACCAGGGGGAAGCTTAATCTGCTCTAAATGGATCGAGTCGGCGTAGATCTGGTTTGAGACGAACAACAGAGGCAACAAGGAGAACATAATAACAGCCTTATGACTCATAGTGCCGACCTCCCTGTGCGGAGAAACCTGTCCAGAACGATCGTGGTCGAAGCGTCGGTGGCCTGCCGAGCAGAAGCTCACGGTGCTGCAGGAGTGGAAGAACGGCACGGTGCCGAAAGATTGGCGCTACCGCGAGCGACTGATGCCGAGCTTCCTAATCTTCGATTGCAACGTCGTGCGTTTCATGCCGAGGCGGGTAGCGGCGCCGGAAGAACCTCCGATTACCCAATTGGTCTCGCGGAGGACGCGCAGAATGTGCTTGCGCTCGGCCGCTTCCAAGGTCGCGACTCTGTTGGGAGCCGTCGTGGCCGGCGTTTTCAACTCTCCAAGAGGAACGTGCAGGTCGAGCCCTTGGGACAGAATCACGGATCGCTCGATCAGATTTTCGAGCTCCCGGATATTGCCGGGCCAGTGGTTCTTCGCAAGGGCCGTCATCGCCTCGGCCGGAATCGTTTCGATCCGCTTGTTCATGCGGCGGGCGTATTTTTGCGCGAAGTAGCGGACGAGCAATGGAATGTCTTCCGGGCGTTCCCGCAATGGAGGAGCCGTGATGGGAAACACGTTGAGGCGGTAATAAAGATCGCTGCGGAATTGCTTGTCGGCAACCATCTGGGCGAGATCCCGGTTCGTGGCCGCCACCAGGCGGACGTCCACACGAATCGTGCGGTTGCTCCCCAACCGCTCGAATTCCTGCTCCTGCAGAACACGAAGGAGCTTGGATTGCAGCTCAAGAGGGACATCGCCGACTTCGTCGAGGAACAGCGTGCCCTGGTGGGCGAGTTCAAATCGGCCGACCTTCTGGGCAATGGCGCCGGTGAAGGCGCCCCGTTCATGGCCGAACAGCTCGCTTTCGAGCAGTCCCGTCGGGATCGCCGCGCAATTCATCTTGACGAAGGTCCGCTCGCGACGCTTACTTAGATTGTGGATCGCCCGCGCGATGAGCTCCTTGCCGGTGCCGGTCTCGCCCAGGATCAACACGGCAGAGTCGGTCGGCGCGACGGTCTCCACTTGCTTGAGGATTCGCTTCAGCGCCGCGCCCTCCCCGATGATCTCCTCGAAGTTGTATTCGGTGCGGATTTCGTCTTCGAGGTAGAGCTTCTCCTTGGTCAGTTTGTCTTTCAACTCGGTGATCTGCTGATAGGCCAGCGCGTTCTCGACCGCAATCGCGATCTGGTTGGCAACTTGGATCAGCAAGTCAACATCGTCCTGGCTAAACGCGCTCGGATGAAGGCTTGCGATGTTTAGCGTCCCCAACAACCGATTATGTGATTTGAGCGGCACGCAGCAGCCGGACTTCACGCCCTCCTCGAGCAGGAGTTGAGCAACGTCGGATTGTAAACGTTTGAGATCGTCCTCTTCGAACAGCGCCGGCTTACCCGTCCTGATGGCGGGGCCCGCAGGCGTGCTGTCGATAGGACCCACGAAGCCTTCCTTGAGTAGGCCTTTGCCACTCGGACTATCCAGGGCATGCCGACGAACGACCTCATTATCAGGATCGTAGAGGTATAGGCTGGCAAGCGCATGCGGTATCACCCGACGGAGGGATGCCGTTGTAGCCGCAAACACGTCCCGGAGATCCAGACGAGAGACCACCGCGTTGTTCACTTCGAGCAGCAGCCGCAGGCGGTCGCGTTCATGAGCCAGTTGTCGCTGCGCGGACTGGGCGCTTTCATAGTTCAACGCGTTGTCCACAGCGACTGCGACCTCCTTGGCCACCTGTTGCAGGAACTCCAGATCAGATCCATCATATGAGGCTTTCTGTAAGCTCCCGAACCCGAGCGCACCCAACCGCCGCTGCGCGGTGGTGAGAGGAACCACGCAATACGATTTCACACCCTGCTGGCGCATCAACTCAGTTACGCGTGGGAAGCGGGTTTCTCTTTCGACGTCCGAGACCACTAAAGGTTCCTGCTTTTGCCAGACCCATCCACCCGGAGACTCGTCCACGGGTAGTTCCTGACAGCCCGACACATCATAACGCTCGTTTGGCGCTTCGAGGACGTGGAGGCGCATGACGTTTCGTTCGGGATCGTGCAGAATCAACCGCATGTACTCGAAATTGACCACCCGATGGAGTCGCTGGGCGAGGTCATGAATCAGACTGGAGAGATCGCGGTGGACGGAAATCGCCTCTGCGACCTCTAGCAGGGCTTGGTACTGCTCCGCCAGAGTCTCACAAGGAGATACCGAATGCCTATCCATAGGTGCGTAAAGTATGACCGATTACCGTGGTGTCCTCAAGGGGCCGAAAAGGACTTCCTGGCCACGCGGCGGGCGAGCAGGAGCTGCAACTCCTCGTGCATCCCGTCAGCAGACAGATGCATGCGGTCGCCGTGGCCGGGCAGGACCCACTCGAACGGATACTCGAGCAGCTTCCCCGTTGATCGGCGCAAGGCGGATTCCTTCCACACATAGACGGTGGCCAGGCGCAGGCCTTTGATCTCCCGATCCCACGATATGTGGTCGCCCGTGAAGAGATACCGGTTCCGATATAGGAGGACCATGCTGCCGTCGGTGTGACCCGGCACGGGAATGATGCGGAAATCCGGCGAGGCCTCCACTGGATCCAGCCCGTCGATGATCCATTCGGCATCGGGCTGGGCATCCGCGTCCGCACGATGGATGACCCGCTTCGCGCCGAAGTGCTTGGCGTAGCGCGGCGCGTCGCCGATGTCGTCCTCGTGCGTGAGGAAGATGTACGTGATCCCGCCCATCCGCTCGAAGGCATCGACCAGCTTTTTCACATACCGGGGCGCATCGACCAGCCAGTTGCCATCAGGATGGCGGATGAAATAGCTGTTCGCGCCGAACGACTTCTCCGAGTTGAACCCGTTGTAGAAGACGTTGTCTTCAATCAGCATCGGGAAGCTTTCGGTGGCGGCACGCATCACAGCCTTTTCGGGCACCAAAGCACCGATCGAGCCGACGGGACAGGCCAGGAGCGCCTGATAGGCCTGGTAGCGCTCGGACTCGGTCTCCGGCTGGCGATAGACGGACGAGTATTCGCCATTCTCGACGAATGATTTCGGCGCCAACTGCCGGCAGGTGTCGCAGTTGATGCAAGTGGTGTCTACGAAGAAGTTGCCATCGATATTCGTTGAGAGCCGTTTGGCGGCGTCAGCCATTCCGTTTCCCCGCTGTGCGACGACAGGACCCGCTGCTTACCGCTCTATCATACATCCTCTACAAACAGAGAGAAATCCTCTTTTATTTCATGCCAGTCCGTCAATCTGAAGTAAATTGTACAAAATCCGCCATAGGTCAACTCTGTCGGTCAATCCATACAACCTGCCATATTGGCGGCAAGTCGTAAGACCATCATATAACCACTGAATATTTTTAAGCTAGCTAAGTGTACAAATCGTGTCATTGGTCAATTCTGTAGGTCATTCCCTACAACCAGCCCTTGTCAAACTAAGTCGCCAAACGGTCATGCAAACGCAGAATATCTTTCAATAATTGGTGAAGGCTCGGTCATTCCTGAGCGGGCTAAGACCTAGGCACCGGTTTTGCTCAATTTTGTTGAGAAAAGTATCTGGTCCGATGCCCGGCCCTGAAACCACAGTAGTCGAATAGCAAGAGAAAGGGAGACCGATGCCTAACCCCATCACCAATCTGGTGCCCGAACAGTGGCAGGACCTCTTGAAATTCGTGACCGCACCCATTTCCTGGATTCCTGGGATGCAACGGGAGATCCTCGCCTTTCTCCTCGATTCCGCCTCCGGCTGGACTGCCGGAGTTTATTGGATCCTTCTTCTCTTCCCTGCCCTCCTATGGATTGGCGCGGTCTGGTGCACCCAACTCTCGCTCTATACGCTGCCCTTTCGCTCAGGGCGCTTGGAGTTCATCAAGAAGATGCTGCTCGCGTGGTGGGACGCCGCGCTCGCGGTGTGGATGTTTTGGGTGGGGCTGGGGAGGTTTTTCGTCGTGGTGGTGGGCTGGATGTTCGAGCTGGCCCGCCTCGGACTGAAGTTGATCATGGAAACCGGGCGCCAGGTGTTCACCCTGCCCTTCAAGGTGACAGGGGACATGACACGGAGTTACTTCCAGCCAGGCGTCCCGTGGATTGCGTTCCTACTGTTGCTGTTTTGGTGCCTGCTTGAGGCGGTGATCTTCAGCTATGTCCTCTTCCCAACTGTGTCGGAGGTGCTGGCCGGCTTGGTGGGCGTCGAAGCCCATAGGTTCACCGGCCCGTTCCTGTTCGTCTTTCTGTTCCTGCTCATTCTCGGGAGCTACGCTTGCCTCCAGGTTCTACTCGAGACCGTGAAGAACCGGGAATACAAGTTCCTCGTTCAAATGCTCCTGGTCGAATTGTTCGTGATGTTCTTCGAGGTCATGTTCCTGTACCGCGAGCTGGTGGACGCCATCTCGCCCTGGATCGCGCAACAGACACAGGAGCAGTACAGGATGGGGATCATCTCCACGCTGTCCTTGGCAGTCTTTGGCTGGTTGGGGGTGCGCGGCATGACCTGGTTCCTGTTCGGGCAGTTCGGGACGCCTCCCCTGCTCGCCTTTATGTCCCGCCGGCCGCTGGTCCATCCAGAGGCAGAAGGCGTGAAGCATGCGGCTGTCTCTGCGGAGATGCAGCGCTGGTGGCGCGCTCCGCTCGAGGACTTTAAGCGAGAGATCGAGTGGCTGCACGAAAAAAGCAATGAGCTCATGGAGCATCTCACGCTTCCGTTCCTTCACGTGGTGGCCGCGGCCTTGAACTTTGCCATGATCCTGGTCACCTCGCGTCCGTTCTTTAGTATCCCCTTCAAGAGCCTCAAAGAGGTTCTGGAGACCAGGGAAACCCTGGCCGCGTTGCACTTACAACCAAAGAAGGCTGGGTCATGAGCCGCCTCCGTTCCGCTATCACCGCTTCGCTGGTCAGTGCTGCGACCCTGTTGGTCATAGTGGCGGGATGCAACTTTCAACCTGGCCAACAACCTAGCCAGCAGCGTAAAGCCCCCATGACCCTCTTCATTGGGGTGGATGTGAGCGGTTCCTTTAAGCACGATTACGACAATGCTATGACCTTTCTGGCCCATTACATTTACGGCCATCTCCATGAGCTGGGCGGGCTGGCCAAACCTCAGGCCCTGTTCGTCGCCAGCATCGGCGGCAAGAAACCCGGCGAGCCCAAGAGCTTTCATCCGATCCACGACTTCGAGGGGAAGAACATCGAGCAGATCGGGACGGATCTGCGGACCTGGTTCCCTCCCTCCGACACCATCACGGATTTCAACTCGTTCTTCCAAGAAGTCGCGCGGATCGCGAAGGAACGGAACCTGATCCTTGCTCCCATCACACTGATGGTGGTGACGGACGGCATCCCCGATATGCCCGGCGTCAAGGCGGGGTCACGGGCCATCTATGAGCAAATCAATTTGAACCCGCTGGAGTATCTCGCCCGAAACATCACTCTTCGACTGACCTATGTGAGCCCCAAGGTCGGTGAACAGTGGCGAAAGCATGTCCCCCGGCAACGGGTCCGACTATGGACTGTGGACACAGAGGTGATGAAGGGCTGGAAGGAGCAGATGCAGCCCGGCGTTGACACAGCCCATCAGGACCGGTTCTGGAAGTGGGTGCAGGATAACGTGGACTACCGCGTTCGCTCCGCCAAGCTGTAACTCGGTTGGTCTTGCGGGAACCTCATCCCGATCTTTCCCTAGATCATCACGCTAACCCGTTGCTCCGCCTAGAACTCTGCTACAATCCCCAACATGGAGCAGGCGCTCACCTTCAAGGACCCTGCGGGCCATGCGGTCTCAGGAATCCTGGTCGCCCCTCCTAATGGCCCGGACCGACTGGCGTTCCTCTGCCACGGGTTCCTCTCCAACAAGAACAGCCGCACCAATAAGACTCTGACCGAACTGCTGTTTCCTCAGGGCATTGCCACGTTCCGATTCGACTTCTTTGGGCAGGGCGAGAGCGAGGGCCCGTTTGAGCGGATCACCGTCTCTCTGGCTGTCAGTCAGGCCTTGGCCGCATTAGACCTCATGCACTCGAAGGGCTACCGGAAGCTGGCACTGGTGGGATCGAGCTTTGGGGGGCTGGTGGCGCTTCTCGCCGCCGCCAAATGGCCCAAGCTCTCATGCCTGGCGCTCAAGTGCCCCGTGCCGGATTTTCCGGAGATGCTACAGTTGGAGTTCGGCGAGACAGGGATGGCCCGATGGAAGTCTACTGACACAATCCCGAACGTGGTCCCTGGCGGAAGCGGGCGCATCAAGCTGGCGTACGCGTTCTATGAGGACAGCCTGTGCTATAGCGGCTACGACGCGGCGAAGGTCGTCACGGCGCCCACCTTCATCGTCCAGGGCGCTCACGATGAATACGTGCCGCCTCGCCAGACCCTGAAGCTATCGGAGTCGCTGGGAGGTCCGAACTCTGTGGCGTGGCTGCCGGACGCCGACCACCACTTCTCCAAGCCGGAAGATTTTCAGCTCATGACGACCCTGATGAGCAACTGGGTCGCCGATCACCTGAACGGGCCCACCCCACCCTATCAGCTCAACAGAAAGTAGCCCGCACCAACAATCAATATCAGCAAAACGCCAAGCATCATCTTTTCATGCTTGCACATGCCGGACATCTGCTTGCACTCCTGCATCGTACACATCAGCGACATTGCGATTCCCTCCTTCTAGCTTGTAACTCTTACGCTCCTTCCCTTCCACCGATAATCCTTCTACGCCATCGATTCATCGTTCATTCACCTTCCACTGCGTCGGGGCCTATACCCGCAGCAGCCAGATAAACTCCACCGAAACGAACAGGTTGTTGATCGCGTGGCCGAGGATCGCCGGCAGGAGGCTGCGGGTCCGCTCGTAGGCCAGCGCCCAGAGGGCCCCGCTCCAGAAGACCGACGCGAACCCGATCACCCCGTAGCCGTGGACCAGCGCGAAGAAGGCCGCACTCACCCCTATTGCCGGCCACACCCCGATCGCCATCCGCAGGGTGGCGTAGAGCACGCCGCGGAACGCCAGTTCCTCGATCAGCGGCGCCCAGAGAATGCTGTCGAGGAGCTCGCAGGCAACGAGCCACGGCGGTCCCCATAACAGATTCTCCAGCAGCCCGTCCGCCCAATGGGCCTTGATGTGGAGCGCATCGCTGCCGACGGTGATCAACACCTCTCCGAGCACCGACAGCGTGCTGATAACCAGAGTCGCCCCGACGATCCGCGCCACTCCACCCGGCTGCAGTTTCAACCCGAAGGCCAGCGGCAACGGCAAGCCACGGAGCGAGAAATACCGGATGGTCCACCAGACCATCGGCACGCCCGCCACCAGCGTCGAGATGCCGGTGAACAACGACTCCTTCGGCAGAAGGAGGTTGGACGCCAGGCCGATGAGCAGAAACCCGAACACCCCCCGCACGAAGAGCCCGAGGCCGTCCTGTTGCGACCAGAGGGGCGGCAAGGGCGCGTTCCCGACCACTAACGATAGGCGCCTCGTCAGAACTCTGCCAAGAACCACCGTGCCGAGCGCCAGCAGGACTAGCTGTCCCAGAATCAAGCTGATCCAGCGATCGAGCAACACTTCCCCGCGCGCGACGATGGTAGCCGCCGCCTTGTCCTGGACGGCCTGATCTCCCATCGCGGCGGCCACGCGCGCGACCAGCACATCAGCAAACCAGCCCGGAGTCAGCTCTGAGCGGATCTCCGCCACCAGCGACCGCCCCGTCTCCCGATCGAGCGCGGGCGTCAGGTAAGCCGCCCGGACCCACTGCGCCATCCGAGCGGCCGACTCGCCCTGAAACTCCCAGGGAACCAGCGCGGCTCCCACACGGTTCAGCTGGCCGTACTCCCCCAGCAGGATGACCCGATAGAGTTGGGTGAGAGGAGCAGGACCCGCACCGACGAGCTCGTCGTACCAGGCGATCGCGTCGCCCAGCGTGTCCTCGGGACCGGCGAAGGCCACATACAGCGCCCGCTTCCAGTCGGCAGCCCGGTGGAGCGCCTCTCGCATGTCCAGGTCGCGGGACACGAGCCGCTCCAGTGATTCTTCCGGATGATCCAGTTGGTCCAGTCGCGACGAGGAGGACGGGACGACGGCAAGCCCGAGATACACGCTGACGAAGAGTCCGTAGGCGGCAGTCATCCATGGGGAGAGGATGGACTGCCGGATAGGAACTTGGTCGGATGGCTGGTCGGCGTCAGGCATGGGGCGGGAGTATAGCACCAAATTGACCGTGGAACGACGCGCCCCAAACGGGCGTTTCACATTGCCGGTGCAATCGGTATAATGCGCCCATGTCGCTCGGTTACATCCCCCCGCCCCAGGCGTCGTCGCACCCGCCCACCCCAAGCCTGTCGGGACAGGCTTCTGTCCCGAAGGCCGTGTCCGAACTGGTTCCTTCTCCTCGGCTCCTGCTCGGTCCTGGTCCCAGCCTCGTCCATCCCCGCGTGCTCCGCGCGATGAGCACGCCGCTGCTCGGCCATCTGGACCCTGAATTCCTCACGATCATGAACGAGGTGCAGGCCCTGCTCCGCACGGTCTTCCAGACGGACAACCCCTTCACCATCGCCGTGTCCGGCACCGGCTCGGCCGGCATGGAGGCCACGCTGGTGAACCTGATCGAGCCAGGCGACACCGTGATCGTGGGCGTAAACGGCGTATTCGGTACGCGCATGGCCGACATCGTGGGACGCGCGGGCGGCAAGGCAGTCACACTCGATGTCCCGTGGGGACAGATCATTGACCCGCACCGCTTGGAGGACGCGCTCAAGCAGGCGGGCTCCATCAAAGTGGTCGCCCTGGTCCATGCGGAGACCTCCACCGGCGCCCATCAGCCGATGGAGGAGATAGGCCCGCTCTGCCGGCAGTACGAGGCGCTCCTTGTCGTGGACGCCGTCACGTCCCTCGGCGGCGTGCCCGTGCGGGTGGACGCGTGGGGGATCGACGCCTGCTACAGCGGGACACAGAAATGCCTAAGCTGTCCGCCTGGACTCGCCCCGCTGACCTTGAGCCGACGCGCCCTGGAGGTGGTCAAGGGGCGCAAGACGAAGGTGCAGAGCTGGTACCTCGACCTGTCGATGATCGCGGACTACTGGGCAGAAGGAAAACGCGCCTACCACCATACGGCGCCTATCAGCATGATCTATGCGCTGCGTGAAGCCCTGCGCCTCGTGGTGGAGGAAGGGTTGGAGGCCCGGTTTGACCGCCACTACCGCAACAGCGCAGCGCTCATGGCCGGGCTGGCGACGCTGGGGTGCGAGCCCCAGGCACAGACCGGACACCGGCTGCCTACGTTGAACTGCGTGCGCGTACCCGCCGGCGTGGACGAAGCGGCGGTGCGCAAGACGCTGCTTGCCGAATTCGGTATCGAAATCGGCGGCGGGCTCGGCCCACTCGCCGGCCAGGTGTGGCGCATCGGATTGATGGGCGAATCCTCGCGGCATGAACACGTGGTGACGCTGCTGTCCACACTGGAACAAATCTTCGGTCAACATGGGTGGACCAAGCAGAGCGGCGCGGCCCTGACCGCCGCCCTGCAGGCCTACGCCACAGCAACATGATCTCGGTTGATTCACCCGGGCGGTGGTGCAATGGAGACCACCACCTGCTTTGCTTAAGGGGGTACCATGGCCGATGAGTTGCAGATAGGCGACAAGCCCCCCGACTTCTCCCTGCCCGACCAGGATGGCAAGACGGTCAGTCTGAAGAGCCTCAAAGGCAAACAGTTGGTGCTCTACTTCTACCCCAAGGACGACACGCCGGGATGCACCAAGGAGGCGTGCGGCTTTCGGGACTCCTTGAGCGCGATCGAGAAGGCCAACACCGTCGTGCTGGGCGTCAGCATGGACGACGCCGAGTCCCATCAAAAGTTCATCAAGAAATACAGCCTCCCCTTCACGCTGTTGTGCGATGGGGACGGCACGGTCTCGAAGGCCTACGGGGTCTACAAGAAGAAGAACATGTACGGGAAAACCTACTGGGGAATCGAGCGCAGCACGTTCATCATCGACGAAACCGGCAAGCTCAAGGCGATCTTCCGCAAGGTGAAAGTGGACGGCCACGTCGGCGAGGTCCAGGCCGCGCTGAAGGGGTGAGCGCGCCGCTCGCGATCCGCCGGGTGCTGCTTATTGACGGCACCGGCGCCAAGCTGGAGCGGGCCACAGTCGTGGTGGACGGTGATCGGATCGCCGCGGTCGGCTCCGACGGCCGGGTCAAGGTCCCGCGTGGCTCACAGGTGATCGAAGGCCATGGCCTCGCCCTTCTCCCCGGCTTGATTGATTGCCACGTTCACTACTGCCTGGACGCCGGTCCGGATGCGATCCGAACGCTCGAACAGGACGATCCGACCGCCACCGCCATCAAAGCCGTCACCCACGCGCGAGCGACTCTGGAAGCCGGGATCACGACGGTCCGGGACGTCGGCTCCCGCGAGCACATCTCGATCTCGGTCACCCGCGCGATCAAGGCCGGGATCATCCCGGGTCCCCGCACGCTCAACGCGGGCCTGGTGATCTGCATGCCAGGCGGGCACGCCTGGTTCATCGGCCGCCAGGCCGACGGGCCGGACGAGATCGTCAAGGCGGTGGCCGAGCAGATTCGCGCGGGCGCGGACGTCATCAAATTCATCGCGACGGGCGGCGTGCTGACGCCAGGGACCTCCCCTGGCACGGCGCAACTCACGATGGAAGAGCTGCGGGCCGGCGTCGAAGAGGCCGTGCGCGCGGGCCGGCGCGTCGCGGCCCACGCGCACGGCGCCGAAGGCATGAAGAACGCCCTCCGCGCCGGTGTCCACTCCATCGAGCACGGGACCTTGCTGGATGACGAGGCGCTGGACCTGTTCCTCGAGCGCCGGACCTTTCTCGTCCCGACCCTCTCGGCCATCCAGTCCGGATTCGAGCACGGCAAGCAGGGCGGGATGCCGGACTACGCGCTCGAGAAATGCGCCGGGATGGCGGAGGCGCAGCGGAAGAACTTCCGGAAGGCGGTCAAGGCCGGCGTGCGGATCGCCATGGGCACCGACGCCGGCACGCCCTTCAACCACCACGGGCGCAACGCGCAGGAGCTGCGCCGGATGGTACAGCTCGGGCTCACGCCGATGCGGGCGATCGAAGCCGCCACCCGCTCGGCCGCGACCCTGCTCGGCCTCGAGCAGGAGATCGGCACGGTCGAAGCCGGCAAGCAGGCCGACCTGATTGTGGTAAAGGGCAATCCGTTGGACGACATCGCCCTGCTGGAAAAGTCTGCCCGACTGAGGTACGTGATCCAGAGTGGGAAGATCGTCAAGGGGGTGGAGGAGTAAGGGATGGTAAGAGCAGGACGCGCAGGGCATCGAGCTCAGTCTTGTCAAGTTCCGAAATGGTTTCGGCCTGCCGGTAGACCTTCTCGGGATTGGCGGCAATCAGCTCGCCGAGCCGGTGGACGGCAAGAAAGGGGCCGGCTAATTTCCCGTTGATCACCCCACGCAGGAATGGCTGCAGCACCTTGACCAGCGTCGCCAGCATGGGGTTGTCCAGCCGCGAATAGACCACCATCCGCGTCTCGACGTACTCCTTCCCGTCGCTGCCGGTCCGAGTCTGCGAGGTGAGCATGACGATCGCTTCCCCGGAAATCATCAGGACGTTGCCGTGATGCGTGCCCTGGATGTGGTAGACCCGCTGCGTCGAGTTTTGGTTGAGCAGATCGACCAGCGCCTCAGACCCGAGCCCGTCGTCCCCCTGGAAACCCTGCGCCCCGACCCGCTCGACGGTGTATTGGCCAATTCCCAGCGTGCGGACCAGCGCGGCGGTCAGGACCACGTGGTCCAGCAAAAAGTCGTAGACCGGCTTGCGGATCGGCGTCAGGACTGGCGGGTTGACGTGGCTGGTCGTGGCATCGTTGACGACGCCGGCCAAGCGGCACAGGGCATGGCGCTCCATTCTGTCGAGAGGAAAGCTGCGCCCCAGGTCGTTGATGTGGACCTCGCAGTCCTGCTCGCCCGCGACCGGCCAGACGAGCAGCACCACCGCCAGTACGACGATGAAAAGGATAGAGGGGGAAGGACGAATACGGCTACTCGCCGACCACCTGGACCACGAGGTCGCGCTTTCTGGGCCGCGTGTCGAAATCCACCACGACGATCTGTTGCCACGTGCCGAGCAGCAGCGCGCCGTCGGTGAAGGGGATGGTCACCGACGGTCCTTGCAGATGCCCCCGCAGGTGGCTGTGGGCGTTGTCCTCGCCAGGATTGCGGGTGTTGTGCTCCCAGCGCGCGTCGTCCGGGATCAGGCGGTCCCAGATCGCCTTGGTGTCGGCGCGGATGCCAGGCTCGTCCTCGATGAGCATCACAGAGGCGGTAGTGTGCCGGATGAAGACCGTGGCGATCCCGGCTTTCAGGCCGGTTTCGGCCACCGCTTCCTGGACCCGCTTCGTGATGTTCTCGATCTGGGTGTTGCCGCGCATGTCCAGCCGGATCGGGATGGTCTTGACGCTCATCTCAGCCATTCCGCTTCAGGCTGCGCAAGTACCGGAGCTCCCGACGCGGCAGCGCGGCGCCGCGTGACTCGGCAAGCAGTTGATCGAACGCGCCCGCCGCGGCCAGCTCGCGCACCGTCTGCACCACACGCGGGCTCAGGATGCCCTCCACCTGCAGCTTGTCGAGGTAGGCGAAGGCCTCAGGCAAACTCTCCTTCTTACGCGTGTAGTAGTCGCGCCCGCGCTGGCGGTTGCTGTAGGCCTCGAACTGCTCGCACGCCACCAAGACCTCGGCCAGCTCCCGGACCCACCGCGCCGACCCATTCAGCTTCTCGGGATAGTAATAGTAGAGCATGACGCGCTCCATCCACGGCGCCCACTTCACGCCGAGCCGGGTTAGCTTGGGCCTGGCTACGCGCAACTGCCGGGCCAGACGGCGCGCGTAGCCCAGACGCATCTCCACCTGCTCGGTGGTCCAGGAATCGAGCGGCACGCCGCGCCTGGTGAGGTCCTGGGCATAGCGCTCCAGAAACGCCTCCGTCTCCCGGCCGTACGGAGTGGACGGATGGACCGCGCGCCATTCACGGGGCCTTGTGGGAATGCCGTTCGCCCGGGCCCAGGACCAGATCCTGCCGAACAGCTCCTGATCGAGGCCCGCCCGTCCCAAATCATGCAGCAGGCACGCGATCTGGTACCGCTCCATTCGTTCATCGGAGTGACCCAGCCGCCGCGCGACCGCTGCGCACATGCGGGCGGTGCGAAGCGCATGGTGGCGGTCGTAGCCGCGGATCACCCGGCCAGGCTTGCGCGGGTGCGGATAGTCGTACAGCTGCATGAGCGGCCCGACCAGCGAGCGCGGCATCAGCAACGGCGCGGTCTCACGTATCGGCGTAGGCATTGGTCCGGACAGAATATCCCGCGAGAGGTGAGGTGTCAATCAACCGGACTCTCAGTTGACGGCACGAGTTGCCAGACCCAGACGCGCAGGCTATGATCCGTACACCATGGCAGACATCACGCGCATCAAGACGAAGACGCCGGCGCCCTACCCTATCACGGCGATCAGCGTCGAAACGCACGACACCAAGACCTTCCGCTTCGCCCTGCCGGAGAACGCCACGCTGGACATGGTGCCGGGCGACCACCTGTACGTGCACGCTACGATCAACGGCAAGGCCGTTAAGCGGCCCTATACACCATCGTCGCTGCCCGACACCGTGGGCTATTTCGACTTGACGATCAAGCGTTATGAGACCGGCGTCATCTCCAAGTACGTGCACGAGCGGAAGGTAGGCGACACCGTACTGATGAGCGGGCCGAACATGGGTGGGCACTGGGTGGACGGGATGGCCAAGAAGGTCGGCTTCGTCGCCGGCGGGACCGGCATCACACCGATGATTGCCATCATCCGCTGGATCCTGATGAAGCGGCTTGACGTTGAACTGTTTCTAGTCTTCGCAAACAAGACCGAGGCGGACATCATCTTCCGGGAGGAATGGGATCGGGACGTGCGCGAACATCCAAACTTCCACTGCTATCACGTGCTCGAACAGCCACCCGCGGACTGGACAATGGGTGTCGGGCGGGTCGCCGTAGACATTCTGCGCCAGCGTCTCCCACCGCCAGGTCCTGACACGGTCGTCTTCCTCTGCGGCCCCCCACCGATGATGGAGGCCTTGGAAAGCACCCTCAAGGATCTCGGCTATTCCGAGGAGACCGTCATCCTGCCGTAGACCGTATGGCTTGACGGCGAGTCGAGCACCTCCCTTACCTTGCACAAGAAGGCATTCGCTGAGAATGGCTTTTGGAGAAACGCCAAACCTGCGTTCAACACCCCATGGCGGACGATTGCGTCATCAGTGTAGCCGGACATGTAAAGCACCTTTGTCTCTGGATGAATAGTCCCCATTCGCGCAGCCAGTTCACGGCCGCTCAACCCCGGCATCACAACATCGGTCACCAGCAGATGGATCGAACTGGAATGCGTATGGCAGATGAGCAGGGCCTCCGTGCTATCACGCGCTTCCGACACGGCATAGCCATGCGCTTCAAGGATCTCCCGCGCCAAGCTTCGAACCATGTCCTCGTCTTCCACGAGAAGAATCGTTTCTGAGCCACGGAGTATCGAGGAACGAGGATGGGCCGGCTCGCTCCCCTCGGCGACGCCCTCGACGCGAGGCAGGTAGATTTTGAACGTCGTCCCTTTTCCGGGCTCGCTATAGACCCATATGTTGCCGCCACTCTGTTTGACAATGCCGTAGACCGTGGCCAGGCCAAGACCGGTCCCCTTTCCGTGTTCTTTGGTCGTGAAGAATGGCTCGAAGATGCGGGCCTGGGTCTCCGCGTCCATCCCGCACCCGTTATCGCTGATCGCCAGCATCACGTAAGGTCCGGGCCGGACTGAGACATGCCTGCGGGCGTACGCTTCGTCCAGTTCGACGTTCGCAGTCTCGATCGTCAATTTGCCTCCTTCCGGCATCGCATCGCGGGCATTGACGGTCAGGTTCAAGATGATCTGTTCGATCTGCCCTGGATCCACCTTGACGAGGCCCAATCCAGGTTGCAGGACAGCCTCCAGAAGGATGTCCTCGCCGATCAGCGGCTGGAGCATGGCCTCAAAGTTCGTCACCACGGCATTCAGGTCCAGCACTTTCAGTTGCAGAACCTGCCGGCGGCTGAAGGCCAGAAGCTGGCGTGTCAAGGTTGCGGCCCGCCGACCCGCTTTCTTGATCTGCTCGACGTTCTTGCGAGCAAGGAGATTGGCTCCGAGGCTGTTGAACACGAGTTCACTGTAGCCGTTGATGACCGTCAGCAGGTTGTTGAAGTCATGCGCGATGCCTCCGGCAAGACGTCCGATCGCCTCCATTTTGTGAGCCTGGCGAAGCTGCTCTTCCAGTCTGGTTCTGTCCTCGTCCGCCAGCTTGCGTTCCTTCCGTTCCTCAGCCTCGCGCAAGGCACGACGCACGGCATGGGCCAGTCGTGCGAGGTGGTGTTTCAGCACGTAGTCTGTGGCGCCGGCCTTCAGACAAGCGATCGCTGCGTCCTCTCCGATGGTGCCGGAAATAAAGATGAAGGGGACTTCAGGGCACAATTCCCGCACAAGTCTCAACGCAGACAATCCATCGTAGGAAGGGAGCGTGTAGTCGGCCAGGATGATGTCCCACCCGCCCTGCTTCAGAGCGGCGAGGAAGTAGTCGTGGGTCTCGACGCACGCGAGCTCGCACGCCATGCCTTCTTTGACAAGAGTCAAGCGAACCAATTCCTGATCATCTGGATTGTCTTCAAGATGAAGTATGTGCAACGCCGTTCCCATACTCGCATCCCTCCACAGGCAGGTGGACCTATCGGAGGACAGGACATCCTGAGCTAACTTGTGACATAAGCACAGGGCGTGCCATGCTGGCAGAGCGAGACCTGAACAGAGATGTCTAAAGAACAGCCACGATTTTCTGCATTGCGCTGGAGGGCGTGGACGTTTTCGACGACTCCGGTGCAGGGGAGCCCCTACACAATCTGTTTTCTATACCCGTAGAGGGCTCTGACGTGGAAGGCGAAATGTTGGGTCTCTATTCGTGTTTGGCCCGGATCGACTTGGCCCGAGTGGCCAGCTTCGTCGCTTGGTCTTCGCGGTTGGTCCTCGCGAGCAAGACCGCGTAGTTCTCCAAGGTCGTGGCCAGCCCCACATCGTCGGGTCCTAGCACTTTCTCCTTGATAGCCAGCGCGCGCTGGTAGAGGGGCTCGGCCTCGGCGTAGCGGCCCTGAACGTAATAGAGCTCGCCTAGATTGTTGAGGATGATGGCAACGTCCAGATGCTCCGCCCCCTTGGCGTGCTCCGTGACATCGAGAGCCTGGCGGAACAGCGGTTCTGCCTCGGCGTAGCGCCCCTGGCTTCTGAAACTGACGGCGCGGTTATTGAGGTCGCCGGCCTGATCCGTGGGCGTGGGTGGTTGCAGGAATTGTTGGGCCAGCGGGTGCTCCCAGCCCCAGCCGGACAGCTTCCCGTTTTCGATGATCACCGGCGTCAACTGTTTGTTGCTAATCATGCCCTCAGGATCAACGCCGCCTGTGTAGTAGAACAGCACCTCATAGCGCATGCCGCCCTGCTCCAAGTTCTGCGTCTGATAGGGGCTCTGGATGACTTCGCGTTTCTCGCACGGTAGCCAGCCGAGCGCGCGCTGGATCTGGGCCCATGTGGACCATCCCCACTTGACACACCCTTCCACCGGATCGGCCTTCATCCGTTCCTGAACTTCCTCGCGCGATTGGCCGACGGTCAGCGTCTTCAGATGGGCTACATTCAGGGCCGCCAAGTCCAGGTTCTTGTCGGGTGTCGGGTAGGGTGTGAAGGTGGTAACGTTCGAAGCCGAGCACGCGGCTAACACAAGCAATCCCATGACCGAGCCGATCGGGGTCATTCGTATCATCATGCTCTCCTGCTCCCTTCGGTCTTGACGGTGATCCTGCTGACTTCATCGAAATATCCGACGAACGCTTTCATCCCCCCGGACGCCTGCCCCCAGTCGAAACGCTCGTTGGGCGCGTGGTAACCGTGCTCCGGCAGACTCAAGCCCAGGAACATGACGGGCGCCTGCCACCGCTCCGCCATGGTCACGACCGCCCCGATGGACCCGCCCTCGCGGATGAAGGCCGGCTCCTTGCCGAAACCGAAGCGCAGCGCCTTCCGCACAGCCTCCGCATGCGGCCCGCCCAGATCGGCCACGTAGGGTCGCAGCATGCCGTGCGCTTCCACATGGACGTCTGGGTTGAGCTTGCGGACATAGGCGCGGAAGATCCGGAAGATGGCGGCCGGGTCCTGATCCGGCACCAGCCGCATGCTGACCTTCGCCTCTGCGCGCGGCGGAATGGAGGTTTTGACCCCTGGCCCCGTGTATCCTCCGACGAAACCGTGCACCTCAAACGTGGGCTCGGCCCACAGGCGCTTCATGACTTCCAGGCGATCCCGCGCGCGCAATTTCGTCAACTGGTGCGCGACGGCAAAGGCCTTCACCTGAAAGCCCGACTTCAGAAACTGCGCCCGATCCGTCTTGCCCAGCGGTCTGACTGACTTGTAAAACCTGGGGATGGTGACCCGTCCGGTCTTCGCGTTCACGCAAGCCGCGAGCACGGCAGCCAGCTCCGCGAGAGGATTGCGGGCCGCGCCACCGGTCAAGCCGGAATGCGCCTCCCGCCTGGCGGTCTCCAGGATCAGCCGCACAGCCACATTGCCCCGCAGCCCATAGGGCGCCGCCGGACGGCCGCCCGCCAGCCAGATTGTGTCCGAGACAACCACAGAGTCTGGTCTGCGTAAAACGGGAAGGGGCGCGTCTTGGCGCGCCTGGGGCGAGTGGGTGGAATCAAACGTTTTCGCTAAGCCTTCCGCAAAGTGTGGACTGCCGATTTCCTCCTCCAGCTCCCAGACGAACTGGATATTGAGCCGCACGCCGCGCCCAACCGCGTAGCGGGCCGCCAGCAGCGCAGTGAGCGCAGGCCCCTTGTCGTCGGTGGTGCCGCGTCCATAGTAGTGCTCGCCCTCGACCGTGAATTTGAACGGCTCGCGCGTCCATTCTGGCTCCATCGCCGGCTGCACGTCGAGATGGTTGTAGACGGCCACGGTCGGCCAGGCCGGGTCCTGCATCCACCCGCCGACGACCAGCGGATGGCCTCTGGTCTCGACAATCGCCGCCTGCGCGCCCAAGGCCGCGAGGCAGTCCACCGCAACCTCCGCGCCCCGTCGCATATCGTTGCGACGCGCGGGATCCATGCTGACCGTCGGGATCTCCACCAGCCGCCCCAGCCACTCCTCAAAGCGCGGTCGGCTTTCCTTCACGTACTGCTCGAGGCCGTCAAAAAGGCTCACGCCGTCTTCTCTAACGTCCGAACCATGTCTTTTACTGTCTCAAACCCCGCCTGCCAGAAACTCTCCGACCGGATATCCACGCCGAAATCCTTCAGCAGGGCCTCCGGAGATCGCGACCCGCCCGCCGCCAAGAGGGCGAGATACCGCGGGATGAACGACTCGCCGTGAGTTCGATAGAGCGCGTAGAGCGCCAGCACCAGGAGGTTGCCGAAGCTGTACGCGTAGCAGTAGAACGGGCTCGCGAAGAGGTGAGGGATCGACAGCCACTCCCATCGGAATTCATCCGGTACCGCGACCTCCCGCCCGAACTGCTGGCGCAGCTCGCTTAAGTATACGCCGCAGAGATCGTCCATCGTGCCCCCTGCGCCGATGATCCGGTGCGCCTCGCGCTCGAATCGCACGAAGTAGGCCTGCCGCATGATGGTGGCGTACGCGTCATCGAGCTGCCTGATGAACAGGCTGTGCTTCACGACCTTGTCCCGCTCTTCCGCCGTCCAGGCGTCGGAAAGGAGACGCTCGCCGAACACCGAGGCCGTTTCGGCCAAGGGAAGCATGGCGTGGAAGGTGAAGATCGAATGATCGCCAGCCAACATGCCGTGCACAGCGTGCCCCAGTTCGTGGGCCAGCGTGGCGATGTCTCGAACGTCGCCCTTGAAGTTCAGGAGCACGTACGGAGTTAGACCGGGGATCACGCTGTAGCAGTACGCACCGCTAAGCTTGCCGGGACGGACTGCCACGTCCACGTGGCGCTCCTCCAGCACCCGGCTGGCCAGGTCCGCCAGGCGCGGCGAAAACCCGCGGTACGCGTCGAGCACCCTGGCCGACGCGGCCGCAAACGAATACCGCCGGCGGGCCTCGCGGAAGGGGGCGTAGATGTGGTACCGGCTCATCTTTCGGATGCGGCAGAGCCGGGCCTTGATCGCAAAATAGTCCTGAAAGACGTCAGCGTTCCGGGCGCAGACGGCCAGCAAGGCCTCGACCGCCTCCTCCGGCACGTCGTTCATGAGGTTGCGAACCGCGATCGGCGAGCGGTGCTTACGTAGGCCCAGGTGCTCTTGCTTCCAGTCCGTCACGAGGGTCTTGTATATCTCGCCGATTACGTCGGCATGCCGCGCGAACACCTTGTATAGCTCGCGGTAGGCCGCCTCGCGCACGCGGGCGTCAGGGTCGCGCACGTACACCAGCAAGTTCTCGCGGGTGAGCGCGCGGGCCTTGCCGTGGATCGTCAGCGTGTACGTCAAGCCGCTGGTCAAGATGTCGTAGAGCCCCACCAGCGCCCGGCGGCCGGTGACGCTCTTGACGTTGATGATCTTCTCTTCGGGCTCGCTAAGGGCGTGGTCCTTGAAGCGGCGCAGAGACTCCAGGTGGTACGCGTAGTCGCCCGCTCCGGCCTGCAACCGGGCGGCGCTCGCGTCATCGAGCTTCTGCCACCAGAGGTCGAAGAACAGCATGCGGTTCGCGAAGCCCGCCTGCATCTCCTCGACGGCTGCCTTGAAGGCTCGGGCCTTCTGGTTCTTTGTGTTCTCGGAGAACCAGAGGTAGGCGTACGCGCCGAGCCTGCTCATCGTCCGGGTGATTGCCTCGGCTAGTTTCAACGCGTCCAGAAATGTCTCGGCGTGAATCTCCGGGGCCAGCCTGTCCCGCAACCCTTCAAAGCGCCGGACCTGCTCTTCGAGCTCCTGCCGGAGAACGCCCAGATCGTGGGCTGGATCGCGCAGCAGGTCTTGCAGGTTCCAGATTTCAGTGGGGCGGGCGATGTGCCCGCCTGCGATCGCGTGCGATCGTGCCATGCTCTCTAGCCGTACTCCTGACCGCAATGCGCACAGGCCAGCCACGCCGCGAGGAGCGACCGCCCGCAACCGGCACAGGCACGACGCAGCACCGCCCGGCAATACGGACAGAACCGGTACTCCGAATTGAGGTGCCGGCCGCACCCCGGACAACTGGCCGCCGCGTACTCGCTGACTTCTAGGATACGGCCCAGTTCCTCGATCGTCGTAAGCCCGGCCTTGGTCTTTTCGAGCCCGTCTTCCACCAGGGCACGCATCCCGGACTCCTGCGCGGCGATACGGATGTCCTCTTCTGTCGCTCCGCGGAGGATCAGGTCCCTGATTCTGGCATCCAGGATCAGCGTTTCGAACACGCCCGCCCGCCCCTTGTAGCCGGTCTCCTGACATCTCGCACAGCCTTTGCCGGCCATGTATGTGCCGCCGGCCAGGCTGACCGCCGACAGGCCCAACGCAATCGCCACGGCGGTATCGGGCTGGGCGGGTGCCTTACAGTCGCGGCAGACGACCCGCACCAGTCGCTGGGCGATGATCCCGATCACCACCGACGCCACCAAGTAGCGGGGCACCCCGATGTCCAGCAGTCGCGTGATGGTGGAAGGCGCGTCGTTCGTATGCAGCGTGGTGAAGACCAGGTGGCCCGTCAGCGCTGCCCGGCAGGCGATCTCAGCGGTTTCGGCGTCCCGGACCTCCCCGACCAGAACGATGTCGGGGTCCTGGCGGAGAATTGATCGGAGCCCCTTGGCGAAGGTCAGGCCGATGTCCGCGTTGACCTGCATTTGATTAAGTCCCGGATAGTGATACTCGACCGGATCCTCCACCGTGACTATGTTCGTCGTGGGGGACTTGATCCGATTGAGAATGCCGTAGAGCGTGGTGGTCTTGCCGCTGCCGGTAGGACCCGTGACCACGACCATGCCCTTATGGCGCGTGATCAATCCATGGACCTTCTGCAAATCGCTGGGGTTCAGGCCGATGTGCTCGAGCTCCAGGCTCTTGCTCGACGCGTCTAGGATACGGAGCACCGCCTTTTCGCCGTGCTGCAGCGGGATCGTAGAGATGCGCAGGTCCACTTCCCGCCCTTCCAGTTTCACGCGCACCGATCCGTCCTGTGGGAGCCGCCGCTCGGCAATGTCGAGACGGCCGAGGATCTTCATGCGCGACACCAGCGCCGGGTGCAGCGAGACCGGCACCTTGAGCTGATCGGCCAGCAGGCCGTCGAGCCGGAAGCGGACCGTGCCTTCCGGCACGGCGGGCTCGATGTGGATGTCGCTGGCGCCGAGCTGGATCGCCTTGCGCATGATGAGATTCATCAATTGGACGACTGGGGCATCCTCGGCATCGGCGTCCAGCGCGCTGGCTTCCTGGGAGCGTGGCGTGAGGAGCGGTGTCGTCGCCTGCCAGACACCCCGCGCCAGCAGACGGCCCGCCCCTTCCAGATGCCTGGCGTAGAATCGTTCGATGGCGTCCTTGATTTGGGACCGGCTGCCGAGAGTCGGCGCCACCTGGCACCCCGTGACGAAGGAGAGGTCCTGGATCGCCTCATGGTCCATGGGATCGGCCATCACGACGTCCAGCCGTTTCCCGTCCAGGCGGACCGGTAGGATGGTGTACTTGCGCGCCAGTGTCTCGGGGATCAGGTTGAGTTGGTCCGAGCCCAGGGCCAGGGCGGAAACGTCGGTATAGGGGAGCTTGAGCTGATTGGTCAGGAAGGGGATGAGCTGTGCTTCCGTGACATGCCCGCGATCGAGGAGAATCTCGCCGATGCGCCGGCCTGACCGGTGCTGCTCCTGGAGGGCCTCGTTGAGGACCTGCGCAGTGATGAGCTTCCGCTCGACCAGAAGCTCCCCGAGCCGCGACCGGCTCGCGGGCTCGGTTCTCTTCGCCTGCTTCGACGGCTTCTTCGCGCCGGACTCCATCTGTGCAGTTACTTCGTCACGACCAGCGGCACGAAATCTTCCTCCTGGACGGTCTTCTGCCCTTCCTTGTCGAGCATGAAGTCCACGAACGCCTTGACGACGGGTGAAGGCGACGTCTTCGTCACCACCACGATCGGCCGGCGGAGCGGATAGGCCCCGGAGGACACGTTCGCCGGCTCCGGATCGACTTTATTGAGCGCGAGCAGGCGGATGGGCACGCCCACGCTGACGTTGCCGACGCCCATGCTCAGGTTGATGTAGGACACCGCGTTCAAATTGCCGGAGACGAACCGGATGGCCTCCTTGTCGGGTTCCACCACGCCTTTCCCGTTCACAAACTTCCCGCCCAAGTTCAAGATCTGCTCCAGATAGGGCCGCACCCCCTTGCCCTCTTCCCGGTTGACGACCGTGATCCTAGCTTCGAGCCCCCCGAGCTCATCCCAGGTCTTGGCCGCCCCGCTGAAGAGATCGGTGACCTGTTTGAGGGTGATCTCCTGCACTCGATTGGATGCATTGACCATAATGGCGATCCCTTCCCACCCGACGGTGGTGCCTGTCCAGTCCTTCTCTTCGGGCTTGAGGGTTCTCCCTAAGACAGCGATGTCCGCCGAGCCGTCGGCCAGGGCCGCCAGCAGGTCCCCGCCGTCCGTCGCTGCAAACCGCGCCCGCACTCGAGGATGCAGTTTCTCGAACTTCACGCTGGCCTTCTCGAAAATGGCTTGCTCGCGGCCGGTCACGGAGATGGTGATCTTGCCGGCGAGGCTCATGTCGGCGGCGACTACGGGTGGAGGACCGAGCCCCCAGCTGAGGATCAGTCCGATGATGACGAAAAGCCCTGCCTGCATACCATCCTCCTTCACCATGAGTCCGTACAAAGCCGTCCGATCTTACCACAGGCCTCCCCGGAGGGCTACCACCGGAAGATGTCGTTGACCGGCCGCCGCTGGAAGACCTTGATCAGCGCCAGTCCGGCTACAAACCCACCGATGTGGGCGTACCACGCGACCCCGCCGCCGAGGCCTCCCCAACTGAAGGCACCGTTGATGATCTGAATCACAATCCAGAATCCCAGGACCACGACGGCGGGCACGGGCACCACGCGGGTGAGGAAGCCAGCCGGGATCAGCACCAGCACGCGCACCCGGGGAAATAACAGGAGATAGGCCCCCAGCACCCCGGAGATTGCTCCGCTGGCCCCGATCATGGGGACCGTCGAGTCTGGAGCCGTGATAGCATGCCCGAAGACGGCCGCGACCCCGCACAGCAGATAGAACAGGATGAAGCGCCCGTGGCCCATGACGTCCTCGATGTTGTTGCCGAAGATCCAGAGGTAGAGCATGTTGCCGCCCAGATGCATGAGGCCCGCGTGCAGGAACATCGAGGTTAGGACGGTCAACGCGGAAGGCACCGCCGGATCGCCCACCACCGTGCCTGGGAGAAACCACTCGGCCGGCACCGCTGCGTAGGACAGGATGAAGCGTTCCTCAGCAGGGCCCAGCGAGAGCTGATACAGAAAGACCAGGCAGTTCAAGGCGATCAGTGAGACCGTCACGACCGGAATCAGCGTCGTGGGATTCTCGTCCCGCAGCGGAATCATCGGAGATCGCAAAAGGTCGCATATCCATCCCCGCCTGTCAATCCGACTCCTTCGCCGTCGTCCCGCGATTCCTTCGCGGCGGACTTCCTGTTAAGATGTCGCCTATGTGGATCACGCCCGCCCATTCGCTCACGCTCGCCGTGGGCGTGCTTGTCAGTCTCCTCCCGCTCGCACTCCAGGACACGTCCCTCGCCGTGACCAACGACTTCCGCGCCGCCCAGGCCGCCTTCGAGCGGAAGGACTACGACACGGCAGTACGGCTGCTGAACACCCTGCTGGCGGCCCAGCCGGACCATGCGGCGGCGTACGAGCTGCGCGCCCTGGCCTATGGGTATCAGGGTCGCCCGGAAGAGGCACTGGCCGACCACGACCACCTTGTCCAAGCGGAGAAGGAAAAGGGCGACCTGCTGCGGCGCATCTGCGTCGGCCTGCTCACGCACTTGCTTGTGCAGGGCCAGGAGATCGTGCGCGGCGCGGCGGCGACTGCCCTGGCTGAGCTCGGGCCGGCCGACACGCTGGCCGCCCTGAATCTGGCCCTGCACGACTCCTCGCCGCGGGTGCGCACCTTCGCCATCCAGACCGCTGGCCGCTTTGGTCTGGCTGCCAAGTTACCTGTCGTCCGCGACGCCGTGACCGACTCGGATGTCACCGTCCGCATCGCAGCGTTCTCTACACTTGGCCTTTCCAAGGATCCGGCGATAGTCGGGCTGGCGCGGCGCGGCTTGAAAGACCAGGACTCCGTCGTCCAATTGGTAGCACGTGAGGCCCTGGTCCGTCTCAACCAGCCCGAGCCGGTACAGCCGTTCCTGACCGCCGCCCGCGACTTCAGCCCCGCCGTCCGGGGCGCGGCCATGGGCATCCTCGGCCGGCTGAAAGTGAAAGACCCCACGACCCTCTCGGCGCTGACGCTGGGCCTGAGCGACCCTGATGCGTCGGTCCGGTCCTTCGCCGCAGGAGCCCTGGGCGACCTGGGAGCGACCTCCGCCATTTCAGCGCTGGTGGACGCGTTGAGCGACCGGGACCCGTACGTCCGCAACTTCGCCGCAGACAGCCTCGGCCGGCTCAACGCCAAGGCAGCGATCGGCGCCCTGTGGGGTGCCGTGAAGGACTCCGACTCGCTCGTCAGGCTGGCAGCGGCGGAAGCACTGATGAAGCTGGGCGAAGGCGAGGCGGCGCTGGTCATGCGGGAGTTGCTCAAGGACCCTGATTTCGGCGTGCGGAGCGCGGCGGTGGGCGCGATGGCCCGGAGCGCCCCGGAGCGGGCGATGGCCTTCGCGCTGGAGGCGTTCGACGACCCCGCCCCGCGGGTTCGCGTGGCGGCAGTCCAGGCGCTAGGACGGGTCGGAGGCAAGACGGCCATGCCGTATCTGAGGCGCGCCCTGCTGGACAAGGACCTGACCGTCCAAGCATTCGCCGCCGGTCACCTCGGCGCCGTTATCTCAGAGAGGAAACGGAAGGGGGAAAACTAAATGCTGCGATTCCTGGGGATGCTCACCATCGTGGTGCTCGCATTCGTCTGCGGCGCCTACATCGGCCGACAGGGACCCGAAACCCTCCTCCAGAAGGCCAAGCAACTCGGCACCCAAGTCCTTGCCAGCACCAGCACGCTGGAGCGCAATCTGAGCCTGCGCGCCGGCCTCGTGAACGCCAAGGAGCGGCTGGTGCAGGCGAAGTCTGAGTTGCTCGACAAGAACTACGGCAAGGCCGCGACCGGCTTAGGGGAAGCCCGGCAGGCCCTCAAGAAGGCGATGGAAGCGGCCGGCGAGGAGCACAAGGAAAAACTGGAGAAGGTGATGGACAAGGTGGCGGCGGTGAAGGACGACGTGCGGGCGCTGAAGCCGGGCCTGCAGACGAAAGTGGACGAAATCGTGAAGGAGTTGGACCAGTTGCTCGCGGCACGTTAAGCCGTTCCTGTGCGCTCTTCGGTCTCCTCCTCGTTCTTGGCCTCTTTCGCGGCTTTCGCCTTCTTCTTCCACTCCAAGATGATCCGCTCCGCGCGCATCTGGACGACGAAGTCCGTGTCCTTCATGAGCGCCTTGATGGCGGGCTTGCCACGCTCGTCACCGATCTTATCGAGCGCCGCGATCGCCGCCAAGCGCACCTCCCATTCTTCGTCCTTGGTGGCCTCGATCAGCAGATCCACGCACTCTGTGACCCCGATGTCGCCGAGCGCGATGACGGTGTGCTTGCGGACATTCTTGTCTTTGTCATTGAGCACCGCGGTGAGCCGCTCGACGGCCGGCTGGCCCACCTCGACCAGGGCCTCGGTCGCGGCTTCCTTGAACTCTTCATTCCTGAGCTGGGCGAACAGCGGGTCCAGCACCCGCTCGTCCTTGATCCTGCCCATAATCTTGATGACGAATTTGCGGATCTGGTACTCCCGCAGGGCCTTGAGCAGCGGCTCGACGGCTGGAGAGCCGATCTGAGCCAGCGCGTCTTCCGCCGCCTCCCGGACATTCCACTCCGAATCGCGCAGCGCGGCGATGAGATGAGGGATCGCCCGCTCGTCGCCCATCTCGCCCAGGGTGATCGCGGCTTCCCGCCGGCGGTACCAGTCCTTGTCCTTTAGGAGGTCGATCTGGATCTCGACTTCGTCCTTGACCTTTTCCTCGGGGGCCTTGGTCTCCACGACCGCAGCCGCTACCGGGGCCTCGGCCTCGGTGACGGGCTGGTCCTGGCCCATCGGCATGTACTCGGACTTGTCCGACCCGTCGGGCATCGCCGACGTCGTCTCGGCGGGCTTGGCCTTCGCCTTACCGGCGTCTTCCATCTTTCTAGTCTCTTCAGCCATCTCGCAACCTCTTGCCCCCCCCTCCCTCACCCTCCCCCTCGAGCGGGGAGGGATGGGTGGGGGTGATCTTCCTTAACTTGCGGCGGCAGCAGCCGGTTGAGAGTCTTTCTTTTTGCCTTGCGCATGCGCCAAGCGCTGCGCCGGTGCTCGCCTCTTGCGCTGCTCCCGCTTCAAACGCTTACGCAACGCTCGAAGGGCTGCGTCGCCCAGCGCTTTGTCTGTCTTGGCCTTCCGTTCGGCGATCTTCTTTTTGAGCCGCGCGATGTCCTCCACGATAGGATTCTTCTGCTTGGCCATGAGCACTCCCACTCATTGGACGTTTATCGTTAAACGGTCGCGCCCGGACTCACTAATTCTTTCTCGAATAACAATTAGCGTTGAATCAGCAGGGTGAGTGTATCGGGTTGTCTAAAGGAGTGTCAATGGAGAGTTAGGCGAAGACTCCCGCGATGATTTCCTCGTGGACGGATTCGGCATGGTCTTCCGGAGTCATCTCTTCAGGGCTCACCGCGGTGTCGGATCCCCGGCGGGGACGCCGCTGGTCTCGGAGGACGTCCATGGGGCCCCGGCTGCCCACCGCAAACTGGCTGCCCGCCATGCGAAGCCAGGACGTCTCATAAGCAGGTTCGCCGCTCCGCAGGAACGCGGCTACGCTCAACTCGAGGCCAGGGCCTTTCTCCGGCTTCTGTTCAAACAGGCGACCAGTCGCCGTGCTCCGTTTGCCCATCTGGAGCACTTGGACCACCACCGGCAGCGTGCCGGGATAGACCGCGCCGAGGTGTTCCGCGGCTGCGTACGAGAGGTCAATGATGCGGCCCCTGATGAACGGGCCGCGATCGTTGATGAACACCTCCACCTCCCGCCCGTTCTCGGGGTTGGTGACGCGCGCCACGGATCCCAACGGCAGCAGCCGATGGGCAGCGGTCATCTTGAATTGGTCGTAGACTTGACCGTTCGCGGTCAGCCGGCCATGAAAGCTGCCTCCGTACCAGGAGGCCACGCCGCGTTCCTTGAAGCCGGCGTCATAGTCACCCAGTCCCTTGGGAATCGTCATGCAGGCCGGTAAGGCCAAGACCGAAGCGAACAGGAGACTCTTCGCGCAGAATCCAGTTGTGTTCATGCCTTCCCTTTGCCCCTGGTTCATGCCAAGCAGCCGGTGCACGCACCTTGCTGCTGCATCCCGGCGGGCCCCACCGGGTATTCAGATAGGAATACAGACCGCTAACTGTGGGGATTGAAGAAAGCCTGCAGAATACAGGCTTCGATGATGATTATGATGGTGATGACATCACGCATCTTATAAGACCGGCGTGCGCAGAGTCAAGGGGAAAGTGCGCAGACGATCTGATTTGACACGGATTCCCCGCTCCTCTACACTGCGCTTCATGGCTTCACGCACGTTGAGCACGCCACGCACGCGAACCCGAACGGCCACGATCGGCTTCGTCAACCTCGGCTGCTCCAAGAACCAGGTGGACAGCGAAGTCATGCTGGGCACGCTGGCGCAGGACGGCTTCACCTTGACTGACAATCCCGCGCGCGCCGAGGTCGTTATCATCAACACGTGCGGCTTCATCGAGGAAGCCAAACAGGAGTCCATCGATGCCATCATCGAGCACGGCGCACTGAAGAAGACGGGGGCGTGCAAAGTCCTGATCGCCGCCGGCTGCCTCGCCCAGCGCTACCAGGGCGAATTGCTCAAGGCGCTGCCGGAGCTGGACGGCGTCGTCGGCACCGGGGACACCGGCCGCATCGCGGAGATCTGCCGTTCCCTCCTCGGTCTTGGCCGCCGGACCCAGCGGGTGTGGGCCAGCCCGCCGCCCTATCTGTACGACGAGCTGACGCCAAGGCTGCGGCTCGGCAAGGCGCACTCCGCGTACGTCAAGATCGCGGAGGGCTGCAATCGGAACTGCGCGTTCTGCGCCATCCCGCTCATGCGTGGGAAGCAGCGGAGCCGGTCGATCGAGTCCATCGTCGCGGAAGCCACCGCCCTGACGGCTGACGGCGTCAAGGAGATCAACCTCATCTCGCAGGACACCATCAACTACGGCGTGGACCTCGGCCTGAAACACGGCTTGGTCGCCCTGTTGCGGGAGCTGGCCACAGTGCAGGGCCTCCGCTGGATCAGGCCGTTCTATCTCTATCCCCAACATGTGACGGACGAGTTGATCGATCTCTACGCGGGGGAAGAGAAAATCACCAAGTACATCGACATGCCCTTCCAACACGTCAACGATGCCCTGCTGAAGCGCATGCACCGTCTGGGCGACAAGGCCCACATCACGAGGCTTGTAGACCGGCTGCGCGCCCGCATTCCCGGCCTTACCTTCCGGACGGCTTTCATCGTCGGCTTCCCGGGCGAGACCACGGCCGCTTTCACCGAGCTCAAGCGCTATCTGCGCGAGATGGACTTCGACCGGGTCGGCGTGTTCCTGTACTCGGACGAAGAGGGCACGCCCGCCGTCGACCTGGACAAGAAAATCGAGCGCCGGCTCATGGAAGAGCGCCGCGCCGCGTTGCTCGCGATTCAGGAAGGGATCGCGCTGAAGAAAAGCCGTCGGCTTATCGGGCACACCATCGAGGCGATGGTGGACGGCGTATCGGAGGAAACAGAGCTATTGCTGGAGGCCCGCCACGAAGGCCAAGCCCCCGAGATCGACGGCGTCGTCTATCTCACCGATTGCACGGCCAATCTCACCCGCCCGCCCCAGGCGATACGACCCGTTGCAACCACGAGCAACGGGTACCCCGACACGCCCCTTCCCGTGCCCGGCGATTTCGTCAAGGTCGAGATCACCGACGCCGCCGCCTACGACCTTGTCGGCCGCATCGTCGGGTGAGGACCCATCGCGACCTCATTCTTTCGATCACCGTGCTCGCTTTCCTCGCCTCACCCGCGCTGGCCCTGGAGAAGTCCGGCCGGGTCGAAATCGAAGAAGTCCGCCCTCCGGACGTTCAGTTCTCACTGTCGTTGTCCGACTTCGTGGACAACAGCTCGTTCCGAGCACGCCCCGATAACACCGGGACCGTGAAATACCGGTACCTCGGCCATTTCGAAATCCAGCCGCATTGGGCTCCCTTCGCGCTGGTCCTCGACACGAATTTCTTTACTGATAAGGACGCACATAACGAATTCCGGCCGTCTGAATGGGATCAAGCCGTGGGATTCCTGTACCGCTACGAACAGTGGGCGGGTCTGCTCCGCTATGAGCGCGACATGCCCATCGACAAGAGCGGCCTCGTCCAGGCGTTCGCGGAGGTACAAGGCCTCTGGCACCAGGATTCTCTCCTGATCAAGAACTCGGAGTTCTATGCCGCGATCGGCTGGCTGTTCGCCACCCAGACCTACTTTGCCCGGCCTGACAATACCGGACGGGCTCTCTTTCGGTATGTGCTCCACGGCGAGCTCCCTCTCTATCGGGAGCGGGTCTGGCTGATCGGGGATACGAATTTTTTTACGGATCGCGACACTTCGAATCCAGTACGGCCCAGTGAGCTGGATTGGATCGTCGGGCTCGCTGTCCGTTGGAAGGGGTGGGAAGTGATGGCGTTTCAAGAGACGGATCAGTCCATAGATCGTGGCGGCCTGACGCAGAAGTATTTCGCGATTCAGTTGAAGTGGTCATGGGAAGGAAAACCGTCTGTGCCGGAGATTCACACGCTGGCACCCAGCAGCACATTCGCCCACAGGAACCAATGAGCAAAGAGGCCACCTTGGCCTCGTCCTCGATGATCAGAATCTGCGGGACGCCCCTTAATGGGCGCGGGCGTGATCGTGATAGGTATAGAGCGGCGCGTCGTCCTCGATGAGGCGGGTCTCGCTGGCCAGGCGGGCCTGCAGATGTTTCGGCAGCGCCGTCTGGGCGATGCAGACCTCCCCGGTCAAATACTTCAACTCGCCCTGGATTCGCCGGGCGATCATCTTGTCATAATCGGCGGCCGAGTACGCCCGCGGATCGACCTCCTTCGACGCCATCTGGAACCCCCAGGGCAGGCCGAAGCAGGGGACATTCACCGAATAAGGGCACACGACCGGAAAGGCGGTCAGCAACGTGCGGTAGACTGCGCTGAAGTTCAGCAGATCGTGTGGCGCCACTGTGCCGGACTGGAGCGCGATCGTCCCCTCTGACGAGAGCCGCCGATTCACCAACTGGTAGAACTCCCGCGTGTAGAGCCGGTAGCATGGCCCCTCTTCGGTGGGGTCGGACAGGTCGATGATGATTACATCGAAGACCTGATCGTGCGTCTCGAGCCACCGACGGGCATCCTCGAAGGCCAGCTCGGTGCGCGGGTCGTCGAACGCGCCGGCATGGAACTCCGGGAGCATCGCGCGGGAAATCTCGATGACCTCGCGGTCGATGTCTACCATCAGCGCCCCCTCGACCGAGCGGTGCCGGAGGACCTCGCGGAGCGTGGCCCCCTCCCCCCCGCCAATGACCATCACCCGCTTGGGGTTGGGATGCACCAGCATGGCCGGGTGGACGAGTGCCTCGTGATAGATGAACTCGTCCATCTGGGTGGACTGGACCTTGCCGTCGAGGATCAACGACCGGCCGTAGTCCCCCAACTCGACGATCTCGATGTGTTGGAACGGAGTCTGCTTGGAAAAAAGGACGGTCTTTACTTCGTGGACATGCCCCTCGCTAGGCCCCAGTCGCTCATGAAACCACTTGGAGTTCTTTGGGGCGTCCATAGGCAAAAACCTCCTTCGCCACCTTGGTGACCTTGGAGGAAGCCACCTTGGCCGGCTTGGAGTCCGGAATCAGCCCGCGCTTGAGTTCGATGAGCGACGGTTGACGGGCCTGGAACTTCTCCACAAGGTATTGGGCCGCGACTTCGGGAGTGAGGGTCTCCCCGCAGGTGAAGATGTCCACCGCAGCATACCCGTGTTCGGGCCAGGTATGGACCGCGACGTGAGATTCGGCAATGACGACGACGCCGCTGATGCCGAAGGGACTGAATTGATGGAAGTGGGTGCCGACGATGGTGGCCTTCGCAATCTTGGCTGCGGCGACCATGATCTCTTCCACTCTCTTTACATCATTAAGAAGTTTGGGGTTGCAACCGTTCAACTCAAGCACCAAGTGACGACCTAGTGCGTGCAATTCATTTGCCCCCTTTCGCTGTGGGTTGTATAGAGAGTGGCCAATTTATCGTCTATCGCACCTCCCCTTCGGGACACTACCGGGAAAGACCATGACACCCGAAAATTGTGTGTGAATATAGCTGAACTCTTCCAATTGTCAATAAATTTTTTTAGGGAGCCTTCTTTCCCTCCTTCCGCCTCCCGCCTCCACCCTTGCCTTGACTGCCTTCCTAGTCAGCGGATAAGATGACGGACACTCGTCAAAACTGCATTACCGTCACGTGCAGAGAGGTTTTTCCCCGCATCCATGATCCAGGTCGAGCATCTGACCAAGCTCTACGGTTCCAAGACTGCCATTGCCGATGTCAGCTTCTCCGTGGAAAAAGGGGAAGTGCTGGCCTTTCTGGGCCCCAACGGAGCCGGCAAGACCACCACGATGCGGATCCTGACGGCCTCCCTGCCGGCGACGTCCGGCTCCGCGAAGATCGCCGGCTACGATTGCTTCGACCAGCCCAAGGAGGTCAAACGTCTGATCGGCTATCTGCCGGAAGTCCCGCCGCTCTATACCGAGATGACAGTCACCGAGTACCTGACCTTCGTCGGCCGGATCAAGGGCATCGAGCCGGAACGCCTGCCGGTGGCCCTCGATCAGGTCCTGGAGCAGATGTCCCTGGGCGAGGTGCGGGGCCGGCTGATCGGCAACCTCTCCCGCGGCTTCCAACAGCGGGTCGGGCTGGCCCAGGCCCTCATCCACGACCCGCCGATCCTCATCCTGGACGAGCCGACGGTCGGGCTCGACCCCAAGCAGATCATCGAAATCCGGCAGCTGATCCGCGACCTAGCGGGCGCACGCACCATCATCCTGAGCACCCACATCCTGCCCGAAGCCACGGCAGTCGCCAAGCGCGTGGTCATCATCAACGACGGCCGGATCGTGGCCGAAGACACCCAGGAACAGTTGTCGGCCCGCCTCCGCCGCTCCGAGAAGGTGAGCCTCACATTGAGACATTCCACACCCGACGTGCAGGAACGCCTCCTAACCCTCCCCGGCGTGCTCTCGGTGCGCCAGGAAGGCGAGAACACGTTCCTGGTCGAGACGGAACTCGGCCGTGACCTGCGCGAAGACCTTGGCCGCGTTGCTGTCCAGAACGATTGGGGCCTCCTCGAGCTCAAGCTCGTGGCCATGACGCTGGAGGACGTGTTCCTGCGCCTGACCCAACATGAGGAAGGCGTGGAGGCCCAGCCATGAGCCCGGTTGGCGCCATCGTTCGCAAGGAACTCCGCTCGTATTTCGTCTCACCGGTCGCCTACGTGGTTGCTTTTGTCTTTCTCCTGCTGACCGGCCTGCTCTCGTTTCTGGCCATCGCGACCGCCAGCAACCGCAGCATGCAGCTGCTGCGCGTGCAGGGGAACCTTCCGGAGCTGAACCTCAACGAATTCGTCTTCCGGCCCGTGTTCTACAACATGGCCGTCATCCTGCTCCTGGTCGTGCCGATCCTGACCATGCGCCTGTTCGCCGAAGAGAAGAAGCTCAAGACGATGGAGCTGCTCGTGACCTCGCCGGTCACGATCACCGACATCGTCGTGGGAAAGTTCGTGGCGGCCCTGACGGTCTTCGCTGGTGTGCTGGCGCTGAGCGCGGTCGCCCCGGTCGCCCTGGCTCCCTTCGCCGAGTTCCGCTGGCCCCCCATCCTCACCGCGTACCTGGGCATCCTCCTCATGGGCGGGCTGTTCCTGAGCGCGGGCCTGCTGGGGTCGAGCCTGACAGAGAACCAGATCATCGCCGTGATTCTAAGTTTCGGGGCCCTGCTCCTGTTCTGGCTCTTCGGCTGGGCAGGGCAGGTGTTCGCCGGCACCGCCCTCGGCAAGGTCCTGTCCTACCTCTCCCCGCTCGATCACTTCGAGCAGCTCGTCAAGGGACTGGTGGAAACGAAGGACCTGGTCTATTTCGTCGCCGGCATTATCTTCACCCTGTTCCTGACGCACCGGGTGATCGAATCGCAGCGGTGGCGGTGATGAGCGATCGGCTGACGTTCCTGTTGGGGGTCCTGGGGGGCGTCCTTGCCGGCGCCGGGGTGGTCATTTATGTGCTCGCTCCGGAGCGCACCGCGCTCATCGCCACGGAGGAAGGCCTGGCGGCCGCCTGCTTGACCGTCTTCCTCGTTACGCACTTCGAGTTGTTCCGGGAGTTCTCGACGCGCCGGGCGACTCGCCTGGGTCTTAACAGCGTCCTGATGATCGTTCTGATGGGCACCATCCTCGGGATCCTCAACTTCCTGGCCGCGCGCCACAGTGTCCGCTTGGATTTCTCGGAGACGAAACGCTTCACCCTCGCTCCGCAGACGGCCCGTCTGCTCCGGGAGCTGCCCCGGGAGGTCAAGGTGACCGTCTTCACCAGTGATCAGAACCCAGTCCGCCTAGCGTACCGCGACCTCATCGACAGCTATCAGGCTCATACCGCTAAGCTCATGGTGGAGTTCGTGGACCCGGAAAAAAAGCCGGGCGTCGCCCGGCAATACGGCATCTCCCGGCCGGACACAGCCGTCCTGGAGAGCGGCAAACAGGAGACGCGGATCACCTCCGCCTCCGAGCAGGAGCTGACCAACGCCCTCATCCGCGTGACCAAGGACGAGAAAAAGACCGTCTATTTCCTGACCGGGCACGCGGAACATTTGCTGGAGGACAGGAGCAAGGAGGGCTATTCCTTTTTGAAAGAGGCCCTGGAGCGGCAAGGGTACACCGTTCGGTCGCTCTCTCTCTACGAGTCCAAAACGATCCCCAAGAACGCGTCAGTGCTCGTGCTGGGCGGGCCCCAGAAGCCGGTGTCCCCTGAGGAGCAACTCCTCCTCGCTGACCACATCCGGACCGGCGGTCGGCTCCTCGTGCTGCTGGACCCGGGCTCCCGCGCCGGCCTGGACAGCACCCTGGCGGCGTGGGGTCTGCAGGCAGACAATCGGACCGTCCTGGACACCCAAACCATCCTCGGCGGCGATCTGACGATGCCAGTGGTGAATACCTACGGCACTCACGAGATCACCCAGGACCTGGGCCAGGTTTTCACCATGTTTCCCCATGTCCGCCCAGTCAACTTCCTCGACAGCAAGGGCAACGAGTGGGTGTTCCACCCCCTGGCCAAGTCCAGCCCCCGCAGCTGGGCCCGCACCGGAGAACTCACTCAGATCCGTGATTTCGACCCGCAGAAGGACACGCAGGGGCCGCTGAGCCTGGCCGCCCTGGTCATCGCCAGGGCCAGTCCTTCCGAGAACGCCCGGCAACCGGCGGTTCTTCTCGTTGGCGACTCGGACTTCGCCAGCAACGCATTCCTGGACTTCTCCGGCAACACCGACTTCATCCTCCACGCCGTGGCCTGGCTGGCTGAAGAGAAGGACCTGGTCACGATCGCGCCGAAGGACACGCGGCTTGGCACGCTGTTGCTCACAGTGGCCCAATCCAACGCGCTGTTCGCGCTGCAAGTCCTGGGTCTCCCTGGCTTCTTTTTGCTCGCCGGGTTCGCCGTCTGGCGCCGCCGACGCCGTTTATAGCTCCATCGCATGTCTCGCACAGTCCTGGCTCTCCTGATCGTGGCCCTCGGCTTGGGCCTCTACCTGTGGCTGGTGGAAATGCCCGCCGAACAGAAGCGAGTGGAGGCCGATACTACCGCCAAGAAGCTGGTGGACTTCAAGGAAGACGACGTGCAAGGGTTCACGATCATCTCGTCGCGGGGCGAGATGGAGGTCGCCCGGGAGGACGGGCGCTGGACCATCCGCAAGCCCAAGCCCATGGAGGCCGATGCCACGGCGGTGGGCGAGTTTCTGCGCACGCTCATGCTCGCCCAGGTGTCCCGCATCGTGGACGAGACTGGGACCGACCTGAAGGCCTACGGTCTCGAGACGCCGAGTCTGACCGTATCCCTGCACCTGGCCTCAGGCACTCAGACCGTCCGCGTGGGCGACGCCGGTCCCCTGTCCGCCACCCTCTACACCAAGCGCGACGACTCTCCCAAGGTCCTCCTGACCACGCTGGCGGGGCGCGACCTGTTGATGAAAAGCATCCAGGACTTCCGTCGTAAGCGCGTCCTCCCGTTCGACCGCCTCCAGGTGACCCGGCTGAAGATCGCCGGTTCCCGGGAAACCGTCGTGCTCTACCGAGAAGGCCAGGGTGAGAAGGACGTGTGGAAGATCAAGGCGCCGGTCGAGACGGCAGCGGACCAGCCGGAAGTGAAGAGTCTTCTGTTCGCCCTCGAGGATTTGAAGGCACGGGACTTCATCGACGATCCCAAGGAACGCGCCGCCAAGCACGCCACCCTGGGCAAACCCCTGGCGACCATCACGCTGCACGAAGGCGAGACCGACCGCATGGTATCCCTGTTCCTGGACCTCCGTGACAACGCTGCGGCCTACGCGGAGAGTACGGCGCAGGAACCCCTGTATCAGATCACACAAGCGGCGGCCAAGGATCTGGACAAGGGACTGTTCGATTTGCGCGCCAAGCAACTCATCGCGGCTGAGCCGGACCAGGTCAAGACGCTCGTGATCAAAACCGGCGGCCAAGAATACGCACTGAGCCGCGAGGGGGGCGCCTGGATCGTGGACGGTGATCCCAACGCAAAAGCGGATGCAGCCCGCATCAACATGTTCGTGACTCGTGCGGTGCGACTTCAGGCGGAGAAGATCGTGACGAAAAAACCGACCGATCTGAAACGATACGGCCTGGCGACTCCGGCGGCAGAGCTGATCGCCGCGGGCGACGAGGGCAAACTCCTGGGGCGGATCGTCTTCGGAAGGCAAGAGCAAGGCTTAGCGTATGCGATGGGGTCTGCCATGGCCGGAGTCTTTCAGGTCCGCCCGGACGTCCTCCAGGACATCCCCAAGAAAAAGGACTTGCTCGGCGGAGCGAAGTAACCTTACAGCCGGAGCGGCTTGATCGGAGACAGGACGGCCGCTGGGTTCTTTCCCCAGACGGCCGGGTCGGCGTCCACGTAGAGCTCGACCTCGTTGCCGTCCGGATCGGCCAGATAGAGACTCTGGCTCACTGTGTGGTCGCTCATGCCGGTGATCGTCACCCCTGCCTTTTCCAATTCGGCCTTGGCCTTGCGGAGCTCATCCAAGGAATCCCCGATTTTGATCCCGATATGGTAGAGCCCGAGGCGGCGGCCAGCGGGAGCACGGTGTGCCTCGCCGACCTCGATCAATAGCAGTTCATGGTGGGTACGGCCTGACGTCAGCGCCGCCGCTTTGCCCCCGAACGTCCGCCCGACCTCCTGAAATCCCAACAGGTCCCGGTAGAAGGCCAGTGACCGCTCCAAGTCCCTCACGTAAAACACGACATGGCCTAAGTAGTGTGCTTTCATGTGCTGAGTTCCCTATTCAGACATCATTAACCGGTGACGATTGGCGACGGCCGCCCCCAGCGCCCGGCAAACACGAAGTCCGGGATGGGCCTGCGCGAGCGGGGCGCCAGTTCGCGCTGGCGCAACCGTTCCGGCAAAGTTTCAGGGTCGCCGGGATAGCCCGACGCAATTCCTGCAACCGCCTCGTAGCCTTCCGGAATACCGTACAGCTCGCGTATCTTGTCCGGAAAGATGCCGGCCATCTGATGCACCACTAATCCGAGCGCTGTCGCTTGAACAATGAGATTGGCGACCGCCTGGCCCACATCGTGAAAGGCATGGCGATTGCGCTCGCCATTCTCATCGAAATGCAGCTTCGCCACCGAGACCATCAGCACCGGCGCATGTTGCGCCCACTGGATATTGCCCTCTACCAGGCAGCTCAACAGCCGGGCATATTCGGCCTCATCCTCCTTGGTCGCCACGATGAAGCTCCAGGGCTGCTCGTTGTAGGAAGACGGCGCCCAACGGGCGGCTTCCCACAAGCTTCGCAACTTTTCCGGCTCGACCGGCCGGGACGAGAACGCCCGCGGGCTCCACCTCTTTCGTAGAAGGTCATGGATTGGATATTGTGTCTCGGCCAGCTTCTCCATCACCCAGCCCCCTTACTTCTCGATTATGTCCCTCCTCCAGCCTTATCCTCTCGCGGGGGATTCTTCCGGCATGATGTCCAGCACCCGTTTTTCGGAACGCCGGACGATGGTCATCGCGGCCCTCACACCGACCTTTTCCTCGACCAGAAGCCGATGCAGGTCATCGATGCCGGCCGTCGGATGCTCCCCATAGGCCACGATGATGTCGCCTTCCCGCAGGCCCGCGCGCTCCGCCGCACTGTTCGGTTCGACAGCCACGACCTGGATGCCGCTCGCGACTGGAAAGTTGTGAGCCAGTACGAGACGGCGCGGGAGCGGCACGTTCTGCCCGCTCACGCCGATGAAGCCGCGCCGGATCTTGCCGTCCTTGATGAGGCGGCCCGCGACGAACTTGGCGGTGTTGATGCCAATGGCGAAGCAGATCCCCTGCGCCGGCAGAATCACCGCGGTGTTGACGCCGATGACGTCTCCACGAGAATTCACCAAAGGACCGCCGGAATTGCCGGGGTTGAGCGCAGCGTCCGTCTGGATGACACTGTCAATCAGCCGACCTGACGTCGAGCGGAGTGATCGTCCGAGCGCGCTGACCACGCCTGCCGTCACCGTGCACTGAAAGCTATATGGGTTCCCGACCGCGATCGCCAACTGCCCCACACGGATGGCGTTCGAGTCCCCGAGCGAGGCGGCGGCTACATTCGGCGCGTCGATCCGGACAACTGCGAGGTCGGTGTCCGGATCGTCGCCGATAAGATCGGCGATGACCCGCCGGCCGTCTGAGAGAACGACGTCAATGTGGTTGGCCCCATTCACGACGTGGCTGTTCGTCAGAATGAACCCGTCTGGCGTGAAGATGAAACCGGAGCCGCTGCCCCGCGCCTCCCGGGGAAACCGCGGATCTGCCGTGCGGCGGCCCTTCAACCGATGCAACACGTCGATATAGACGACCGCCGGGCTGACCTTCTCCGCCGCGTTGATGACCGCCTGCGAGTAAGCGTCCAGCAGGTGGTCGTCATGCCCTGGAGGGTCTGGCAGACTTCCCCCCTTCGCGGTCGCGAAGTCGTCATTGATTGTCCGCTGAAACGTTTCGTTCATGGTAGTCTTACTCCGGTTTTTTCGAGATTGCTCCGTCCACTGACCACTTACCGGCACCGGCGAGCAGCAGCGCAAGACTCATCCCGATCACCAGTAGATGGTACTCGAAGCCCTCGCCCGCCTGCTTGCCTGCCCAGTTCATGAAAAACCCGTTCGGCCAATGGACCAGCGCGATCGCGCCCAGCATGATGAGCACGTAGCTGGCCGCCGTGATGCGGGTCAGAAAGCCCAGGATCAGCCCCAGGCTCCCGAGCGACTCACCAATGATCACCAGGAAAGCAATCACAGCCGGCAGATGCATCTTGTCCGTGAAGAAGCCCATAGTTCCGGCGAAGCCGAAGCCCCCAAACCAGCCCAGCAGCTTCTGGGCGCCGTGGGGGAACACCACTACGCCCAGCATCACACGGAGGATCAAACTGGACCAGGACTCATCGGTCGCAAATAGAGCTTTCATGGCGTCTCTCCTTTCGTCACGTGCGTTCGAAGCTTTCCTTGAGCCGCAGGAGAAGCTCCCGCAACTTGCTCGCCTCGGCGGTCGTGAGCGCCCGCCGGAAGTGTGGCCTCATATACTCCATGTGCGCCGGAAAGACTTCCCGGAATCGCGCGTCTCCTTTCGGTGTCAGCCGGATGAGGGTGCAGCGCCGGTCTTCCCGGGACGGTACCCGCTCGATCAGACCCTTCTTCTCCAGCCGATCCAACACGCCAGTCAGCGTGCCCTTGGTGACCAGGGTCTTCTCCGACAATTCCTTGCACGTCATCCCTTCAGTATCGCCTAATGTTGCAATCACGTCGAACTGTGAAGGCGTGAGTCCCAGCGAGCGGATGTGGGAAACGCCCTTGTCCATAAACGCAAAGTAGGTCTCCACCAGCGGTCTTAGTACCTGCATAAAGAGGTCCTTACCGGGATCGACCGTCGGCTTCCTCGCCATCACGTGTTTCTAGTTGTTTACATTAAAATAGTCCTAACTAGAACAATGTTCAAGCCCCCAATACAAAAAGACAAACTATTTTTCGAAGCTGTACAAAATCAATGAGATAATCGGCAGAACTCACCCCGAAAAGACACTCGATGGCAGGGCTCACCTCCCAACACAGGCCTGTCCTATGGCTTATCATCCCTTCCCTGCTCCTGATGTGGAGCTGCGCGGCCCCTGTCCAGGGACTCTGGCCGCCTCCAGCGGGTGCGCCATCCCACACGGTCGTCGTCTCTCTTGACACGTGGCATGCCATGATCGCCATCACGCTGGACGAACGAGTGACTGCATTGGACCGAAAGTCTGTTTACGAGGAATGGGGCTATGCAGAGCGGGCGTGGTACCTGGAAGGCCGCCAGGGAATCACTGGCGCTCTGCGGGCCCTCTTCCTGCCCAGTCCGGGTGTGGTGGAAATAGGTCTCCACGAGAAAGTCTGGGCCGCACGCACTCCCCAACCGCCGTCCGAGACATTCATCTTCCGCCTCAGCGAGGCTGGCTACCTGCGATTGCGCCGCCACCTGCTCTCGACCATCGGGGCCACCAATCCCGTGCTGGTCGTCGACCGGATCAAGTTTTACCCGTCGAAGCGTCCGTACCACCTGTTCCACCAGTGCCACCAGTACGCAGCCGAGGCCCTTCGGGAAGCCGGCCTGCCACTCTCAGCCTGGTGGGCCTTCAGCCGGACGAGCTTCACAATGCAGCTCCGGCGGGCCGCCCGCATGGCCGACGAAGTGGCTGCCAGCCGCGCGCCCGCCGGTAAGTGACGGCGAGCATGTTGCAACGATAAAGGAAGTGTTATACTTTTCGAAGCGGGTCACCGAGGAGCGAACAGGTGAGCACAGTACAGCAGACATCCGTCGTGCCGACCAAGTACTGGCACCGCCTCGACGACGAGCGTGTCCAGTGCGACGTGTGTCCCCGCTTCTGCAAACTGCAGGAGGGGCAACGAGGGATGTGTTTCGTGCGTGCCTGCGAAAACGGCCAGGTCGTCCTGACAACCTACGGCCGCTCGAGCGGCTTCTGTGTGGACCCGATCGAGAAGAAGCCCCTCAACCATTACCTGCCCGGGACGCCGATCCTGTCCTTCGGAACGGCGGGGTGCAACCTCTCCTGCAAGTTCTGCCAGAACTGGGACATCAGCAAGTCCCGCGAAGTGGACACCCTCGCCGACGCCGCCTCACCCGAGACGATCGCCCGGGCGGCCCAGCAACTGGGATGCCGGAGCGTCGCGTTCACCTACAACGACCCGGTGATCTTCATGGAGTACGCGATCGACGTCGCCCAGGCCTGCCACGAACGCGGGATCAAGGCCGTCTCCGTGACGGCAGGCTACATGTGCGACGAGCCGCGCCGCGAACTCTACAAGTACATGGACGCGGCCAACGTGGACCTCAAGGCCTTCACCGAGCAGTTCTACAAGCAGATCACCATTGGGCACCTGCAGCCGGTGCTGGACACTCTGACGTACCTCAAGCACGAGACGAACGTCTGGTTCGAGATCACCACCCTGCTCATTCCCGGCGAGAACGACTCAGAGAAAGAAATCGAGGAACTGACCCAGTGGGTCATGACGCACCTCGGCCCGGACGTGCCGATCCACTTCACCGCTTACCACCCCGATTTCAAAATGCTGGACAAGCCGCCCACGCCGTCATCCACCCTGACCATGGCGCGTCGCATTGCGGTGAAGAACGGGATCCGGTATGCCTACACCGGCAACGTCCATGACGAGGAAGGCGGCAGCACTTACTGCCATCAATGCGGGAGCAAGCTGATCGGTCGGGACTGGTACGTGATGACCGCGTGGAACCTGACGGATGACGGTCGGTGCAAGGTCTGCGGCACGGCGTGCGCCGGCCTGTTCGACGGCTCGCCGGGGCGCTGGGGCGCGAAGCGCATGCCAGTCCGCCTTAAGGACTTTGCCCGCTGACGCAATGGGCCCGCACGACACCCTTCAAAGATACTTCATCACCAGGTCCGCCGCTTCCGGCGCCCCGGTCGGCGCAGGCGCTGGGCCGGGAAGGGTAGTCTCTCCGGCCGCGCGGAGGGCGTCTTCCCACCGGCCGCTCGTGAAGTCGCCAGCCGACAACTCCGCCGCACGCCCGTGGCGGTGGAGATAGTCCACCAGGACCGCCTCATCCGCAAAATTGTAGCGCCGCACGTACACGACCGGCTTCCGATAGGCGACCGCTTCGACGACCGTGGAATAGCCGGGTTTGGTCACGATGAGATCGGCGGAGGCCAGCAGCGAGCCGAAAGCCATCGGGATCGAAGCCAACGAGCGGATGCGCTCGGTCCCATCCGGCACTGGTCCGCTCACAACGAACCGATAGCCGTTCATCCAGGCCAGCCGGTCGAACGGGAGCCCATCGAGCGCGATCCCGCCGAAGGCTACCAGGACCACCCGCTCGAGCACCTCCGCTCCAACTACGGCGCGTAACAGAGATGGGTCCGGGGTGGTGAGCTCGGCCACTGGTCCCACGTCAACAATGGTGCGAAAGGCTTCCATCGGGATGCCTGGGGCAATTCGGATCATCAAATCGGCCAGGCTGTATGATTCCTGAATTCGCCGGATCACGTCCATCTGCTCGTGTCGGTCCGGCTCCTGCAATAACTTCAAGATGCCGTCCCAGGAGAGATTACACAGGCCCACGGCCGGCACCTCTGCGCGGGCGGCGGCTTCGATCGCGAGATAGGGGACATCCGCGAGGACGAGGGCCGGCTTGCAGGACCGGATTGCACGGACCTCTGCGGCTACTTTGTCCTCCCACTGCTCGTGAAAGCGCCGATGCTTCTCCCAGGTCGCAGCGACGTCGATCCGCATCGGCCCATGCTGGACGCAGCCGACGTCCTGCTCGGCCTCGCTCACCTCCCAGGCGACCTTCAAATGGGCGTCGAAGAAGCGCGCCGGCACGCTCGTTCGCAAGATGGCCGTGAGCCCGGAGACCCTGCGTCCAAGTTCGTTCAGAACGGGAACCGCCTGCGCGGCATGGCCGAACCCATGGCTGGAGATGGCACACCAGATCCGTTTCATACGCACGTCGCTTTTACCAGAGGATTCGTCCAGTTTGCTATATGGAGCCCCCCATGGAGGCCTACGCCCGGTCTCTCTTTTCGAGCCGCGCTTCCGCATTGACCGCCAGCACCCTGCGTGGTACCGTGGGACCGTCCACTTGCGCAACGGCCCCGTAGCTCAGTTGGATAGAGCAGCGGTTTCCTAAACCGTTTGTCGTCGGTTCAATTCCGGCCGGGGCCACCATGACCTGCCCCTTCAAACTGGTCCAGGCCCTATGTGAGGCCTGGGCTTCCACAGGATGGCAGCGATCGCACAGACCTGTGTCTGCGTAAAGGGCTATCTCATTCGATAGCTCTTCTGCCTTTTTTGTAAATGTAGCTGACTTTTTTTGTGAATGTGGCTGACGAGTTACCGTGGAAATTCGAGACCATCCTGGATGTGATGTCCTTCCATGTGCCAATTTTTCAGCTATTCCGTAATATTATGACTGCAATGAATTTGCTATAATGAATAATGAAAGCACCCATATACTGGCAAAGGTCTTGCTAAGAGAATAAAGTATGTGCCTCTTTAAACCAGTTCAGGTCCTATGTGAGCGCCTGGACAGTGACTAACGATGAAGGCGGAATCTAGAGTACAACTAATCCCATATGCTTAGAAATTCGCCTCACAGACAAAAGGTTTGGGTAATGCTCCTGGCCTTGCTGATTCTGAGTGCGATGTCCTGGGCAGACGTCGTGGAGGATCTCAGTATTGACCTCCCCCTGCCGTCGGGTACTGATGAGCAAGTCCTGCTGTGTGAAGAGGTTGAAGACCAGGTTTTCTTGGAGTTGGCGCTGAGCGCTCACGCTAGCCAGTTCTTGGCGCCAGTTGTTCCGAAGGCACAGGCGTTACATGCTTTCGGTGGTCTCTCCTACCCTCCACAAGCTGATCTTCAATTGTATCAACGCCTTTCCACCTACCGGATCTGATCCTTCCTAAGACCCAGCACTAGCAGTCTGCAAGGACCTGCTCTGCGCAGTTCCTTCTAGATTGGCGCATCGAACTAGATAGTGAAATTCTCTGGGAAAAGGAGGAACGGACGATGTGTAACCGTATCAAAGGGGACCAGGGTTTTACCCTGATCGAGTTGATGATCGTGGTCGCGATCATCGGGATCTTGGCGGCGATTGCCATCCCGAACTTCATGACCTATCAAGCCAAGGCGCGCCAGTCTGAGGCCAAGGTGAATCTGGGCGGCGTCTTCACCACCGCCACGTCGTACTTTGCCGAGAACAATACGTTTAGCGTGCCGACGGCCGACACGCTCGGCTACAAGCCGGCCGGCAACGTCCGGTACGCGATCTACTATGGGGGGACGGGTGCGGCCAACTCCATTACCGTGCCGGTAGCCCAGAATAAGGTCGCCACTCCGTGCAGTACGGTGCCACCTGCGGTTGCCCCCATTCCGGCTGGTGCCGCTGCTGGTGTGACGGGCTTCACGGCGGGCGCCGTCGGGAATATTGACAGCGACAGCACCTGCGACGAGTGGGA